>JAZKFD010000185.1:0-9363 GCA_040386635.1 Pseudomonadota bacterium
CGGGCGCTATCGGCCGCTTCTACCGCGTGGGCATCAAGCACCGCTTCTGATGGCTTAATGCCAAACGAGATGTGGCCCGGTTGAACGGGCCACACCTTGCAGACCACCGCTTCGGCGGTGGTTTTTTTTGCTCTATCGGCCAACGTCTCGATCTGCTTTCAAGCGGTTGTGACCCTCGTCACCTCGCGAAACGCTTTCATGCGTCTATAACCCAAGTGATCCGGCGAATGCCGAGTCTGTGTTCGGTCGAATTATTAAGGCAGTGCTATGCGAACGAAATTGGAAGCGGTCCTGTTGATGTTTGCTGCGGCATTAACGGGTTGCGGAGGCGGAGGCGACGGTTTCGTGGCCCCCCCACCGGCACCGGCACCGGCACCGGCACCGGCACCAGCGCCCGAACCCCAGCCACTTCTCGGCATGGCCGGGGTCTACGAGCACTTCAGCCCGACCGCTTCCGCGACAGCCATCATCGACGAACAGGGGCGAATGCTGGTCTCAAGCGGCAACCAGGTCTACCACCCCGATTTCTCGATGGCGCGATACGTTGATTTCTCTGGCAAAGCGCTGCTGACCGGCAGCGGAGGCTGGATCATCCCGGACGCGTTGATGTATGCCAGGGAGACCGCCGGTCCCCCTCCAGTGGAAACCAGCTGGACGATGCCGTCAGCGACCATCACCGGCACTTTCACGTCCGACCAGGGGCTGACCACCCACATTGGCCTTCCTCCAGCGCCGATGTTGTACCAGAACACCTTTGTCTACCAGCGCAAGCAACGGGTGTCTGACGGTCCTATCGCAATGTCGGTCGTGACCGGTCGCTACACCAGCCTCGAGTGCTCCGGATCGCCGCGCAACCCGGGCCCATGCACGGTCGTCACCGACTACTCGATCGAGGCGTCCGGGCGCATCTCGGGTCGGCTGACGGCGGCGCCCCTGCCCGCGTGCGCGTTCGAGGGCAACGTCGTCGTAGCCCAGGCCCAGGCACGCGTGTTGCGGGCCACTGGCACCTTCACCAGCACGGTGGCGGGCGTCGTTTGCCCGGCCGGCACATCCGTGTTGCTTGGTGCGTTCGACGGCGCGGCGCCGAGCTACTCGCTGACCTGGTACTTCACTCAAACCAATGGCCGCGTAAACATCACCACTGCGAACAAGTCACCGCCCACACCGGTTCAGCTGCCTGTTGCTGCGCAGGGCCTTGGGGTGATTCAGCCGGGCATTTACGCAGGGCCCTGGCCCAAAGTAGAAAGGGGGCCAATGGACGACGAGTTCTCGACCTTTCTCCTCGTGCATCCTGACGGGCTTTTTGCAGGCAATGGTTTCACGTTTGACTACAACACCAATAGCGGTACTAGCTTCGGATTTATTGGCGCTACGACACCGTCAGCCACCGGCGCAGTTGGCCCACTGGCCACGCTCATCGTGAACAAGACGGCTGAAAACTCGATTGGGTCGAGGACAGGTACCGTGAATGTCTCGCTTACTCAACCTGCTTCCTCGACACTCGGTCTGGAATTGAGCGATGCAACGATTGGCGCTCCGTTTTCCAAAGTCACCTATAACCGGGAGGTCGTCAACTCAAACGTGTCGCTGCAAGAATTGGCGGGCACATACGACGATGGGTCAATAGTTAAGCCGACAGGAACAGACATAGTTATCGACCCCGTAACCGGCAACATTGCGGGCACCTACAACGGTGCGTGCAGGATGGATGGGCGCCTATACGCGTTCGACAACGCGAGTGGAGTCTTCAGAATCGACGCTACGTTCCTGGGTACCTGCGGCGGCGGCGGTCGGTTCGGCCCCCCGGTAGGATCAGGGCAGTTCTTGGGTTTTGCGTCCAGATACTACGACGACTCCCGCAACATCGAATACCTGATTCTGAGGATCTACGCAATTGCCGGAGATCAAACGACTGGGTTTGATCTGTGGAGAGTGGTAGCCCGGCCTTGATGCCTGTCGAGTGCTTCAATAAGCGTCAGGATCAAGATGTGTTGGCTGGATGCTTCGGCAATTCCCGCTGCACACGCAGCATCGTGAACTTCCAGCCGACAAAAGCCAGGATCAGTGCGCCGATTCCGCCAGCGGCCAGTGACCAGCGCAGACCGAAATGCTCACCCAGGTAGCCCCCGAGCAGGGCGCCGGGCAGTGCGGGAATCAGGATCAGCCATCGCATGGTGCTGGTCATCCGGCCCAGCAGCGGCTCGGGGGTGACGGCCTGGCGAAGCGCCAGAAAGTTGATGAAAATCAGCACCGCACCCAGCCCGAAACAAAGCAGCATCAAGACGAAGGAGAACACTCCGAATGCATTCGAAGGTGCAAGCGCCAGCTGCAACCAGCCCACACCGTTGACTGCAAATCCTGCCAGCAGGCTGGGACCCACGCCAAAGCGTCTTGAGATGCGGTTGCCGAACACCCCCACCGTGACCGTGCCCACGCCAAGGCCGACGTAACACAGACCCACCTGACGCTCGTTCAGCCCGAGCTCGCGTGTTGCGAAAAGGATTTGCACGACCATCGCGGCGTGATGGCACATCTGCCAGATGCCCACCAGCACGGCCAACGCCACCAGCAGCGGCGTGCGGCGCACGAAAGAAAGTCCCTGCTTCAACGCCACCCAGAAGTGGACGGGCACCTTGTTGGCAGGTTCTTCATGAATCTTCAGGCCGCGCAGGATCGCGACGGAAAAGACCAGCATCAAGGCATCGGCAAGCAGTGCCACCGGTGCGCCAACCAGCCGTATCAATGCACCGGCGACGCCTGGCCCGGCGACCTCGGCCGTCGAACTGGCCAGTGCGTTTTTGGCGTGCGCCTCCACCAGCCGCGATCGGGGCACCACCTGGGTCAGCACAATCTGGGCAGCGGCGCCTGCCGTCGTATAGACCGTGCCGATGACGAAACCCACGGCATACAGGAAGGGGATCGTGAGAACCCCCAGAGCCCAGGCCACCGGCACCGAAGCGACGGCCAATGCAATGATCACTTCACCCGCTACATAGACCGGTAGCTTGCGGACGCGATCGAGCCACACGCCAGAGGGCAGAGAGAACAACACGAACGGGGCGATCTCCATCGCCGTGAGCAGGCCCATCTGCGAAGGCGTGGCCTGCAACAAGACAGCAGCCGTGAGCGGAATCGCCAGCAGGGTGATCTGGCCGCCGAACGAGCTGATCAGGATGGAAAACCAGAGCCGGCGATAGAGCTTGTCGCGAAGCAGGTCCTCGGGTGGCAGGGTGAACGCGCGCGCGATACCGTTCCCAGCTCGAACGGTCTGAGCGTCGCGCACAGGAGCGGTATCGTCTGGCGTCATTCATACAGCCAGCAGGCTGCCTGTGAATGGCCGTCAACTGTTTTCAAGGGCGGAACTTCGGCAGCGCAGCGGTCGAAAGCATGCGGGCAGCGGGTGCGAAACACACAGCCCGAGGGTGGACTGATGGGCGAGGGCAGGTCGCCCGCGAGCATCTGCACGACCTTGCCGCGCTCGCGGCGTGGGTCGGCAAGGGGGACGGCAGACAGCAGCGCCTTCGTGTACGGATGCCTGGGGTTGGCGTAAAGCGCATGCTTGTCCGCCAGTTCCATCGTGCGGCCGAGGTACATCACCAGGATGCGCTGGCTCACATGCTTGACCACGGCAAGGTCGTGCGCGATGAAGACCAGTGCCAGCTGCATTTCCTCTTGCAGGTCCTTGAGCAGGTTGATGATCTGCGCCTGTATCGACACATCGAGTGCGGACACGGGTTCGTCGCAGACAATCAGTTTCGGCCGCAGGATCAGCGCGCGTGCGATGCCGATTCGCTGGCACTGGCCACCTGAGAATTCATGCGGGTAACGGTACAGGTGCGAATCGTTCATCCCGACCTTCACCAGCATCGCCTTGACGCGTTCCAGCACCTCGCTGGACGGCAGTTCCGGCTGGTGGGTTCGAAGCGGCTCGCCTACGATCTGGGCGATGTTCATGCGCGGATTAAGGGACGCGAGCGGATCCTGGAACACCATCTGCACATGCCTGCGAACCTGCTGCCAGTCGTGCGCCTTTGCATCTTTCATGTCGCGGCCCAACCAGACCACCTGGCCTGAAGTGCGCGGCACCAGATTGAGAATCGCACGGGCGAGCGTTGATTTGCCGCAGCCGGATTCGCCGACGATGCCAAGTGTTTCACCGGGGTAGAGATCGAAGCTCACGCCGTTGACGGCCTTCAACGTGCGTTTCGTGGGAAACAGGCCCTCACCGCGCACGTTGAAGTGCACCTGCAGGTCCCGGACAGAAAGCAACGGCGGGGGGGCGTCCCCGAGCTCATCGACTGCGCTCATGGCAGCACCTCTTGCGCCCGCCTGGCAATCTCTTCAGGCGCCCGGTGACACGCCCTCATCACCGCCTCACGCCCCTCCACCTGCACCAGCGGGGGCCTGACGTCACCGCAATGCGGCAATACAAAACTGCAGCGTTCGGTGAACGGACACCCAGCCGGCATCCGGCTCATGTTGGGCGGCACGCCGGGGATCGCGATCAGTCGCTCGCCTTCGTGATCGAGCTTGGGCACCGCGCCCAGCAGCCCGAGCGTGTAGGGATGGGTCGGTGCATAAAAGATATCTTCAGCCGTTCCCTGCTCCATGATCCGTCCGCCGTACAGAACCATCACCTTGTCGCAGATGCCAGCGACAACGCCCAAGTCATGCGTGATGAGGATGATGGCCGTGCCGAAATCGCGCTGCAGGTCGCGCAGCAAGGTCATGGTCTGCGCCTGCACGGTCACGTCGAGCGCGGTGGTCGGCTCGTCGGCAATCAGCAGGTCGGGCTGGCACAGGAGTGCCATCGCGATCATGATGCGCTGGCGCATGCCACCGGAGAATTCATGCGGGTACATGCGAATGCGCCGCGCCGCGTCCGGAATGCGCACCTGCTCCAGCGTCTGGATCGCAAGCGAGAGCGCGCTGCGGCGCGTCAGGCCCTTGTGCAGCTCCAGCACTTCAGTCATCTGCCGCTCGACCGTGAGGTAGGGGTTGAGCGAGGTCATCGGGTCCTGGAAGATCATCGCCACCCGGTTGCCGCGAATGCGATTGAGATCCCTCGGCGCCATCGACAGCAGGTCCTGGCCGTTGAAGCGAACGCGACCGGTCGCCCGCCCATTGGCAGCCAGCAAGCCCATGATCGCAAGCATGCTCTGGCTCTTGCCCGAACCACTCTCGCCGACGATGCCGAATGTCTGTCCGCGCTCCAGCGAAAACCCCAGGCCATTGACTGCGGTCACGTCACCGTCCGGCGTCGAGAATTTCACGCTGAGGTCATCGACCTCCAGCAGCTTGTTGTTGTTTGCTTCGAGCATGAATCCAGGGCCCTAGCGTTGCTTCGGATCGAGCGCGTCGCGCAGTCCGTCGCCAATGAAGTTGAAGCAGTACAGCGTGATCGACAGCATCGCGCCGGGAAACAGCAGCATCCACGGGGCGACTTCCATCACGCCTGTCCCGTCTTCGATCAGCACGCCCCAGCTGGTCATCGGCTCCTGGATGCCCAGCCCCAGGAACGAGAGCACCGACTCGGTGAGGATCACCGAGGGCACCGTCACCGTCGTGTAGATCACCACCACGCCCATCAGGTTCGGAACGATGTGGGAAAAGATAATCTTGCGAGTCGGCACGCCGATGGAGCGCGCAGCTTCGACAAACTCCATGCTGCGCAGCGACAGGGTCTGTCCGCGCACCACGCGCGCCATGTCCATCCACGAAAACGCAGTGATGGCCAGCACGACCAGATAGAACTCGCGTCCGAGAATCGTCACCAGCAGGATGGCAATGAGCAGATACGGAATGGCGTACATCATGTCCACGATGCGCATCATGAAGCCGTCAACCCTGCCACCGATAAAGCCCGCCGTGGCACCCCACGCGATGCCCACCGCGCAGGAGCAGACCGTCGCCAGCAGGCCGACCATGAGGGATATGCGACCGCCAATCAGACAGCGCACCAGCAGGTCGCGCCCCGACTCGTCGGTGCCCCACCAGTGCATGCCCTTCAGGCCCGGCGGCTGGCTCATCGAGTCCCAGTCGGTCGTGTCGAATTCGTACGGCAACACCCACGGACCGATGATGCAGGCCAGCGCGATGAGCGCGAGCAGCACCAGGCTCACGACGGCCGGCCTGTTGGAAAGAAAGCGCGCACGCGCGTCGGCCCAGGGGCTGCGGCCCTGCATGGATGCAAGCGCATTGCTGGCACTGGCATCGGCCAGCTGGTCCATCAGGGCCTTGCGTTTGGTGAAGAACAGCATGGGTGGCTAGTACCGGATCTTGGGGTCGAGAGCCGCATAGGCCAGATCGACCAGCAGGTTCATCAGCACCGCGATCAGCGTGATCAGAACGACCAGCCCCAGCACCAGCGTGTAGTCGCGATTGCCCGCGCCGTTCACGATCAGCTTGCCCAGGCCCGGCAAGGAAAAAACAGTTTCGGTCACCAGCGCTGCGGTAATCGATGAGATCGCGAGGGGACTCACGACCGAAACCACCGGCAGCAACGCGGGCTTGATGGCGTGCCGTAACACGACCAGCCGCATCGGCAGGCCCTTGGCCCGAGCGGTCCGGATGAAATTGCTCTGCATCACTTCGATCAGGCTGCCGCGCATCACACGGCCGATGGTGGCGATGTTGATGAAGGTGAGCAATGCCATCGGCAGGATCATGAATTGCGGCGCGAAGTCGTCCCATCCGCCAGCCGGCAGCCACTTCAGCCACAGCGCGAACACCAGCACGAGGACCGGTCCCATCACGAAAGACGGCACCACGCTTCCGATATTGCTCACCAGCATGAGCGCAAAGTCGGCGATGCTGTTTTGCCGGAGCGCCGCGCCTATGCCCAGCGCAATGCCGAGCACCAGCGAGATCACCAGGGCCCCGCCGCCAATGGACAGCGAAACGGGCAATGCGCGTGCGACAAGATCGTTGACCGACCAGTCCGCGTAGCGAAACGATGCACCCAGGTCGCCGTGGAGCAGGTTGTTCAGGTACAGCAGGTACTGCTTCCACAGCGGCTGGTCGAGGTGGTATTTGGCCTGCAGGTTGGCGAGCACCGCCTCAGAGACCTGCCGGTCGCCGTCGAACGGGCCGCCCGGCGCCGCGTGGACCAGGATGTAGCAGACCGTGATGACGGCCAGCAGTGTGGGAATGGTCACCAGGAGGCGACGCAGGGTGTAGGACCACATGGGGGTCCTTCAGTGCTTGATGATGTAGAGGTCCTTGCTGCGAAACCGGTCCTGCGCATTGAGCAGCGAATACCCGCCGATATACGACTTGACCAGGCGAGGCAGCGAGTACTGCACCAGCGGGATGATCGGGTAGTCGTCCATGATCATCTTGGTGGCCTGCGTGAGCAAGGCCTTGCGCTTGCCCTGGTCGTCGTTCTGCTCGGCCTGGTTGATCAGCTCTTCGGCCTTGCGGTTGCAGTTGCGGTTGGTGTTCTGGTCGGAGTCGCAGCGCACGAGCGCGAGGAAATTGGTCGCGTCGTTGTAATCGGCGATGAAGCCGTCGCGTGCGATATCGAAAGCGCCGTCGTGGCGCTTTTTGACCAGCACCTTGAACTCCATCGCTTCGAGTTCGATGTTCACGCCCAGCTTGGTCTTCCACTCCGACTGCGCAAAGATCGCCATCTTCTTGTGGTATTCGCTCGTGTTGTACGAGAAGGTGTATTTGGTGCCCGGCTTCACGCCTGCTTCGGCAAGCAGCTTCTTTGCTTCCTCGATCTTCTTTGCCATCGGCCATTTGGCCCAGTCGTACTCGGTCATGTCGGCGCCTTCCAGGCCCTTCACGATGAGCCCGTAGGCAGGCAGCTGACCATCGGCCGTGATCTTCTGCGCGAGGATGTCGCGGTCCAGCACCATCGACAGGGCCTTGCGAACGCGCACATCCTTCATCACCGGGTTTTGCGTTTGCAGCGTGTAGTAGCGCAGGCCCAGCATCGGCGCGTTTTTCACGTCTTTCGGAAACTGCTTTTTAGCCTGCTCATACGTACCCGGGGGCAGCTGGTACACCATTTCGTTCTGGCCGGCCTCGAACAGCTTGACGTCGGCGTTGCCGTCTTCGATACCCAGATAGGTCACGCGGGTCAGCTGCACGTTGGCCGCGTCCCAGTAGTGCGGGTTCTTCTCGATCACGACCTTGCTGTTGGGCTGCCAGTCCTTGAGCATGAATGCGCCATTGCTCACCATGTTGCCGGGCTTGGTCCAGTCACGGCCGCCCTTTTCAACGCTGGCCTTGTGCAGCGGCCCCAGGTTGTTGTTGGACATCAGCTGCGGCAGGAACGCAGCAGGAAATTGCGTCTTCACTTCGACCGTGAACTTGTCCAATGCCTTCACGCCGATGGCCGAAGGCGGCTTCTTGCCCGAGGCAACATCCTTGCCATTGAGCAGGAACATGCCATAGGTCATCGCATACTTCGACGCGGTCTTGGGGTCCAGGAAACGCTGGATGCCATACACGCAATCTTGCGCGGTGACCGGATCGCCGTTGGACCATTTGGCGTTCTGGCGCAGCTTGAAGACCCAGGTCGTCGCATTGGTCTGTTTCCAGCTTTCGGCAACGCCCGGAATGATCTTGCCGTCACCGTCGTTGGCGGTGAGTCCCTCGAACAGGTCGCGGGTGATGTTGTTCGCGCCCACTGTTTCTGCAATCGCCGGATCTAGAGATTCGGGCTCGGACCCGTTATTGCGGATCAAGGTCTGCGTGGCGTGTAGCTGCACACCGGGTGGAATGACCGCAGCGAATGCGGATGCACAGGCGAGGGAGGCGAGCGCGGCGACCACACTGCGTGCAAGTTTGTTATGGGGGAGGCTGATGCTGTTATTCATGTTGTCGTTCGATTACTTCTTCGGGATCTTGCTGGTGTCGATATCGACGTACTGCCAGAACTCGCGTGCATTGGGATGGCGCTTGTAGCCGACGACCCACGGCTGCATCAGGTCGGTGCCGATGCGATGCACGCGGATCTTGTAGGGCATGTAGGCAATGAGAATGCGCTCGGCTTCGCGGATCACCTTGTCGCGCTCGGGCCCGTTGGGCATCTGGCTTTGCTGGCGGTACAGCTCGTCGAACTTTGCGTTCTTGAAACGTGCGAGGTTCGATTGCCCGATGGAAGGGCCGTAGCCCCGTTCGAGCACCGGGCCGCTGTCCGGGCTGCTGGCCGACAGGCCCACGCCCCACATCATCAGCTTGCCCGCGCGGGCGGCCTTGAGCTGCTCGGGCCACTTGCCGATACGGAAATTGATCTTGACGCCGATGGCGTCCAGGTTCTTCTTCAGGATTTCATCGAGCTCGCGGTAATCGGCGGTGCCCAGCGTGTTGTGGTCCAGCGCGAGCGGCTTGCCGTCGGGCATGTCGCGCCAG
>JAZKFD010000186.1:0-9443 GCA_040386635.1 Pseudomonadota bacterium
GTGTTGGCGTCCATGATCTTGTAGCGCATGCCGATCAGCCACACACCGCTGGACTCTTCGGTCTTGACCGTACCCACGGCGTGCCCGGCGGCAAAGCCGCCCATCCCGCCGCCGAACATCGACACGAGACCGCCGACGGCGCGGCCATCGAAGCCCTTCTTGTTTTCTGCGATCTGCTCCGCCTTGAGGATGTCGAACTTCACAACCCACTTGGTCGTCTTGAGCCGGCCGACCTGCATGGTCTTGCGCGCGGCGCCCACATCGCCCAGGTTGTAGGCCAGCGAGACCTCATTGAGCAGTGGGCCGAGGTTCGAGCGCTCGAGCACCACGAAATTGGCCGTGGACAGTTCGAGCTCACCGAAGTCGGCGATGTTGTTGGCCGTGAACTTCTGCATGAAGCTCGCGTTGTTGCTCTTGATCTCGCCTGGAATCACCACCAGCGCCGGACCCTTCCTGGCTTTGTTGGCATACGAGATTTCGGCGTAGGCAGCCTGGTCGGCCGCCGCATTGGCCGCCTGCGACGTGCTGCTGCCTGCGGTGGGCGAGGGATTGCCGAATGTGGGTTGTGCGAACGCCGACGCCGTCGCCAATGCGGTAACAGCGGCGAAAAGACAGGTCTTGTTGATCATGATTTCTTCTTCTCCAAAGTGAATGGGAGGTCGGCAGTCACCGGCCCTTGGCGTTGCGGCAATAGTCGCTGTACAGGCGCGCCACGACCTCGTCGGCACGTTCCTCGATCAGGGTGAGCGCCATGCCCGTCGTGTCATTGCCCGAATAACTCGCGTTGCTGGCAGCGGCGGTGGAGACGGGGCGGCCCGCAGAATCGGTGAGCGTGAACTGCATGTCGATGTTCACCGTGTTGACGTTGACCATTGCGTTGCGCGTGGCCTTGCTGGCGATGACGCCTCGCAGCACGTACTGCGCGGCCATGCGGCGCGACGCGCTCAGTGCGCGGTCGGGGTCGTTCTTGAAATAGGCGTCGATTTCTTCCTGGGCGACCTGCCTGCGGATTTCTTCGGCCGAATAGGTCTTCAGGCCCAGGCCCTTCAGGCGCATGTTGATCGCATCGACGTGACGCCCGTAGCCGCTCTGCCTGGCCTGCACCTGGCCATTTTTTTCTTCGGCGATGAGCACCATGATCTTGCGGTTGCGGATGCGGTCGCGGCACGGGGTGGCGAGTTGCGCAGACACACGTGCATCGCGCTCGGCCTGCCTGGCGGCGTCGGCTTCAGCGCCTTCTGGCGGATTGGAAAACTTGAAGCCCTGGGCATGGGCAGAAAGCGCCACGGCCCAACAGGCGATCAAAATGGCCGATGATGTGCGCATCGCGGGGAAACTACTGTAGAGCTTGAAGGAAGGTGGATTGTTATGGATTTGGGTATAGGGGGCAAGTGGGCGCTGGTGTGCGGAGCCAGCAAAGGGCTCGGTTTTGGGTGTGCACAGGCGCTTGTGCGTGAAGGAGTTCACGTCCTTGTGGTCGCGCGGGGGACAGAGGCGCTGGAGTCGGCGGTCGAGCAGTTGCTCGCCGACCCGCTTCGGCCAAAAGACACGGTGGTGCAGCATGTGGCTGCCGACATCACGACGGTGGAAGGCCGGGAAAAGGTGTTTGAAAAACGCCGCGAGTTCGACATCGTCGTGACCAATGCCGGTGGCCCGCCGCCGGGAGACTTCCGGCAGTGGGACCGCGAGGTGTGGATCAAGGCGGTGGATGCCAACATGCTGACGCCGATCGAGCTGATCCGGGCGACGGTCGATGGCATGGCCGCTCGCGGCTTCGGCCGCATCATCAACATCACCTCCAGCGCCGTGAAAGCGCCCATGGACATCCTGGGTCTATCGAACGGTGCGCGCAGTGGGCTGACCGGGTTCGTCGCGGGTGTCGCCCGAACCTCCAAGCTTGCATCGGCGAACGTCACGATCAACAACCTTCTGCCCGGTGCCTACGATACCGATCGTCTGAAGGGCACGATGGCCGGTGCGGCCCAAAAGGCCGGCAAGCCGATTGAAGAAGTGATGGATGCAAGGCGCAAGACGATTCCGGCGCAGCGTTTCGGCAACCCCCAGGAGTTCGGCGCAACCTGTGCGTTTCTTTGCAGCGTTCATGCTGGATATATCACCGGGCAGAACGTGTTGACCGACGGCGGCGCTTATCCGGGAACGTACTGACAGCGGCTTACTGACAGCGGCTTATTTGCGCGAAGACACGACGATTCCGCCCACGATCAGCAAAAACGCGATCGCGTGATAGAGATGCGGCGCTTCTCCAATGAACGCCGCTGAAAGTACGGCAGCAAATAGCGGCGTCAGATTCGAAAAGAACGCAGCCGCGTTCGCCCCTGCCCGCTGCACGCCCAGGCCCCAGCACCGGTAGGCCAGGATTGCCGGCCCGAGTGCAATGTAGATCAGTGCCGCAGCAACCGACCAGCTCCATCTGATCTGCACATCGGCCAGAGACCATTCGGCTGCAGTGAAGAGGCCGGACCACGCGGTCCCCATCACGACCTGGGCCATCAGGAAGGCGGCCCAGTCAGCGCGGATTGCAGGTGGGTCGTCAACGCGCGGTGTGAGCAGCCAGCTGTAGAGAGACCACGAAGCCGCCGCGATCAGCACGTAGATGTCGCCGACGACGAGCCGCACCTGTGCCAGGGTCTCCCAGTCGCCGCGGCTGATCACCACCAGCACGCCCGCAATCGACAGAACCGCACCGGCGATCTGGCGGGCAGTCACACGCTGGTTGAAAAACAGGGCGCCCATCGCCAGCATCCACACCGGCATGCTTGCAGCGATGAGCGTCACATTGACGGCGGTGGACGTTTTCAATGCCAGGTATTGCAGGGAGTTGTAGAGACCCACGCCGAGCAGTCCCAGTACCGCAAAGCGCTTCCAGTGCGCCCACAAGCCACTGCCTCGTGCCAGCACCCATGCGGTGAATGGCAGCAGGAAGATGCCGGCGAGTGCCCACCTCAGGAAGTTGAGCGTGATAGGCGGCACGCTGTCGGCCATCAGCCGGCCCACGACGGCGTTGCCGGCCCACAGCAGGGGCGGCACGGTGAGCAGCATGGCGGTGGAAAAGGTCAGTCGCTGGGTCATCTTTTTTTCAGGCGCGTCAGGTCTGCGCCCTGTCATGCACTCTACCGTGCAGGACCGCGGGATTGCCCGGCAAGGCTTGCAGTTTCATGGCAGGATGGCGACCGAATCTTTGCAAGGACACAGCACACCATGAAAGCCGTACAAATCATGCAGCCGGGCGGACCGGAGCAGCTCAGGATCACCGATGTCGAGGTGGGTGAACCCGGTGAAGGCCAGATTCGAATCCGGCACAAGGCGGTCGGCCTGAACTTCATTGATGTCTATCACCGTACGGGGGCGTATCCGCTGCCTCTGCCGGCGGGTATCGGCATGGAAGCCTCCGGCGTTGTCGAGGCGGTCGGCCCCGGCGTGACGCACCTGAAAGTGGGCGATCGCGCCGCCTACGCGAGCCAGCCGCCCGGCAGCTACTGCGAAGCGCGCGTGATGTCCGCCAAGACCGTTTGCAAGCTGCCCGACGCGATCGATTTCGAAACGGGCGCGGCCATGATGCTCAAGGGCCTCACGGCGCAATACCTCCTCAAGCGCACGCAGCCCCAGGGCGGTCTGAAAGAAGGCGACCATGTGCTGTTCCATGCCGCTGCCGGCGGTGTCGGCCTGATCGCCTGCCAGTGGGCCCGGGCGATGGGCCTGCAGTTGATCGGCACAGCCGGCTCCGACGCCAAGTGCGCGCTGGCCAAAGAGTACGGGGCCGCTCATGTCATCAACTACGCGACCGAAGACTTTGTCGCCCGGGTCAAGGAAATCACCGGCGGCAAGGGCGTGAAGGTGGTCTATGACTCGGTGGGCAAGGACACCTGGGACAAATCGCTGGATTGCCTTCGTCCCTTCGGCCTCATGGCAAGCTTCGGCGCCTCGTCGGGTGCGCCGTCGCCCTTCGCACCCGCGGTGCTGGCTGGCAAGGGCTCGCTCTATGTGACGCGCCAGACGCTTTTCACGCATATCGCCACGCGCGAAGCGACCCAGGAAATGGCCGATGACCTGTTCGATGCGGTGATCACCGGCAAGGTGAAGATCCGCATCGACCAGCGCTATCCGCTGGACCAGGTTGAACAGGCCCATCGCGACCTGGAAGCGCGCAAGACGACCGGTTGCACGATCCTGACACTGTGAACTACCACGAGTGGGTTGCCTCGCTGCGGGCCCGTGCGGATCAGCCGCCGGTCGTTGCGCGGCTGCCCCTGTGGTGGGGCGACTCCATCATCGGCTCGGTCGAGCCTGCGTTTTTCGATGCAGTGCTTCCGGCGCGGGCGATCGGTGATGACGGCTGGGTCCAGCCCGTTGCGCGCGACGGCGACGAGGGCTGGCTGGTCAATGGAGACCTCACGCGCACGCTCTCGCAGATTGCTCTGGCAATCAAGGATGCCGGCGCCGCACACGCCTGGCGTAGCGAGCAGCTGGCAGTAGCAGACGCTGGTGGAAAGACCCTGGGAACGGTGGAACGTGCCGTCGTGCGCCAGCTGGGCATTGCGACCTTCGCCGTTCATCTGGCAGCGACATCAGCCGATGGCAGGCACTGGGTTCAACAGCGTTCGCTGACCAAACCCAATGATCCCGGTCTGTGGGACACCTTGATGGGCGGCATGGTGCCAGCCTGCGATACCTTGCAGCAGGCGCTGGAGCGTGAAACCTGGGAGGAAGCCGGCCTGAAGCTCGAGCAGCTCGGCGATCTGGCCTATGGCGGGCGGCTAGCAACCCGCAGGCCCTGCGCAGACGGACAGGCAGGCTACATCGTCGAGCAGATCGACTGGTACCGTTGCACGATTCCGGAAGCCCTCGTCCCATCCAACCAGGACGGCGAAGTCGTTCAATTCGTTCAGATGACAAAGGATGAGTTGCGTCAAAAGCTGGTGCGCGATGAGTTCACGACGGAAGCGGCCCTCATCCTGGTGGCCGCTGGGCTGACTGAAGGATGAGCGACGGCTCCTACAGGTGCTGGGCCCCCTAGACGGCATTTGCGGATTTACACGGGCGATACATTGGTTGCATGCGAATGACTTACGTGCTTCGCAAGCAAGCCCCGCAAGCACGCCATCCAGGAGACCCCATGAAAATCCGCGCTTTCATCGTTGAGGACAGCCAAACCATTCGCGAGAACCTGATCGAGACACTCCACGAGCTGGCGTTGGTCGAGGCCGTCGGCATTGCAGAGACTGAACACGAAGGAAAGAAATGGCTGGCCCAGAACGACGAATACTGGGACCTGGCCATTGTTGACCTGTTTCTCAAGGAAGGAAGTGGCCTCAACATCCTGGAAGCGTGCCGCAACCGGAAGCCAGGCAAGAAAATCATCGTGCTGTCCAATCATGCGACCGACGATGTGCGCTGGCGCTGTGCCCAGCTGGGCGCCGACGCCGTCTTCGACAAGTCCACCGAAATCGAAAAGCTGATGGACTACTGCGTCAGCGAACGCGCCAGGGTGACAGCCGAATCAGCCTGAAGCTGTTCAATCGGACAGGGCGGCCTGCCGCAGGCGATTGGGTGCAAGGGCCCCAGCTGAATCGAGAATCGGATAAGCGATCGAGCAGATATGCGAATTGATTCGCTTGAGGTCGCTGATCAGGTCCAGATGGAGCGAGCTGGTCTCGATGCTTTGCAGCGTGTTGCCCGACAGTCGTGTGAGGTGCGTTGAGGCATACGCGCGCTCCAGATCGCGGAACCTGGCCTTTTCTTCCAGCAGCTTTTGCGCATCGCGCACCGAGCCGTTGAGAAACACGCTCATTCCCAGCCGCAGGTTGTCGATGAGCCGGGCGTGCAACTCGCAGATCTCGGACATGCCGGCCTCCGAAAAATTTCGCGACTTGCGAATTTTTTTGTCTTCCACGTCGATCAGGATGCGCTCGATGATGTCGCCGATCTGTTCCATGTTGATCGTGAAGCTGATGATGTCGGTCCACCGGCGCGCTTCCTCGTCAGCCAGTGCCTCGCGCGAGATCTTGGTCAGGTAGTACTTGATGGCCGAATAGAGCTCATCGACCGCGTCGTCGAGCTTTCGCAGGTCTTCGGCCAGCTGCAGGTTGTTGGTCTTGATGACCGTCAGCATGCCCACCAGCATCGTCTCGACCACGTCGGCCTGATGCAGGGCTTCCCGAGCAGCGCAGGAAATCGCCAGAGACGGCGTGGCCAGCGCCGATGGGTCCAGGTGATGCGGCCGGCCGCCCATGACCGAACGTTCCGGCTTGGGCATCCAGTGCTGCACCCACCGGGCGATGACGTCCGTCAAACCGAGAAACACCGCCGCCACGGCGATATTGAAACTCAGGTGAAAGAGCACGACCAGTGTCGCCGGGTCTTGCACGTAGGGTTTGACGTAGCGCAGCCACAGGCCGATCACCGGCGCCACTGCCACCACGCCCATGGCCTTGAAGACGAAGTTGCCCAGCGGCACATGCCGCACCGCGATGTCCGAACGCAAGGTGGTGAGCACGGCGAGAAGGCCGCTGCCCAGGTTCGCACCCAGCACGATGCCCAGGGCCGGCTCCAGCGGAACGAGCCCCGTGGCTGCCATGGTTGCAGTCAGGAGCACGATCGCCAGGCTCGAGTAGGAGATGACGGCCAGAAAGGCGCCAAGCGTGATCTCCAGCATCAGCTCGGAGGTTGCCGAGCCGAGCAGCGCCTTGATGGCCGGCGAGGTGGTCATGATTTCAGTCGAGTCGGACACCATGCGCAGCGCCAGCAGCATCAGGCCCAGGCCCACGAGGATGCGTCCGATGTGGCCGACGGTCGTCGTCTGCCGGGCCAGGAACAGAACGACGCCCACGAAGATGAACAGCGGGGACAGCCACGAAAGATCGAAGGAAAAGACGACCGCCATCAGGCTGGTGCCCACGTCCGCGCCGAGCATCACGGCCAGCGCCATCGGCAGGCCGACAAGGCCTTGGCCGACGAACGACGAGATGATGAGCGCGGTGGCGGTGCTGGACTGGACCAGCGCTGTCACGCCCAGCCCGGAGATGGCGGCGGTGGCGCGGTTGGCAACGCTGTGCGACAGGACATTGCGCAGGTTCGCGCCAAACACCCTCAGGATTTCCGTGCGAACGAGATGTGTTCCCCACACCAGCAGCGCCACGGCCGCCAGAAGATTCAACAAATGCTTCATTGGTATTGCAGGCAACTATACGCGCTGATGCGCTGCGCGGCGATTGGGGATGGCCCCAGCCCGACGACCGCCGCCGCTTGCTACCAAACGGCTATTGCCTGCTCATTTAGAACGACGCACGCGCAGCAATTCGTCCAGGATCAGGCAGACCGCACCGACCGTGATCGCGCTGTCGGCAATGTTGAATGCCGGAAAGTACCAGCCACCGGCGTGGACCTGGATGAAGTCCACGACATACCCATGCAGCAGCCGGTCCACCACGTTGCCGATGGCGCCGCCGAGAATCAGGGCCAGCGCAAAGGAAAAGAGCTTTTGCCCGGCGTGCGAACGCAGCATCCAGACGATGAACACCGCCGCAATCAGGCCGATGGCCGTGAAGAACCAACGCTGCCAGCCCGAGGCCGAAGCCAGGAACGAGAAGGCGGCGCCCGTGTTGTGGGCGCGCACGATGTTGAAAAAGCTGGTGACGTAGGTGGAGTCGCCCAACTGGTAGTAGCCCAGGATCAGCACCTTGGTGAACTGGTCGGCGATGAAGATGGCCAGCGACAGGCCAAGCCAGGGCAGCCAGCTGCCAGGAGGGTTGCGCGACGCCATTACGCGAACGTCCGGTCTTCACCGGTTCCGAAAAGGTTGGCAACGCAGCGGCCGCAGATCGTGGGATGTGCCTCGTCGGCGCCGACATCGGCGCGCCAGTGCCAGCAGCGGTCGCACTTGCTGTCTTCCGATGGCGTGACGTTCACGGCCAGTGCGTCGCCTGCGCTTAGCCCGGCGTGCGAAGTGATAAACACGAACTTCAGATCATCGCCCAGACTGGCCAGCGATTCCCAGAGATCGCCGTGCGTGGACATGGGCACCGAGAGTTCGACATTCGCCTGCAGCGAAGAGCCCACCTTGCCGTTTTCACGCAGTGCCTCGATTTCCTTGTTCACGAGTTCGCGCGCTACGCGGATGCGGCCCCATTTCGCCAGCAGCGCTTCGTCAGGTGCGCCAAGGCTGGAGTAGGTCTCGAAGAAGATCGATTCGGAACTGCCGAAGATCTTCCAGGCTTCCTCGGCGGTAAAGCTCAGGAAGGGCGCCATCCAGCGCAGCATGGCGTGCGTGATCGTCCACAAGGCGGTTTGCGCGCTGCGGCGGGCCAGCGACTTGGGCGCGGTGGTGTAGAGCCGGTCCTTGAGGATGTCGAGGTAGAAGGCGCCGAGGTCTTCGGAGCAATACACCTGCAGCTTGGCCACCACCGGGTGGAACTCGTACACCTCGAAGTGTGCGAGCACCTCGGCCTGGAATTGCGAAGCCCGCGAGAGCGCGTAGCGGTCGATCTCCAGCATTTCTGCCAGTGGCACGGCGTCGGTCCCGGGATCGAAGTCGCTGACGTTGGCCAGCAGGAATCTGAGGGTGTTGCGGATACGGCGATACGCATCCACCACCCGCGCCAGGATCTTGTCGTCGCCGGCGATGTCGCCCGAGTAATCCGAGGCGGCCACCCACAGGCGCACGATTTCCGCGCCTAGTTTCTTGTTGACCTCTTGCGGCTCGATCCCGTTGCCCAGCGACTTGCTCATCTTGCGGCCCTGGCTGTCCACGGTGAAGCCGTGGGTGAGCAGGCCGCGATACGGTGCCCGACCGTACATCGCACAAGCGGTCAGCAGCGATGAGTGGAACCAGCCGCGGTGCTGGTCATGGCCCTCGAGATAGAGATCGGCTTCCGGGCCGTTTTCATGGCCGGCGCCTTCGTGCGAATGCTTGAGCACCGTGGTGTGCGTCGTGCCCGAGTCGAACCACACCTCCAGGATGTCGCTGCTCTTGGTGTAGCCCGGCGCCTCTGCGGCGCCCAGGATTTCTTCTGCGGTCACCTTGCTCCAGGCCTCGATGCCACTTTTTTCAACCATGTCGGCAGCGATGTCCAGGATTTCCATGGTGCGCGGATGCAGTTCGCCCGAGTCCTTGTGCAGGAAGAAGGGCAGGGGCACGCCCCAGCTGCGCTGACGCGAAATGCACCAGTCGGGCCGGCCCGCGATCATGTCGCGCAGGCGGGCCTTGCCGTTTTCGGGATAGAAGCCGGTTTCCTCGATGGCGTCGAGCGCCATCTGACGCAGGGTCTTGGGGGCCTTGTCTTTGGTAAACACGCCTTCGCCCTCATCCATCCGCACGAACCACTGGGCGGCGGCGCGATAGATCACCGGGGTCTTGTGACGCCAGCAATGGGGGTAGCTGTGCGTGATGCCTTCGGTGGCGAAGAGGCGATCGGACTGGCCCAGCA
>JAZKFD010000187.1:0-35450 GCA_040386635.1 Pseudomonadota bacterium
TCGGTCGAGCCCATCGACGTGCCGCCGTATTTGTGAACGATCAATGCCATTGGAGGGAAGAAAAAGTGTAGCGGCGGTGCCGGATCCTGGCGGATCCACGATGCTTTCCGCGTCGCTGCACGCGGCGCTGAAAAGACCTAGGGATTATACCGACGAGGTATAGGCCAGCTTTTCGCCCTTGCGCTCGACGAAGCCCTGGGCCACCTTGATCCGGATCGAGTGCCCCCGGGTTGTGCAATCGGCAAGCTGGGCCAGCAGTTCGTCCATCTGCGCCGAGCTGGCTGCGACGCCATGAGCGCTGCGCAGCCAGTGACGCAACGCATTCGCCTGACGCGCGTCCGGCAGCTGGCGAAGGTCCCCGATAACCGGTGGCGAGCCGATTGCCGCCAGGTCTTGCGCAGCCAGTTCGACCAGCAGCTCCTGCGCCTGCGCGGCATGGCGCGCACTGCGGGCGAAGGTTTCACGAAACTGCGGAAATGCCTTGTCCAGCGCAGGCAGCAACTGGGCGCGAATCCTGTTGCGCGTGAATTGCTCGTTCGCGTTGGATGGGTCTTCGACCCAGGTCAGGCCGCGTTCGACGAGCCACTCACGTAGCTGGGCACCCGGAACGCGCAGCAGTGGGCGATGCCAGTGCAGGCCATCTCGCGTCCAGTGCGCGGGCATGGCGGCGAGGCCGGGCAAGCCCGCGCCACGCGAGAGTGCGAGCAGCAGGGTCTCTGCCTGATCGTCCGCATGCTGGGCAAGGGCGACATCGGTCACTGCGGCATCGGGCCAATCGGTTTTTACGGCATCGGCAATTGCCGCGTAGCGGCCACGCCGGGCCGCATCTTCCGGACTCTCCCCTGCCCGGTGGCGCGCATCGATGCGGCGTACCGCCAGCGGCACCTCCAACTTCGCACACAAGGCGACGGCATGTGCTTCAAATGAATGAGCGGCCGCTTGCAGTCCGTGGTGCACATGAACCGCCCTCACCTGCCCCGGCCACTTCAACGCACAGGCAACCAGCAAGGCCGTGGAATCCGCGCCGCCGCTCAAGGCCACTGCCAGAGGCAGCTGCGGCCTGAAACTTGCAATCGCGTTGTCGAACATCGGCGAATTATGGTCCGCGCCTGTGTTGGGCACAGGCGCATGGGCACTAACCCCATCTGTCGCGACCGATGTCGCAACATAAAATTACAAGCCAAGAAGCAAGGTGAAGTATGCATAGCCAACAAGATGGCGCACCGGCCCACAAGGCCCTTGGCGCCTGGATAACAGCTCTCTTATCGGTAGCAGGGATGGCAGTTGCGGCCCCGGTCATGGCCCAGACGGCAACAGGGGTCGCCAAGGACGGCGCTCCGAGCGAAGCTGCGCGTCGCGCGGCCGAAAGCCCCTATCGATTCATCTTGCAGAACGCGGCGATTCGCGAACGTCCGAAGCCAACTGCGGCTCCTGTGGCGCCCTCGGCGCCTGCGCCTGCCGCCGCGCCCGCAGTTGAAAAAGAACCCGCCCGCCGGGTTGCCCCGGTCGAATCGGTGGCAGCAACCAGGCAGCGCGCCGTTCCCCCACCCGAGCCGAATGCCGCGCAGCCGGTGCAGCCGGCCCCTGTAACGCTTGCACCGCCTGCAGCTGCACCCGTTGCAATCGCCGCGCCGGTGGCCAGCCCTGCACCAACCCCGGTTGCTGCCGTGCGCAAGGCTCTGATCCCGGTGCGCCAGGATCCACCTGAACTCAGCGCGATGCTGATGCGTGAACGGCACTCGGGCATGGTCACCGTGGCGTTCGAAGTGAATCCCGATGGCAACGTCTCGGGTGCAAGGGTCACCAAAAGCTCGAACAGCAGCCTGAACCGCCCTTCAGTCAGCGCCGTGGAGAAATGGAAGTTCCAGCCTATCGATGACACGCGGTCGCTGGAGATCGAGTTGAATTACAGCAACTGACCTTTGTATCAACTTTCGATTGCATTGGAACGAAAGCACCCTGCTGGTTACTGATTTTCCTAAACTTTCGGAAAGGGCAGTAGCGTGTCATCGATATTTAGCAGGCTCAAAAGCACATTTCACAAATCATCGCCGCGACCCAGACACGCAGGCGCCCCTACGCAGTCGGGCACTCGCAACCTGCCGCCGGACTCTCCTCGTTTATCGGACCAACAACTGGCTGCTTCTCCCGAGCACAAAAGAAGTTCGAGCATAGACATTCCGTTGCCATCGCGGATGGAGCCGTCGGGCGAGGACCCGGATATCGCCAGAATGCAGGCGCTTATGAAGGCACGTCGTGATGCACGGCTCGGGATGGAAAAAATCGTGCCCGCGCCTCCGGAATACCCGCCAAGTGAAAGGGATAACTACGGCTACACGCTCCTTCACCGCGCAGCGGCGCACGGTCGGACAAAGGACGTCGAGCAATTTCTAGCGGCGCCGCTTTCAAGGTCAGACGAGGTTTGCGATTCTGGCGCGACAGCGTTGCTACTCGCCGCACAAGGTGGCCACTGCGATGTGATTCCCAGGCTCTTCGCTCACGACCGCGCCCAACTCGAGGTTGGCCGAGCGGATGGATCCACTCCCCTGACCTGCGCTGCTGCAAACGGTCATCTCGAGGCGGTGGAGTTGTTGCTGGCGCTGGGCGCAAATCCAAATGCTGGCGACAAAGACGCGGCGACACCGCTCATGGCCGCGATCATTACCGGCAACTTGCAAGTTGCACAACTGCTACTGGCCAACGCAACCGTCAATGTGCACGCTGTCAGAAAATCTGACGGCGCGAACGCCCTCTTTCTAGCTGCTGCTTATGGGCACCTGCAGATCGTTAGTTTTTTCCTGGACCGTCCTGACAGATACATGCTCGCGTGGAACACCGATCGCTGGGGCACAACGCCAATTGCCATTGCTGCCGATAACGACCACAAGGATGTAGTTGCAGCGCTGTTGCCGCTCGCGAAACTTCCGGCGCCGATGGCACCGCAAGTTTCCGCAGGAGCCCAAACGCTTCAAGTTCGGGTATTCACCGGTGATGACATTGAAAGTCGCAGTGCGCTTCGCAAGGCAGCCGCTGCTGGCGAACTCCAGGGCAAGCTGACCTTTGTGGGGGATGGCACACCCATTTCATGGGATCGATTCTTGTTTCTGGCGCGCGGCCAGTCATTGGAGGGCATTCACTGTCTGGTCTCCTGTCATGGCAGCGGGGTCCGGGCCGGACACCCGCGGCATCGCCTGGTTCTCAACTCGGATGAGCGGGTCGGGACCAATGAAGTCATCAGAGTGTTAATCGAAAGTGGTGCACGGAAAATTGATATCTGGGCATGTCGCGCGAGGCAAGCCGCCCACCATCTCGCCTTTCGGATGGAATGTGATCCGACTTGGCCGAGCGTGAGTGAAACGGTTGAAGTGACAATTCACGGCGAGGACAATGAAGTAAGTTCCGGCTCGCTGGTTGCCGTGGAATCAGCGCGGATCGTTCAAGACATGGCACACGCCGAAGCTGACTTGCTTCAGGAAAAGTTTCTGGTATCGACGCAAACCAGAATACGGTTCGACCCAGACACGAAAAGGGCCCAAGTTCAGGTGGTGGAGGCGGCAACGCTCGATGACGTCGCACGCCGCCTACCCGCGCTCACACCAGCAGAGCAGTCGGAACTGATTGGCGACTACATGATGCGGTGCTGCTCGGTCAATCTGGTCGCAGGGATCGAAGGGGCATTTCGACGGTTTCCGCACCTAGTCAATGCAAACTACCATTCCCGATATGCCACCGGGTCGCTGCTCGCAAGCGCCGCCGTATCCAATTCACCGGATGTCGTGGCATTTCTGCTCAAGCAACCGGGAATCGAATTGAGAAACGCGCTCGAAGGTGCAGGTTATTCGGGAAACCTCTCAATCGCCAAGGGCCTGCTCACGCTTCCACACAACGTAGCTGACGTGCACCGTGCCGTGCACGTTGCACAAGAGCGTAAGCGTCCCGAAATGGTGGTCTTTCTTGAGCAACATCTGAAAACACTCAGCACGCAAGGAAATGGCAAGACTCCGACTGACGATCGTATGGCGCTTTAACCGCCGGGCCCTGGCCTCGGTGTCGGCATCGCCCTCGCGGCTTTGCCGCCGTTCACAACGAGATTAGCAACGCTCTGCGCCTCGACATCGGTATGGACGCAGCAGTTCGGGGAACTCAATGGTGCACGCGGTTACACAGTGCGAAAGGAGCTACCGCATGGCATCGATCTTCCGCAAACTTCGAAATCAGTTTTCGAAATCACAGCCTGGCCAACCGACGACCAACTCGAATAAATCCGTGCGCCAGTCGCCGAGCAATTCACCGCGTGGGTCCCTGCCTGCAGGCAGCGCCGAGGCGCCGCCCTCCAACTCTGGCCCTATTGAGCGGCGACGCTCAAGCGTCGAGGGGCCGGGCGATCCTCGCGTCAATCCACAAAATGCAACTTCGTCGCAGGTTGAGGACCAGAGTCAGCCGGAGGACGATCTCGATCGCCTGCGCGAGTTGGCTGCAATGCACCAAATGCAGGAGGAGGACCCAATCCCACCTCCACCCGACACACCGCCACCTGATCTGGCGGCTCTCGGTAACGTCTATCGCCCCCATCTGCCCGCGATCGGGTCTGCGCAGCCAACACAGGCGCTCACGCAGGTAGAACTGTCGCCGGTCAACGTCAGCGAGCGGGACGAATATGGTTGGACCGATCTTCATCTCGCAGCGATGTGGGGCTCTGAGGAAGACGTCGCCAAACTGATGGCCGAATCACCCTGGAAGGCGGACGAGCGCGGACCAGACGGATCAACTGCCATGTTCTGCGCGGCGCGACGGAACAACATCGGCGCAATCAAGACCCTGATGCAGCGTATCCCAACCCATCTCGAAACGCCGGACAACAAGGGAGACACGCCGCTGATTGCCGCAACCTACATGGAGAGATCCGAGACAGTTGAAACACTGCTGACTTTAGGTGCCGATGCGTACGTTCGTGGAAGCAGCGGAGGTACGGCGCTCCATATTGCGGCCACGCGGTGCGATATGCAACTCATCATCGATGCGCTGCTTAATTGGGAACCCGGTTTAGTGGACTTCCGCTCAACGGGTGGAGAAACCGCTCTGTGCCTTGCAGCAAAACAGGGCAACGGCGAAGCAGTTAGGGCCTTACTGGCGGCCGGGGCGGACCCCGATCTGGCGGAAGTAGACCTGTCGCGCTTCATGCGCAGCGAGCGGTATGCAAACGGTTGGACCGACCTCCATATTGCAGCCTTGCAGGGAGATGAAGTGCGCGTCGCCGAACTGATGGCCGAGTCACCATGGAAGGCAGCGGAGTGCGCGCCAGACGGATCCACGGCCATGCTTTATGCAGCGCAATTAAATAAGGCCGGCGTCATCGCTGAACTGATGCGGCACCTGCCCAACCATATCGAGACACGAAGCGACAGTGGCAACACTCCGCTGCTCGGAGCGGTATCTGCACGCCAGTACGAGGCCGTCGATACATTGCTCAGGCTGGGAGCCGACGCGCATGCCAAGTGCAGCTTGGGATACAACGCGCTCCATACCGCGGCGGTGCAGGGTGACAGACGACTCATCGATGCCCTTGCCACCGGCTGGCCCTCACTGGTCGATAGCGTCGCAGACGACGGCAATACCGCGCTTGGTCTCGCAGTTGCAACAGGACACACGGAAGCCGTCGAGGCCCTGCTGCTGGCTGGCGCAAACGTCAATCAGGCAGGCGATGACGGCGTCACTCCCCTCATGAAAGTGGTGCTCACGGGCAACCTGCCGCTCGTCAAAATACTGCTTTCCGACCCACGCATTGACCTGTATGCCTCCCGCAAGGTCGATGGCGCAAGCGCTCTATTTTTTGCGGCTGCGCACGGACACACAGAAATTGTGAGGCTGCTGCTTGATCGGCCCGACAAACGTGACCAACTCAAGCTGGCATGGTCCAAAGATCGATGGGGCGCGACTGCGCTTTCCATAGCCGCCGACAACGGTCAGCGCGAGGCGGTCGGGATGCTGCGACGGGCAATGGGGCCGCCCCCGGGAGGGCAGCTTAAGAAGGTGCGGCGACCAGGAACGCCTACCTGCTTCATTTTGACAGGGGATAAGCTGGAGCCGAACCGGCAAAGGCTGCTTCAGACACGAGACAGCGGCGACCGCGATCTGGCCCTTCGCTTTTTGGGCATCGGCGATGGCATGAGATGGGAATACCTCAGCAACCCGGACGATTTGGATACGTTCGCTGGCACACACTGGCTCATTCGCGCCCATGGGCAAGAGTGGACCCCATCGAGCCCGAGACATGAATTGGGCCTGACCTCCGAAGAATCGGTCGGAACGAACGAAGTCGTCAGGGTGCTTGCGGAGAACGGTGTACGAAACATGGATATCTGGTCCTGCCACATCGGAACTGCTGCCAAGCATTTGGCATTCCGGCTCGAAAACGATATGAGCTGGCCCGTCACCGAAGGTCTGCTGACCGTAACCTTCCACTCATCAGATGAAGATGCAACCCTGGTCGCACTGAACTCAGCCGGGATGGAGAACATGCTTCACGATCTGGTTTCACCGGGGACACCCAGTCGCTTTCGTGCATTGGACGTTAGCGGGAGCATCAAAGTCATATTCGATCCGGCCACGCGCAGGGCACGGACTCTTGCGACTGCCGCCCCCAACTTGGCGGAGCTCAGAGAGCGTCTGCCCAAACTGATCGATGAAGACAAGCGCCAACTGGTGGGCCACTACCTTCATCGCTGCGGCGAATCAGGTCTCAGCGAGGAGATTGCGCGCGTGTTCGCGTTGGAGGAATTCAGAGGCCTGGCTAACGTCAACTTCCCGCTGAACGGGATAACCTTGTTAGCGCGTGCAGTAAATAAAACTGACGTGGATCTGGTGAAAGTGCTTATGGCCCAAAGCAATGTCGACCTTGCGGAGCCCCATCTCGTCGCATTTGCGGCGAACTCGGGCGACTCATGCATCCTGAACCTCCTGCTCGCCCGTCCGGAGACCTGGTCGCAGCGGACTGATGCCATCGAGTGGGCGCGCCATCAGGGCCGCCTTGACAATGCAGCGCTTCTTGAAGCCCACCTCCTGCAAAACCCTTGACCGCTGCGAGCCGCGCTACCTGGACTCGGCTTTGGTGTCCGTGTAGCGACCGTAACTCTGCAGCCTTTCATACCGGCGATCCAGCAGTTCCTTGACCTTCAGGTCGCCGAGCTGACGCCACGCATCATTGAGCGCGCGCTTCAGGAACGCAGCCATCTGCTTGTGATCACGATGTGCGCCACCCACCGGCTCGTTCACGATCTTGTCCACCAGTCCCAATGCCTTGAGGCGATGCGCGGTGATGCCCATCGCATCGGCTGCATCCTGTGCCCGCTCGGAGGTCTTCCAGAGAATCGAAGCACAACCCTCGGGGCTAATCACCGAGTAGATCGAGTACTGCAGCATCAGCACCTGGTCAGCCACTGAAATCGCAAGGGCTCCGCCCGAGCCGCCTTCGCCGATCACCGTGGTGATGATGGGGACTTCAAGCTGCGCCATCTCGAAGATGTTGCGGCCGATCGCTTCGGATTGACCGCGCTCTTCGGCATCGATGCCCGGATACGCGCCGGGCGTATCGACGAAAGTGAACACCGGCAACTTGAATTTTTCGGCGGTCTTCATGAGGCGCAAGGCCTTGCGATATCCCTCGGGCCGGCTCATGCCGAAATTGCGCAATGCGCGCTCTTTGGTGTCGCGGCCCTTCTGGTGGCCCAGCACCATGCAGGCATTCCCGTTGAAACGCGCCAGCCCGCCGACGATAGAAAGGTCGTCGGCAAAATGCCGGTCGCCGTGCAGCTCGACGAAATCCGTGAAGATTTCGTTCACGTAGTCCATCGTGTACGGCCGCTCGGCGTGGCGCGCGATCTTGGTGATCTGCCACGGCGTCAAGTCGCTGTAGATGTCTTTGGTGAGTTGCTGGCTCTTTTTGGAGAGCTGGTCGATCTCTTCCGAGATATCGACCGCCGATTCGGTCTGCACGTAACGCAGTTCCTCGATCTTGGTTTCGAGCTCCGCAATGGGCTGCTCGAAGTCGAGAAAAGTCTTCTTTGCCAAGGTGATCTCCTTGCCTGTTATGTCGTCGCGCCGGATTGCTAGTACTCGACCGGGAGCGGGTCCAGCGATCGCCAAATATACCAAGTTGCAACGCTGCAATAAGGCGCCCAGGCGGCAGCGACTTCGCGCGCATCGCTGCGGCTGACGGGGTCGCCCGAAAAATAGTTGCGGCTGATGCCGTTGATGAGCCCGATATCGTCCAGCGGCAGCACATTGGGCCTCATGAGATGGAAGATGAGGAACATTTCCGCCGTCCAGCGGCCGATGCCGCGGATACCGACCAGCTCGGCGATGATTTCCTCGTCATCCATCATCACCCAGGCATCTTCATGAATCGCGCCGGAGTCGAAGTGAAGTGCCAGGTCCACCAGATACTCGATCTTGCGCGCCGACAGGCCCGCAGCCTGCATGTCATCGACCTTGAGTTTCAGGACATTGCCCGCGACCATCCGGCGAGGCAGTTTCGCAAACCGATCCCACACGGTCTGCGCCGCCTTGACCGAAATCTGCTGACCCACGATGCTGCGCGCCAGCGTGGTGAATGCATCGCCGCGTGACTGCAGACACGCATCGCCAAACTGCGGAATCAGCCGCTTCATCACGCGGTCTTTTCTGGAGAGGTGCTTGCACGCCTCTTCCCAGTAAGCCGGAGTTGACAGGACCGGCTGCGCCGGCGCGGGACTCAAGCAGCCTCCCAGGTGGTGCCGTTGGGTGAATCCTTCAGGACCACGCCCCGAGTGAGCAGCTCATTGCGAATACGATCGGCCTCGCCGAAGTTTTTGGCAAGCTTGGCCGCCGCGCGCTGCTCAATGAGCACTCGAATCTCGGCATCGCCCAGCGAAGCACCCGTCTGCAGGAATTCTTTCGGATCACCCTGCAGCAATCCGAGCGTGCCGGCCAGTGCCCTGAGCAATCCGGCAGTCTTGACAGACTTGCTCCGGTTGACTTCGGCCGCCATCTCGAAAAGCACGGCCACCGCCTCGGGCGTGCCGAAATCGTTATCCATAGCGGCCTTGAACCTGACTGCGTAGGGATCGCTCCAGTCGATGGACACCTCGGCGGGCTTCACCAGGTCGAGTGCCGTGTAGAGTCGCCGCAGCGCCGAGCGCGCGTCTTCCAGGTGCACGTCGCTGTAGTTGAACTGGCTGCGGTAATGCGTGCGCGCCAGAAAAAATCGCAGCGTCTGCGCATCGAACCGCTCCAGCACCTCACGGATGGTGAAGAAGTTGCCCAGCGACTTCGACATTTTCTCGTTGTCGATGTTGAGAAATCCGTTGTGCAGCCAGAAGCGTGCAAGCGGCACCCCATTGGCGCCCTCGCTTTGCGCGATCTCGTTTTCATGATGCGGGAACTGAAGGTCTGCACCGCCACCATGTATGTCAAACGTCTTGCCCAGCAATTCTTCGCACATGGCCGAGCACTCGATGTGCCAGCCGGGACGCCCCTTGCCGTAGTCGCTATCCCATTTGGCGTCTTCCGGCTCGCTCTCTTTGGCCGATTTCCAGAGCACGAAATCCAGTGGGTCTTCCTTGCCTTCGAGCACGGCCACCCGTTCACCGGCGTGCAGCTCGTCCAGCGATTTGCCCGAGAGCTTGCCGTAGCCTGCAAAACGCCTGACCGCATAGTTCACGTCGCCGCTGTCAGCCCGGTACGCCAGGCCCTTGTCCTCAAGGCGCCTGACGATGTCCAGCATCTGCGGCACGTAATCGGTGGCCCTCGGATCGTGCGTCGGCCGCTCGATGCCCAGCCTGTCGAAGTCAACGTACATCTCGGCGATCATGCGATCGGTCAGGCCGCGCACGGTCTCGCCGTTTTCCACCGCACGGCGGATGATCTTGTCTTCGATGTCGGTGATGTTACGCACGAAGGTCACCCGGTAGCCGCTCGCCTTGAGCCAGCGAAAGATGATGTCGAACGCGATGTTGGAGCGAGCATGACCCACGTGGCACAGGTCATAAACGGTGATGCCGCACAGATACATCCGCACGTGTCCCGGCTCCAGCGGAGAAAAATCTTCCAGTGCACGCGACAGCGTGTTGTGGATGCGAAGGCTCATGGAACTTGTTTTTTTGCGCCGCTTGCTGCGGTTGGATGCGGCGTAGCGCGGGTGTCTGATTCTGTACGTTTTTACTGCCAGCGGGCAACAGCGACTGTTGAGCCCCCAGCTACAATGCAGCGCAGTATATAGCCCCTTTTTAGGGGCGAGTCGTTGGGCCACTCCGTGAGCGAATGGCGAAACATTAGCTCTAATAAAAGGCTTTGAGATTCATGATGCATGCCGGTATAGCCCTCCCCTGTCTGGTACGCAAACTTGCCCTGGCACTGTCCATCTGCCTACCGATGGCAGCGTTTGCGGACGACTATGCGGAAGTCTCCAGGCTGATGCGCGCCGGCAAGCCAGCCGAGGCAATTGCCAGGGCGGACCAGTATCTTGCAGCCAAGCCCAAGGATCCGCAGATGCGATTCATCAAGGGTGTTGCGCAGGCCGAATCGGGGCGCACTGCAGATGCGCTGAACACCTTTACGCGCATCACCGAGGAATATCCCGAGCTGCCTGAGCCCTACAACAACCTGGCTGTGCTTTACGCCGGCCAAGGACAGTTCGACAAGGCCCGCGCCACGCTCGAGGCGGCCATCCGCACCAACCCAAGCTACTCGACCGCACACGAAAACCTGGGCGATGTATACGCAAAGCTTGCGAGCCAGGCGTACAGCAAGGCGCTCCAGCTTGATGCAACCAACACGGGGCTGCAGCCCAAGCTCGCCCTCATCCGCGAGCTCTTCACACCGGGCAAAGGACGCCCGGCTGCCGGACCGGTTGCAGTGCCTGCGCCAGCCGTCGTGGCCGCCACAGCACCGGCGGTCGTTGCCAAGGCACCCGTGGCCGCTCCATCTTCATCAGCAACAGCGCCCCCAGTTGCCACGCCGCCCGCCCCCACCACGTCGTCCGCACCCGCTTCCCCTGTCGCGTCCGGCTCAACGGGCTCGCAGGCTGTCGAAGCCGCGGTGCAGGCGTGGGCCGCCGCCTGGTCCAGCAAGGATATGGGTGCCTACCTTGGCGCCTATGGCAAGGAATTCGACCCGCCGGGCGGCATGTCGCGCAAAGCCTGGGAAGATGAGCGGCGCGCGCGCATCGTGGGCAAGAGCAAGATCGCGGTCAAGCTCAACGATGTCTCGGTTGCTGTCAAGGGCTCCACCGCCGTGGCGCGATTCAAGCAAACCTACAGCGCCGATTCCCTGAACGTTTCGAGCCGCAAGACCCTCGAACTCGTCAAGTCCGGCGACCGATGGGTCATCGTGCGGGAAAGCACGGGCGCCTGAATGCGCAGTGGGGCGGCTGCCAGCAGGGCTGAGGCTGTGGGATTGGACGCATTCTGAACCTTGGCAATTGCATGAAACCGGCGTTACTCGCGCTTTGCTGCATCACTTCTGCAGCGATTCTTGCGACCTTTCCGGCGCAGGCTTCAGATGGGCGCAAACACGCTGCCCGGAATGCCGCGAAAAAACTCATTCTTCGCGATGGGGATGCAGAAGTGCGGCTGATCGAGGTCTACCGGCTGCTCAGCCAGGCGAAGGCGCGCGAAGCCCTGACAAAAGCGCAGTTGCTGGTCAAGGACCACCCCAACTTCCAGCTCGCACAACTCGTCTATGGCGATCTGCTCGCAGCCCAGGCCCGACCGGTCCGAATGCTCGGAGATGTGACCGAGTCGGGCCTGAAGTTCAACGGCCAGCTCGCCGAACTGCGCGAAGAATCGCAGCTTCGCCTTCGAGCGCTTCGCGAGCGCCCGCCGCCCGACGCGATTCCTGCGCAGTTCCTGCAGCTGTCGTCGCAAAACCGTCATGCCATCGCGATTGACACGTCACGCGCCCGCCTCTACCTGTTCGAAAACACATTGTCTGGCCTCAAGCTGCTGGCCGACTATTACATTTCGGTAGGCAAATCGGGCGTGGACAAATCGCTGGAAGGCGACCTGCGCACGCCGCTGGGCGTGTACTTCGTCACCAGCAACCTCGATCCGAAGTCCCTCAAGGACTTCTATGGCGCTGGCGCCCTCCCCATCAACTACCCCAACCCGTACGACGCACGAATGGGGCGAACGGGCAGCGGGATCTGGCTGCACGGCTCGCCGCCGAGCCAGTTCTCGCGCGCGCCCAAAGCCACCGATGGATGCGTCGTACTGGCCAACCCCGACCTGCAGCGCGTGATTCGCACGGTGGCCGTTCGCACGACACCGGTCGTGATCGCGTCCAGCCTGACCTGGGTCTCGCAGCAGAAAATCCTGCCACAAAGCCAGAAGTTTGCGGATGTGTTGCAGGCGTGGCGCGCCGCAAAGACCTCCGGCGACGCCGCCCGCCTGCTGAGCTTCTATTCCACCGATTTCAATGGCAATGGGAAATCACTGGCTGAGTGGGTGCCGATGCTAAAGCTGGAGGTGCAGCGCGCACGTGGGCGGAACATCCAGATGAAAGACCTGTCATACCTTCACTGGACCGGCGACCAGTCCGAATCCATGGTGGTTACCTTCGGTGAAGTCGCCGATGGGGACCGCACCGGCACCGTCAAACGCCAGTACTGGCTGCGGCAAGGCGCGCAGTGGAAAATATTCTTCGAAGGAGTAATCGGTTGAAAATCGCACATGCATTGCTGGCCCTGGGCCTTGCAGCCACCGTGGGCACCGCCGTTGCGGCAGACGCGCCCAGGGTCAAATTCTCGACCACGGCCGGCGACATCGTCGTCGAGGTGTATCCCGACAAGGCACCCAAGACCGTCGACAACTTTCTCACCTACGTCAAGGCGAAGCACTATGACGGCACGATTTTCCACCGCGTGATCGACAACTTCATGATCCAGGGCGGTGGCTACGACCTGAAGTACAACGAGAAGATCACGCGCCCCCCGGTACAGCACGAAGGTCGCGAAGCAGTTGCCAAAGGCGGATCGAAAAATCTTGTCGGCACCATCGCAATGGCGCGCACGAACGACCCCAATTCGGCTACCTCGCAGTTCTTCATCAACGTCAAGGACAACCCGAGCCTGGACCCCGCCTTGATCCCCGCCGGAGACCCGGTCGCGAGATTCGAATACCGGGGCCGCGTGTATGAGAACGTGCCCCGCGCCGACCTCATGAACGCACCCCAGCTCTACGGCTACACGGTCTTTGGCAAAGTCGTGAGCGGCATGGATGTGGTCGCAAAGATCAAGAGCACGCCCACCGGCACGGGAGGTCCCTTCCAGTCGGACGTGCCCGTCACGCCCATCGTCATCAATTCGGCAACCATCGTCAAATAATCAGACAAGGCAGAAAACCCATGAGCAATCCCAAAGTAGAACTCCACATCGCAGGCCACGGCGTCATCACCCTCGAACTCGACGAGGCGAAGGCGCCCAAGACCGTTTCGAACTTTCTCTCGTACGTTGCCAAGGGCCATTACGACAACACGATTTTCCATCGTGTCATTCCCGGCTTCATGGTGCAGGGCGGCGGGTTCGAGGCGGGCATGAAGCAAAAGACCACGGATGCGCCTGTCGAAAACGAAGCCAACAATGGCCTCAAGAATGACAAGTACACGGTGGCGATGGCGCGCACGCAGGACCCACATTCGGCGAGCGCGCAGTTTTTCATCAACGTGGCGAACAATGGCTTTTTGAACCATACCGCGCCCAGCATGCAGGGCTGGGGCTACGCCGTCTTCGGCAAGGTCGTTGGCGGCACGGAAATCGTCGACAAGATCACCGGCGTGAAGACCGGCAACAAGGGTGGTCACGGCGATGTGCCGACCACCGACGTCGTCATCGAAAAAGCGGTTGCTGTCTGAACCTGTCCACCGCGCCGCACGCTGCGGAGCTTGCAGCTCCCGCGTCGTGGCGCACGATCGACTTCATATCCGATCTGCATCTGGAAGCGTCGGATGCGGCGACCTTCGCGGCATGGTCGCGATACATGCAAGAGACCCCCGCCGATGCGGTCTTCATCCTCGGCGACCTGTTCGAAGTCTGGGTGGGCGATGACGCGGTTCACCACAGCGCATTTCTCGCAGACTGCGCGCATGTGCTGCGCCAGTGCGCGACACATGCGGCCGTGTACTTCATGCATGGCAACCGCGACTTTCTCGTTGGACGAACGTTTCTGGGCGAATCCAGCACCGCCCTGCTCGCCGACCCGACGGTGCTGAGTTTTGCGGGCGACCGCTGGCTGCTGTCCCACGGCGACGCGCTGTGTCTGGCCGATGTCGATTACCTCCGCTTTCGCGAGCAGGTACGTTCACCCCAATGGCAGCAGGCATTTCTTGCCAGGCCGTTGGCCGAACGTGAGGCGACCGGCCGTGCCCTTCGCAAACAGAGCGAGGAACGCAAACGCTCCGGTGAGCCCTACGCCGACGTGGATACGGCAGCTGCATCCGATTGGCTGTCGGCTGCGAACGCCGCCACCTTGATCCACGGCCACACCCACCGGCCCGCCGACCATTCCTTGCCTGGCGGCCGAACCCGGACCGTGTTGAGCGACTGGGATGCCAAAGTCGCCCCGCCCCGGATGGAAGTGCTGCGCCTGAGCTGCGACGGCTTGCAGCGATTGGTGCTGTCCTGATGTTCGGCTGGCTCGCCCGGCGCCGCGCCAAACGCATTATTCCGGATGACCTGTGGACGCGCGTCCTGGCGCGTTATCCGTTTATCTCCGGGCGGCCACCACAGGAACTGGAACACCTGCGCGCGCTCACCTCGCGCTTTCTCGACGACAAGGAATTCCACGGCGCCAACGGCCTGGTCATCACTGACGAGATCGCCGTGTCCATCGCCGCGCAGGCCGTGTTGCCGGTGCTGCATCTCGGATTGGGGTGGTACGACGATTTCGTGGGGATCGTGGTGCACCCGGATGAAGTGCTGGCGCATCGGACCGTCACCGGCGACGACGGTGTCGTACACAGCTACGGCGAAATAGTGACCGGGGAGGCAATGGAAGGCGGGCCGGTCATGCTCAGCTGGCACGACGTCGCAGCAGCCGGCGAGTCCGCGTCTTCAGGCTACAACGTCGTGATCCACGAATTCATTCACAAGATCGACATGCGCGACGGTGCACCCGATGGGTGTCCTCCCCTGGCGTCGAAGGCCTCTCGCAGAGCCTGGCTGGGTGTGATGCAGGCCGAATACGATGCGTTCCGCGAAAAAGTGATCGTCGCCGAGCGCTTCGGCGGCGACACGCCGTGGCTCGACTCTTACGGAGCCGAGTCCATCGACGAGTTTTTTGCGGTTGCCTGCGAGGCGTACTTCGTGAACCGGCCCCGATTCGAGGCCGAATTCCCCGCGTTGCTGCCGCTTCTGGACAGCTTTTTCAAAGGCGCACCAGGCGCCACTGATTAGCGCAGCGGATCAGCGCCGCAGCAGTGTCTTGAGGACCGCCTGCAACCGGCGCGCGGTAGCGCCCTCGAAGGGCGCGGCGAGCACGGCAGCCGCGTCCTCACCCCAGGTCTGCTGGGGCGACGGGTCGTTGCGTTTGGTCAGCAGCTTAAGTTGAAGCGCGCGACGTGCGTTCAGATGCTCGGCAGGCGTGGGCAGTTCCGCAGCGATCTCCAGGCGCAGCAGTGCCTCGCCCCCATCGCCTGACGGCGCCGCGGACACGGCCCTGGCCCATGCCGCACGAACAGCCGGGGTGACACCGCGGCCGAACTCCTGTTGTCCCGGCACCTGATCACCCGAACGCTGCTCCCACGCGGTCATCAACTGCGTCAGCGCTTCGCCGTGTGCCTGCGCCGCAAGCTTCTTCAAGGCCAGCTGCGCGTTTTCGAGCGCATCGCGCTGCGCGCGGAACGCCACGTCGCCCAGGCGCGGACCGCGGTCGTCCTGCGCAGGCCGATCACCGAAGCGACCCCCTCCAAAGCGGCCATCTCCCCGCGCATCGGGGCCTCGCGCATCACCGCGCGGACCGCGGTCATCGCGACGCTCGCCGGGTTTGCCGAACTTGCCACCGCGCATGGGAGCGGCAGGTTCAGTCTTCTTCATTCCTGGCCGGTCGTCGCCGCGCCGCGCGATGACGGGCTTGGGCGATGGCTTGGGGGCCGCCGCGGGTGCGGGTGCCTGTGGCGACGCGTCGGCCGCGCCTTCAGCTGAAACCCCTTCCACCGCATCGACAGGGGCATCGCCGCCTGCCGGGGCAAGGACATCGTTGGACGCCGGAGACTGCTCAGCCACAGGCGACTGCACCGCAGGCCCGGCGGCGGCAACTGCAGCAGCAGCCTGCGCCTGACCCCGTAAGGCGTTCTCGAGCGCCGTCATCGCAGCCTTGATCTTTTGCGCATCGCCCGTTGCATTGGCCGCTTCCAGCGCCTTTGACGCCTCAAGCACCGTCCGGTCTCGGTCGCTCAAGGCCGACGCGGCTTTCTCGCGCTCTTCGTCCTTGCGGCCAAACGCTTCGTCAATCGGCTTTCTGAACGCGTCCCAGAGCTTTTGCTCGTGCTTGCGATCCAGCGGAATTCGCTGCGCTTCGGCTTGCCAGCGCTGCTGCAAGGCCCGCACGGCATCGACGCGAAGCTGCGGAGCGGCGCCGATGGTCCTGGCTTCCTCGATCATGGCGTGCCGGATGTCCAGGCTTTGCTTTTGCACGCCCTCGAGCGGCGCAGCAGCGTTTTGCATGACCGCCTTCCACTGCGGCTGCAGCTCGGCGAACGCCTTCTCGCTCAGGTGCCCGGCATCGCGCCAGCGCGATTCGAACTGATTGAGGATTCGCGCGAAGCCCTTCCAGTCACCATCCCTGGCGGTCACGTTGTCCGCCGCCCAGGCCTTGACTTCCTCCATGAGCGCCAGGCGGTGCGCCTTGTGCTCAGCGGCTTCGGACTTGACCTTGTCCAGCCAGGCCTGAACCACCTTGTAGGCTTCGTTACATGCATCGTCGAACCGCTTCCACAGTGCGTGGTTGGGAGGCCCGCCCTGATCGGTCTGCTTCCACTGCTCGCGCAATGCGCGCAGCTGCTCCTGCATCTTGCGGCCGCCAAAACGGGGGCGCCGTTCAGCGCGTTGACGGGCTGTGCGGGCCTGCGGCCTGGGCGATTCCTGGGTAGCGGCAGGAACAACCGATGGCTCAGCGGCCGCGGACTCCTGCGCGCCTTCCGCAGATACGGCCTGTGTCGCGGTTAGCTCATCGACAGCGGGATTAGCCCCGGTGTCGGCTGATGATCCAGAGCCAGCCTCTTGCGGTGTGGCCGCAGAGTCAGCATCCGCATCTGAATGAACGGCTGCTGGCTCGATGGATGGCTCGGTCGTTGGCTCAGTAGTTGGCTCGGTGCCGGGGCGCGTCCTCTTTTGCGGTTCCCGTACCGGCACTTCTTCAAACAGCGCCTCGGCCTTGGCCACCAGTTCGTGACGCAGCTGGTCCGCGCGCCAACGCTGCCAGCCTTCGAGTTCACCCGCAGCGGAAAGCGCCGCATGCGCCTGGTTTTCCAGCTTGTCGTCAACAAGCTTGCCGTGTTCCTTGAGCGCATTGCGCAGCGCCAGGGCTGCGCCCGCACTCGCCTTGCCATGACCCAGCGCAATCTCGGCCTCGAGCTTGGCAAGCACATCGCGGACAACGGCGGTTGCCTTGGCGCGCACTTCCGGATCGACCTTGGGGCGCGATGGCCTGACCGCCGCTTCCGCCGGCACACCGCGGGCCACGCGCAACTCGTCCGCCCAGACCGGCACCGGCGGCAGCGGTGCAGATGCGTCCTGCGCTGCCGCGACGGCCTGCGCCACGGCGCTCTGGAAGGCATCCCAAACCGCCTGCAGCTGCGTGCGTGACGCTTCAAGCAACGGAGGGAACCGGGTGTCCACGCTGGCCCAGTTCGCATCGCCCAGAAGCTGTTGCGCCTGCGCCTGCCAGTCAGGCACGTCGGTAGCCAGCGCTTCGCCGGCCGCCTGTGCATCGCGCCATGATTTGGTCGAGAGCACCTCGATCCGCTGGGCCAACAACACTGCGGCCTCGCGCTGGACCTGGACGCGATGCTGGAGATCCTCGATGCCCTTGATGCGGTCGGCCAGCTGGGCCTTGAGCGATGCCAGCGGTTCCTTGCTCAGGGGCGCGCCAGCCTTTGCCGCGTCGCGCTGCCAGGCCATCGCATCGGCGATGTTCACCTTGGGAAGCGCCAGCAGGGCGGCCGCCTTTTCGGCCCACTCGGCGGAAATCGCCTCCTGTCCCCGGGTGCGCTTGATCTCGTCCAGTCGTTCGCGCAGGAGCTTGGCAGCCCCCTTGTCGCGGCCGCTCAGCTCTCGAAAAACTTCCTGGATCTGCTCGACGGCGGGACTGGTCCCCAGCCATTCACGCACGCGCGCGGCGCGTTCACCAGCGGTAGGGGCGGTGAAGGCGCCACCAGTCAGGGCGTCGAGGGTACGGGTGTCGTTGGGCTTCTGGCTTGGGTCACTGCTCTTGTCTGTCCATCTAATAATAGGGACTGCCCTCGCATGGAAGGCAGGACCGCTATTCTCGCCGCTAAACGCGTGCGCCCAAAAAATGAGAAAGCCCGGACGGACAGTAAACCGTCCGCCGGGCTTGGCGGCAGACTCCTAGTCCTTCGCCGCCTGGGTTCGCGAACAGGGAGTTTCATGTCCCCAGTCGCGCCGGAAGCAAGGGATTGCTTCCAAGATGGGCCGGGGCTACCACCTTGCGGTGGCCCTACCGGCTGATGCCCGATCACTCGGACTCTCACAAGATAGTTGGCTCGCGTCTCTAATTCAAGGCCGCCTTTTCAATGAAATCCCGAACGGCGATTGCTGCGATTGAATTGACAACGTCTCGCGTTTCGGGAATGCGTTCAGCCCGTCACAGGCACTGTCGGACGCGTCCGACACACAACATCTTCGAAAGCTGACATGAAATAGTACCGTGCAACATGTAAATTGCCTTAACAAACTGCAGTAGACGGCATATTGAACTGACTTTATATGCTTGACTTGATATTAAGCTGGCCAATAGAATCCGCCCGTCCCTGGCGAATGCACTAGGGACAACCCGAATCCGCTGCCGACCCCGGCTAAGTTGAAGCGTCCGAAGAGCACCCAAGAAAGCTCCCGACTTTTCAATGGCGTACCAATCCAAACGAGGAACCGTGCGTTCGTGATCCTGCCCCGGCAGTATCGCCACCTCGGTCCCCGCGTAGAAAGGAAGTGCTATGACAGCGCTAGCAAGAATCTCCCAGGGCTTCAGGACGTTCGCGTCCGACGTCGCATCTGGCTTTTTCGAAATCACCCACAACAGCTTTGCCCTCGTCGGCCTGGCGACCGTGTTTTGCCTGGTCACCCTGTTCGCCCGTGACGACCTGCGCAAAGAGGGCGAAACCCGCCTCATGGGCTGGCTCCAGTCCCGCCAGGAAGCAGTGGTCGGCCTGCCGATCCAGCTTGATGCCATTGACCGCGCCACCGCTGCCAATCCACATGACCTGCCCAAGCAGCAGGCCGCAGTCGCCTACTGGCTGAGCAAGAAGTACAAAGTCGCGCCCGAACCCGTCAGCGCGCTCGTCGCCGAAGCCTATGAGATCGGCAAGCGCGCCAAGCTCGACCCGACGCTGATCCTGGCCGTCATGGCTATCGAATCCGGATTCAACCCGTTTGCGCAGAGTCCGGTGGGCGCGCAGGGCCTGATGCAGGTCATGACCGGCATTCACAAGGATAAATACGAGAACTTCGGCGGCAAGCACGCCGCGTTTGATCCGGTGACCAACCTGCGGGTCGGTGTGAAGGTATTGCAGGAATGCATACAGCGCGCCGGCTCCCTTCAGGCCGGGCTGAAGTTCTACGTCGGCGCAGCCAACCTGGCTGACGACGGGGGCTACGCCGAGAAGGTCATGGCAGAGCATGGCCGGCTGCTGATGGTTGCGACCGGACGTCCGGTGCCTCTGGCCGCACCGACGGTGATTCGCACTGTCGCGCCTGCCGCGCCGATGCCGCTGCAATTGCCGGCGCCTGAAATTGCGCCAATGCCGATTCCCAACGCACCTGCCGAAGACAAGATCGCCGTGATCTCGGTTTCCTGAAAACCGATGGTCTGGCACCCCCGGCCCATCAGTGCGGACCGGCTCGCGGCGTTACACTAGCGCCGTGCGCAACTGGCGATAGGCGCCGCCCCCTGGAGTCAATCCGGGTGGCCGGTGCTGACGTGGAATTCCGTGCGGGCAACCCCGCATCAACCACTGGGAAGCGCACCGCTGGCGTCAGCCGGTGTTCAGCCGTTCGCCTGGGCAGCTACCCCACAAGCCATAGGACTGCCAATGTTCCAACGCAACCATCTCGTCGAGCAAACCGATCCCGAAATCTGGGCCGCCATCCAGGCTGAGAACCAGCGCCAGGAAGATCACATCGAGCTGATCGCCAGTGAAAACTATGCGTCCCCCGCCGTCATGGCGGCGCAAGGCACGCAACTGACCAACAAATACGCCGAAGGTTATCCCGGCAAGCGCTACTACGGCGGCTGCGAAAACGTCGATGTCGCCGAGCAACTGGCCATCGACCGCATCAAGAAAATCTTTGGTGCAGATGCGGCCAACGTGCAACCGCACTCCGGAGCCCAGGCCAACGAGGCCGTGTTCCTGGCGTTTCTCAAGCCCGGCGACACGATCATGGGCATGAGCCTGGCCGAAGGCGGTCACCTGACGCACGGCATGGCGCTCAACATGAGCGGCAAGTGGTTCAACGTCGTGTCGTACGGCCTGGATGCCGACGAAGCCATCGACTACGAAGCCATGGAGCGAAAGGCCCACGAGTCCAGGCCCAAGCTGATCATCGCCGGCGCCTCGGCCTATTCGCTGCGGATCGACTTCGAGCGATTTGCAAAGGTGGCAAAGGACGTCGGGGCGATCTTCATGGTCGATATGGCACATTACGCCGGCCTGATCGCGGCGGGCGTGTATCCCAACCCTGTGCCCTACGCGGACGTTGTCACGTCCACCACCCACAAGAGCTTGCGCGGCCCGCGCGGCGGCTTCATCCTGATGAAGTCCGAGCACGAAAAAGCAATCAACAGCGCCATCTTTCCTGGCCTGCAGGGCGGCCCGCTGATGCATGTGATCGCGGCCAAGGCAGTTGCGTTCAAGGAAGCGATGGAGCCGGAGTTCAAGGCGTACCAGGAGCAGGTCGCCCGGAATGCGCAGGTAATGGCAGAGACGCTGGTGCAGCGCGGACTCCGCATTGTGAGCGGTCGCACCGAAAGCCACGTGATGCTGGTGGACCTGCGCGCCAAGGGCATCACCGGCAAGGAAGCCGAAGCCGTGCTGGGCGACGCCCACATGACCATCAACAAGAACGCGATTCCCAACGACCCCGAGCGCCCGATGGTCACCAGTGGCGTACGGATCGGCACACCCGCCCTGACCACGCGCGGCTTCAAGGAAGAAGAGACGCGTATCACGGCCAACCTGATCGCTGACGTTCTCGACAACCCGCGCGATGCCGCCAATATTGCTGCGGTTCGCGAAAAGGTCCATGCGCTCACCCGCCGTTTTCCTGTCTATGGTTAACGGCTGGTGATGGATCGGATGCATCCATGAAGTGCCCCTTCTGCAGCAACGACGAGACCCAGGTGGTGGAGACGCGTGTCGCCGAAGACGGGGACTTCATCCGCCGTCGCAGGCAGTGCCTCGGCTGCGAAAAGCGCTTCACCACCTACGAACGGCCTGACGTTACGTTTCCTGCGATCGTCAAGAAAGACGGACGCCGCATCGACTACGAACGCGCCAAGCTGCTCGCCTCCATGAATCTGGCGCTGCGCAAGCGCCCTGTCAGCACCGAGCAGATCGACAACGCAGTGGAGCGCATCGAGGAAAAGCTGCTGAACCTGGGTGTGCGCGAAATCCAGTCCGCGCGCATTGGCGAATTGGTGATGCGCGAATTAAAGAAGCTGGACAAGGTCGCCTATGTGCGGTTTGCCAGCGTCTATCGCAGCTTTGAAGATATCGACGAGTTCAAGACGCTGGTGGACGAGGTGAGGCGGTAGGGCGCGGTGACTCCGGCAGGCCAGCTCACCAGACTGACGGCGCCGATGGCGCGCGCCCTGGAACTCGCCCGCAGCGCCATCGGACTGTCAGAGCCCAATCCACGCGTAGGCTGCGTCATCGTTTCCGCAGAGGGTGGCCAGGTCATCGGTGAGGGACACACCCAGCACGCTGGCGGGCCGCACGCCGAAGTCATGGCCTTGCGAGACGCGACCGCAAAAGGCCACAGCACCCAGGGCGCGACCGTTTATGTGACCCTGGAGCCCTGCTCCCACCACGGACGCACGCCTCCTTGCTGCGATGCACTGGTGCATGCTGGCATCGGACGCGTCATCGGCTCGACATCGGACCCGAATCCGCTCGTTGCGGGCCAGGGATTTGCCCGCCTGCGCGCAGCGGGCATCGACGTCCAGATCGGCCAGGGCGCCGACGAGTCACGCGAACTCAACATCGGCTTTTTCAGCCGCATGCAACGGGCACTGCCATGGGTCCGCATGAAGATCGCGGCGTCGCTGGACGGCAGGACTGCCCTGGACAACGGGTCGAGCCAGTGGATCACGGCACTGGCCGCCCGCGCCGATGGCCATGCCTGGCGGGCGCGAGGCGGCGCCATCCTGACCGGCATCGGCACGGTGATCGCGGATAACCCGCGTCTGGATGTGCGGATGGCGACGGTGGCCCGCCAACCACCCATCGTCGTTGTCGATAGCCGCCTGCAGCTTCCACTCGACGCCAGCCTTTTCATCGACGGCCGCCCGGTGATTGTCTATGCCGGGTCGGCCGAACCGGGGGCACGCCGCGCTCTGGAGAGCCGGGGCGCAACGGTTGTCGCGTTGCCGGACTCGCGCGGCAAGGTGGACCTGGCTGCCATGCTGCGCGACCTCGCCGCAAAAGGGGTGAACGAACTGCACGTCGAGGCCGGTCACAAGCTCAATGGCTCGCTGGTGCGGGAAGGCCTCGTCGATGAATTCCTCGTGTACCTGGCGCCCAAGCTGCTGGGACACGGCGAACCGATGGCTGACTTCGGGCCGCTCTCTGATTTGTCGCAAGCACTGCAGCTCTCGTTTCGCGAGACCCTGGTCATCGGCGGCGACCTGCGAATCCTGGCACGGGTCGAGCGCAGCGCCCCTATGTGATCGGCCAGGCCAGGTATCAACAGGTTTGCAGCGTCAGCTTGTGCAACCTCGGTCGTCCCGCAGCGCTCAGGATGATCTGCCGCGCAGGTGCGGGCGCCTCCGACTCCCTGCAAAACGTCAAGGTGCCCGCCTGGAACGCTCCGCTGGTCAGCTGCGTGGAGCCTGCGGCGGTGAATGTGATGTATCGCGAAACATTCAGGTTGCCAGTGAGCCGCACCTTGCCGTCGAGCGCGGCAGCCTGCAGGATCGTCGTTTCGGTTGTCCCGCGCAGGCCATTTTCGTCGGTATCGGCAAATACGAGCCACCCCTGCTCCCAGCCGCCATCGCGCGCGCAGGCCACACCGTCGGCCGACTTGCAGACAGTGACGTTCGATCCGCGCTTGATGGCTTCGCTGCGGGCCAGCAGCAATGCGGAGAAGAAATCGGCCGATGCCGTGTTGAGCCGCTGGGAAGACATCACGCTCCCGAGACTGGGCAAGGCGATGGCCAGGAGCACGCCGGAGATCGCGAGGGAAAGCAGGAGCTCGATAAGTGTGAAGCCGCGGTTGCGGTCAAGGTGGCGAGTGGGTGCGGGTGCGGGCATTTTCATGCCGGCAATTTAGGTTAGCAGCCACACGCAAGCCGTTCAGGCTGTATGCAATTCAGCGCAGCCTGGCGGTGACAAATTTCCCTTAGGCCGCGCAGACCCCAAGCTTGGTCGTAGCGATCGTGGGTCGCCCGGTCGCCGAGACCTGGATGGTGCGCTCCTGAGAACCCGGTGATGGAAGAGCGCGACACAAAATCAGAGCTGCCGTCGTGGTGCCCGCGCCGGCCGGATCGAAAGCGAGGCTGTACGCATCGCCATTGAAATAGTAGTCCGACGAAATCGCCTGCTGACGCAGCAACACCAGCACATCAGAGCCGCCGGTGACACAGACGCCCGGGGTGGCGCTGTTGAAATCGCACATCACGATCCAGCCCTGCTGCCAGGTTCCGGAGGTCGCGCAACTGAGGCCATCAGAGGACCGGCACATGGTGACCGGCACATTTCTCTTGATGGCCTCGCTGCGGGCGAACAACGCGCTCGACATGAACGTGTTGGAGATGGTTGTCAGCTTGTTGCTCAGGATTGCATTGTTGAACGATGGCGCGGCCAGCGCCGCCAGAATGCCGACCATCGTGATGGTCACCAGCAATTCGATGAGCGTGAAGCCGCGCTGCTTCATTTCTGGATGTACCAGTAAAGGCGTGCCTTGGGCTGAACCACCGCGCTTGAACCGCCCAGCTCCTTGCCCTCGAGTGGGGAGTCCTTGCTGCAGCCAATGCAGAACGGCACCTGGCTGCCGTCATCCAGCGTCACGCGTCCGGCAACTGGCGAGGGTGGCAGGCCGTCACCCGAAACGTCCTCAAAGCGAGCATCCGATCCGTTCATGCTGCCCGCGTTCTTGTAGCTGACGTTGTACACCAGGGTTGTCCCCAGGTTGGCGCTGCACTGGCCCGGCGTACCCACTGCCGGCTGGTGTGTGCTAAAGGTCGTCGTGCCCGAAACCGTCAAAGCCGAGGTCACGACCTGTTCGGTTGCGCCCAGACCCAGATACCAGCCCTGCTTGGTGGCCAGGTCGGCATCCGTAGGTGTCGCCGCGGTCGTGATGGGCCAGAGCGAGGTCAGGCAGATGATGGAGCCGCACGATGTGGCGCCTGGATAGACGGAAGGGTCAACTGCCGGCTTGTCGGTGAACGAAAAGAAGTAGTTCGAAACGCTGGAGGTCATGGAGTAGCTCAGGAGCGGCTTCTCGCGGTCACCCGAGCCGATCATGACCTGGTAGCTGCCGTCGGCGTTTTGCACCACGCTGGGCGCAAACATGAACTTGCGGGGCGCTGCGCATGCAGCAGTGGTTGCGCATCCGAGCGATGCGATCTTGGCCATCGCCCAGGTGCCGACCGCGTTGGAAAAGGTGATGCGATAGACGTCGCCGCCCAGGTCGGCGGCATAGCCATAGATGACTTGTCCCAGCGAGTCACGCACGAAGGTGACGTCGGCGATGACGCCGCGAACGCCACCCGTACTGAAGGCCTTGACCAGGACGCCGGTGTCGGCATTGACGACATAGACGGCGTTGCCTTTCGAGGCGGACGTGCAGCTGTGATTGGCTGTGCCGTTGTCGGTGTCTTCGCAGGTGTCGTAACCACCGCCGAAGATCAGCAGGGGCGTGGCGCCCGAACCGACAGCGGTGGTGGTGAACGTACGAACCGACGACCACGACTGGGCCATGTTCTCCATGCCGGTCGTGCAGTTGGCGCCGTCGGCTGAGCAGCCGATTTTCCATTTGAGCGTCGGCGTCGTCGGCGTGCTCATACTGTTGGTGACGTCAAAGGCGTAGATCGCGCGACCGCCGCGCCGCATCGATGCATAAACGAACGCCTTGGCGGCGCCGCCGATGGTTCCCTTGAAAGCGGTGATGGGGCCGTCCATGCCGTACGGCTTGGCGGCAGTTCCCGCGCCGCTGTTGCCAGGAATGCTGATCCGCGTGTCGTTGTCGCGCAAGCGCTTGATGCTCGAATAGAACTCCGGGGGCATGAACGACCACAGTTCGCTACCGGCTGGAATGGAGCCGATTGCGTTGGAGCGGTTGCCGTTGACCGCGCGGAACCAGCCGTCGTTGCTGCCGTAGAAAACGACCACATTGGCATTGGCATCGTCGGAGCCGAAATTCAGGGCCACGGGTCTTGAGTGCACCACGTCACCGTGAATCGTGAGGCGGCGCTCGGTCGAGGAGTTGCCGTCGAGGTCTTCGTCATCGACGTCGGTGCCCTTGGCCCAGCTGATCAGCGTATCCCGCTCGCCGGTGCTCGCGGCGCCCAGTGCCGCCTGGGAAACTGAAGCTGAGGAAAACGTGTCGAGGGTGGTGCAGGTCAGAAGGTCTGGACTACAGGTATAGGTCGTTCGGGACGTTGTCGCCCGGGATCGATAGGCCTGAGCGCCCTTTTCCACGATATTGCCATCGGGATAGTTCGACGCTCCCGAGTTGGCAACCGTAAGGCAATCGCCCTGCTCGCGCGAGGCAAACTCCGTGTCCAGCGCAGTGGGCGTCCAGAAACTTCGCGCGCACTCGGTTATGAACCCCGTCTGGTTGTTGATCGCGGGCGAGCTGTCCGCATCCTGCAGGCGCAACTCGCCGTTGGTTTTGCCAAGCTTGTACTGCTTCAGGTTTCCGTTCCAGCGTGGCGCCGCATCTGCATCGGGACGAAACATGCCGACATAGACCTGATTGAGGTAATTGCCCTGGGTGTTCACGCTGACCGGCAAGCTGACCGACGCGAACACGCTGTTGACCGACTGGATCTCCGAGAAAATGTCGTTGAGCGCGTCCAGAATCTCCGTGCCGGTGCTAGAGACATCGAAAGGCTTGCCCGAAGACTGGTTGGCCATGCTCGCGAGCAATGCCGTCCATCCCGGACCTTGCCCGGTCGTGACCTTGTTGACGTCAATCGTATAGATCGTCGCAGCGATGTCGCTCTTTTTCATGAAGCGCGCCCACTCGTCTGCCATGTTGTCCTGCGAGCCGCTGGGACTGATCGGGATGGTGGTGGTGGAGCCGCCTGCTGCAGCGAGCGCCGCCTTCGACGCCGTCGTGTCAGACGTGTTGTCCTGCGCAGCGCCATTGCTGATGTAGATGATGTAGTTCTTCGCGCAGCCGTTGACGTCGATCGGCGACCTGTACGCATTGGCCGACTTGCTGGCCAGGGCGTTGGCAGCCAGCGCATGGACCGCATCGTCGGCGCCGTTACCGGCGGTATTGCCTGTGTAATCGGTCTTGTTCTTGTTGTTGCCGGCGTGCGGGGCGAGCCCCTTGAAGTACTGGTAGGCCTCCCACATGGACTTGCTGATCTTCCCGCCGTTGGACTTGTCGGCGGTCTGATCCAGGGCGTTGATCATGGCCGCATATTTGCTCTTCGTCCCCGGAACCAGGGGGTTGAGGTCGGTCGAGGTATCGGCAGTCATCGGCCGGATGGCAGCGCGGACGTAGGCGCCATCGTTACCGCTGTCACCCCCGCCGGTTTCTGTGAACATCATCAGGCCGACGTTGAACTTATTGGCGGGCAAGCTGTTGAATAGTGATACCAGCGCAGCCTTCTCGTTGACGAAAGCCGTGTTCCAGTTGGCGGTGTTGTCCAGGATGATCAGCACGTTCGGGATGTCCGTGCTGGTCACGGAATTGCCAACGAACAAGTCGATGTCTTCTGCCATCGCCGGCATGAAACACAACAACGAGAAGATGGCAGCGCACCGCCTGAAAACTGTTTTCATGATGTTTTCCTGAGCCTCATGGGCAGACTAATAGCTTGCGGGAATCGGCCAGCAGCACGCGGACCCCTTGCCTGACGTTTACTTTTGCGCCACTCGAGGCGTCGGTCACGGTTGCATTGATGTCCCACTCGGAGTGCCAGGTCGATCCGGTGCACAGCTCGGGGTGCTCCGTGTCGCAACCCACGCTCGTGGTGGCTGCGATGGCGCGTACGCACTCAGGCTTGGCCAACGCGACCGTGTAGTCGATGGTGTCATCCTTGTTGATATCGACGTTGATCGACTCGGCAGTGGGCGCTGCCGTGAAGTCAGCGCTGATCACCTGCTCGATGGCCTGGTTGGCCGCCGCGATAGCCTCTTCGCGCACTTGCATGTTGCCCACCGACTTCGCATTGGTCGAACTGAGCGAGAACGCGCTGAGCACGATCAGGGTGATGAGCACCATCATGATCAGGCCGATGATCAGCGTTGCGCCGCGCTGGGGGCTTTTCGCGGGCGCGCGCCGCGTGTAAGTGCGGATCATGGCGTCTCCCTTCGCGAAGACACGTTCTGCAGGCGGACAGTCTGCTGGAACAGGTGCCGCTTGTAGTTGTCGTTGAACGGGCCGAGTGTCGTGCTGCCCAGGTTGTATGTCTTGTTGTCGGTGTAGCCGGGGGTGATGTTGTCGGCGCGAATCAAGACATAGATCTTGACGGCTACCGCGTTGGCCAGCTGGGCGACTGTGCACGGCGTTGCCGTGGTGCAGCGCACATAGGATCCATCCGGTATGCCATTCCCACGATTGGTCGGCGATGTCTTGTTGGTTGAATTGGCCCAGTGCAGGACCGCCGTCTGATTGACGGCTGCGCCTGAATCGCTCAGCGAATCAATACCGAATTCGACGCGGAACCCTTCCACCCCCTCGATCAGCGGTTCGGCAGGTTTGTGCTCGACTCCGCCGCCCGACCCCAGCTGTGAACGCATGAGAGTAGGAACCCCATCACCGGCCGTGACCGCAAAGTTACGAACGTAATAGAGGCTGGAGATGAGCTTGCGATAAGCCGCCATTTCGGTGGTCGCACAACTCGACGTTGCAGGAGGAGCAGGAATGGCGCGCTGCAGCAACGTCAACTGCGTCTTGTCTGCATCGATGACATAGGGCGTCGTGGGAGGCACCGTGCCGCACGTCCTGTCCATCTGGAAATGAACATCGCCATCGACCGCGTCGCAACCCGATGCGCCTGGAACACATTTGAAATCGCGCATGTCCGCATGCCGGACCACCAGGACATCGGTGCTCGCCTTGGGGCTGACAACCCTGGACGCACACACCGACAGGGTGGGCGAAGGCACGGTTGCGGGAATTTCGTAGCCCTGGACCGGGATGCCAACCAGGTTCTTCTTGTACTGCGCATCCCACGACGCGTAGGCCAGGCACGGGTCTGGAACGGCGCTGGGGTAATCATCGGGCGCGCCCGGAAGCGGGCTGAGAGAGTCGTCGGGTTGCGTCAGATCGTCGAATTTGGGGATATATCCGCCCCAGAAACCGGCATGAGCCACATCCGCCGCCAAGAGCATCAACGCGAACCGGCCGTTCTCGATGACACGGTTGGCCTTGACCATCTCGTTGTTGCTGCGATTGACACTGATCATGAGCGTCAACAGGGCCAGGATGATCAGCAGTCCGATAGCCAGTGAGACCATGAGCTCCACCAGCGTGAAGCCGCGCTGGCGCAGGGTGCGTGATTGAGGTTTCATAGCGTCGCCATCCGAACAACGGTCGTTACAACCCGGCGGCACGCATCATTGACGCAAGCCGTGCCCGCCGTGTTGTAGCTGCCCTGGCCACAGGCGACCGATGTTGGCGGCGCTGACACTGCACCCATCCCTTGCCAGGCCACGGTGATGAGGTAATCGGACCCCACGGTTTCCACACAGCCGCGGCCGCCGACCATCACGCCGACCTTGGTGGTCACTCCCCCAGTCGTCGTGGTTTCGGATGCCCCCTGCAGCGCGTTGCACCACTCGTTCAGGTCGCGCTGCACGACGCTGGTCGTGGAGGTCGGGCATGACATGCCGGCACCCAGCGGGTTGGCGCTGCCGGTGACGTACGAGGCAGCCATGGAGCGGTTCGTCATGACCCGGTTGGCCATGTCGTTGAGGAGCAATAGCGCCTGCGAGCGCTGATAGGACTCCAGCTCGACCGTCTGCAGGCGCAGGTGCATGCCCGAAATGCCGAGCAGGCCAAAGGCGATGATGACCAGCGTCACCAGGACTTCGACCATGGACGTGCCGCCCATTGCGCGCCGGGACGCGGATCGCTTGCCAACGATGGGCCGGCTCACCATTTGTCGGCAGGGAGCTTGGTCCCTTCGCTGGTGAGGGTGAGGTCGCCGTCACTTTGCTGGGCGTTGATGGCGGTGAAGGTGATGGTGTAGGAAGGAACAGTACTCGTGCCCACGGTGATGGTTGGGGTGTACTTCTGGGTCAGGTCGGCCGGGAGCATGTAACCGCTGGCCGTGATCGTGGTGTAGGGAACATAGGTGCGGTTGGACAGCATGTATTGCTGCTCGCGGCTGGCCAGGTCGATCATCTGGGCCTGCGCTGCGCGGCGTACGCCCTTCTTGACGTGGCTGGTGTAAGAGGGATAGGCAACGCTCGCGAGGATCGCAATGATGGCCACCGTGACCATCAACTCGATGAGCGTGAAACCCCTGGAAAACCCTCGTCGCATACTGTCTCCTTGAACGCAATGACCCCCGGGTCCGAATGTACTCAGCTGTTTGCGGCGCGCCCAGACAGTGCCGACAGCCGGTAGCGTGATCGCGCCGAGCGGTTTGCTCGGGGCATACGGTCAGGCTCATTTCAGGGGGTGATCCGGTTCTGGGCGAAAATGGCGCATGTTCACCGGAATCATCACCGGCGTGGGGCGCATCGCCGCCGTCCACGACCTGGGTAGCTCTTTGCAGCACGGCAAGCGTCTCACCATCGAAGCGCCAGCCGGGTATCTTGACGACGTCGGCGCGGGTGACAGCATCGCCCTGAACGGGGCGTGCATGACAGTCACGCGGTTCGACCCCGCCTCGGCCACCTTCGAGATCGACATCTCTGCCGAATCGCTTCGCCTGACAGCCGGCCTTTGCAGCACCGGGCCCGTGAACCTCGAAAAGGCTTTGCGGGCGCACGACCGGCTGGGCGGCCATATTGTCTCCGGCCATGTGGACGGGCTGGGCGAGGTCACCCGGTTTGCGCAGGTCGGAGAAAGCTGGGAACTGCGTGTCCTGGCACCCGCCAGCCTGGGGAAATTCCTCGCCTACAAGGGCTCCATCACCGTCAATGGCGTCAGCCTCACCGTCAACTCGGTCGCCGATAGCGCGCAGGGCTGCGAGCTGAGCATCAACCTGATTCCCCACACCGTGCAGAACACCGCCCTGGGCAGCCTTGCCGCAGGTTCGCGCGTCAACCTTGAAATCGACCTGATCGCCCGTTATGTGGAGCGCATGCTCACCGCAGGCACCACCCTTTCGAAAGCCGCCGCATGAGCGACCCCGCTGCCGCCGCCCCGTCCTGGGCTTCCATCTCCCCTGTCCAGGACATTGTTTCGGACCTGCGCGCGGGCCGCATCGTGATCCTCGTGGATGAAGAAGACCGCGAAAACGAAGGCGACCTGGTCATTGCCGCCGAGCACGTCACGCCAGAGGCGATCAACTTCATGGCGCGGTTCGGACGGGGCCTGATCTGCCTCACCCTCACCCGCGAACGCTGCGAACGGCTGCAACTGCCGCCCATGGTGACGCGCAACGGAACCAAGATGGGGACCGCCTTCACGGTGTCCATCGAAGCCGCGCAGGGCGTAACCACCGGAATTTCGGCTGCCGACCGCGCGCGCACCGTCCAGGCCGCCGTTTCGCGCACGGCGCGGGCAGATGACCTGGTGCAACCGGGCCACATATTCCCGTTGCAGGCGGTTGACGGCGGCGTGCTGATGCGCGCCGGTCACACGGAAGCGGGCTGCGACCTGGCGGGCATGGCGGGGTTGGAGCCCGCTGCGGTCATCTGCGAGATCATGAAGGACGACGGCACCATGGCGCGGCTGCCCGACCTGCAGCGGTTCGCCAGCGAGCACGGCCTGAAGATCGGCACGATTGCCTCCCTGATCGAATACCGCAGCCAGAGCGAATCGCAGGTCGCGAAAGTCGCCACCCGCATGTTGCAGACGGCGCACGGCGGGTTTACCGCTCACGCCTGGCGGGACACGCCGACCCATGGCCTGCACCTGGCACTGGTGCGTGGTGAATGGGCCCCTGACGAGACCGTGCCCGTGCGCGTGCATGAGCCGCTGTCGGTGCTCGATGCGCTGGAAGCGGGCCGTTCCATGCATTCCTGGACGATCGACGCCGCGCTCGCTCACATCGCCTCGGCCGGAAAGGGCGTCGCCGTGCTCCTGAACTGCGGCGAAAGCGCGGCCGAGCTGCTGGCGCAGTTCGAAGGCACGGCCCGCGCATCGCAGGCGCCCGACCGGGACCGCATGGACCTGCGCACCTACGGCATCGGTGCGCAGATCCTGCGCGAATGCGGCGTGCACCGCATGAACCTCATGGGCAATCCACGGCGGATGCCAAGCATGGCCGGCTATGGACTCGAAATCGCCGGCTATATCAAACCCCCAGAGAAGAAAGAACACTAAGACATGTTTGGCGCTGACAAAGGGACGAGCAACACGCTCGACGGCAAGGGGCTCACCATCGGCATCGTGCAGGCACGGTTCAATGCATCCATCACCGATGCGCTTGCAGCCGCGTGCATGGCGGAACTGATTGCGCTGGGCGTGGAAGCAGATCGCATCGACCATGTGACAGTGCCTGGCGCCCTGGAGGTGCCGGTCGCCCTGCAGGCGATGGCCGAAAAAAGCAACTACGACGCGCTGATCGCGCTGGGCTGCGTGATCCGGGGCGAGACCTATCACTTCGAGCTGGTTGCCAATGAGTCCGCAGCCGGTGTTTCGCGGGTGTCGCTCGACTACCAAGTGCCGATTGCCAACGCGATCATCACCACCGAAAACATGGAGCAGGCGCTTGCACGCCAGAGCGAAAAAGGCGTCGATGCGGCGCGTGTTGTGGTCGAGATGTGCAATCTGCTGGACGAAATCTGATGAACGAAATCCCCAAGCCGGCTGCTGGCAGAACCTCCACAGGCGCGCGCAAGGCCTCTGCCAAATCCGACCGCAGCCGCGCCCGTGAGTTCGCCTTGCAGGCGCTGTATCAGTTCATCGTCGGCGGCAATGACGCGCAGTCGATCGACACCTTCACGCGCGAGCTGTCGGGTTTTCACAAGGCCGACTCCGCCCATTACGACGCGCTGCTGCATGGCTGCGTCGCCGAAGCGGCGCAGCTCGACGAGCTGATCGTTCCGCTGCTCGATCGAAAGCTCGCGGAGATCTCGCCCGTCGAGCGAGCAGTCATGTGGATTGGCGCCTACGAGTTCAAGCACGCGCTCGAAGTGCCCTGGCGCGTGGTGCTCAATGAATGTATCGAGCTTGCCAAGGAGTTCGGGGGCACCGACGGCCACAAGTATGTCAACGCCGTGCTGAACGGAATTGCCCCGATCCTTCGCCCCGACGAAGTCGAAGCCGACCGCAAACGTGGCAAGGCGCGATAAAGAATGAGAACAGCGAGCCTGGTTGAACGCATCGAACCCTTCTATGTGATGGAGGTTGCCAAGGCTGCCGCCGCGCTGGCGAAGGAAGTCGCCCACACCGACAGGCCGATGATCTTCCTGAACATCGGCGAGCCCGATTTCACCGCACCGCCGCTGGTGCAGGAAGCAGCGGCGCGTGCGGTCTCCCGCGGCCTCACGCAATACACGCACGCAACCGGACTCGAAGCACTGCGCGAACGCATCAGCCAGTGGTACGCCCATCGCTTCAAGGTCGATGTACCGGCCCAGCGCATTGTCATCACCGCTGGTGCATCAGGCGCCTTGCAGCTTGCCTGTCTTGCGCTGATCGAGCCCGGCGACCAGATTCTGATGCCCGACCCGAGCTATCCCTGCAATTGCCACTTCGTCACAGTGGCCGGCGGGGAGCCAGTCCGCATCCCGGCTACTGCTGCCGAGCGCTTCCAGCTCACGGCAGACAAGATACAGGCGCACTGGGGGCAGAAGACCCGCGGTGTTCTGCTCGCGTCACCCTCCAATCCGACCGGCACGTCGATCCATCCGGATGAACTGCGCCGCATCCACGATTTCGTGAAGGCGAAGGACGGCATCACGATGCTCGACGAGATTTATCTCGGCCTTTCCTACGACGACACCTTCGGCCACACCGGCCTGGGCATCGACGATCAGGTCATCAGCATCAACAGCTTCTCCAAATACTTCAACATGACCGGCTGGCGCCTCGGCTGGATCGTGGCGCCTGAAGAAGTCGCGCTCGGCATCGAGAAGCTGGCCCAGAATCTCTACATCTGTCCGAGCACCATTGCGCAACACGCCGCCCTGGCCTGCTTCGAACCCGACAGCCTGGCCGAGTACGAGCGCCGCCGCGCCGAATTCAAGGCACGCCGCGACTGGTTCATTCCGCAGCTCGAAGCGATCGGCCTGAAGGTTCCGGTGATGCCCGACGGGGCGTTCTACGCGTGGGCCGATTGCACCGAGGCCTGCCGCCGCCTGGGCGTGAAAGACAGCTGGGACCTGACCTTCGAGATCATGAAACGCGCGCATGTGGCCGTCACGCCCGGACGCGATTTCGGCGTGGCCGAGACGGGTCACTTCATCCGGTTTTCGACGGCGAGTTCGATGGAACATCTGCAGGAAGCGGTCCAAAGACTGAAGGCGGTGCTGACTTGAGCAAGCAGCGCTCCGGTTCGCCCAACCCATTCACGTTCCCCATCCGCGTTTACTGGGAAGATACCGACGCGGGCGGGATCGTCTTTTACGCCAACTACCTGAAATACTTCGAGCGGGCGCGCACCGAATGGCTACGTTCGCTGGGCATCGGCCAGCGCGAACTGCGCGAGATGACCGGCGGGATGTTCGTGGTTGGCGACACCACGCTCAAATATCACCGCCCCGCACGCCTTGACGATGAACTTCTTGTTACGGCGCATCTCGAAGAAACAGGCCGTGCGTCTTTGATAATCACCCAAGAGGCCTTTCTTGCACCGGACCGCGTCCGGCTGTGCGAAGGCACGATCCGCATCGGCTGGGTTCATGCGCAATCCATGAAGCCTGAGAGAATCCCACCCACTATCCTGGAAGCCCTGAACCAACGATGACTCCTGACCTGTCGATCCTGCAACTGGTGCTTCAAGCGAGCTGGGTGGTCCAGCTTGTCATGCTGCTGCTGGTTGGCATCTCGATTGCGAGCTGGGCTGCGATCTTCCGCAAGCTCTTCGCGATCAAACGCATCAATTCGCTCAACGAGGAGTTCGAGCGCGAGTTCTGGTCAGGCACCAGCCTCAACGACCTCTTTGCGGCAGCCGCACAAAACGCCAAGCTCTCCGGACCGATGGAACGCATCTTCGCCAGCGGTATGCGCGAATACCAGAAGCTGCGCGAACGCCGCATCGAAGACGCCGGCACGCTGCTCGACGGCGCACGCCGTGCCATGCGGGCCAGCTTTCAGCGCGAGATGGATGCGATCGAAACCCACCTGTCATTCCTCGCATCGGTGGGGTCGGTGTCGCCGTACATCGGCCTTTTCGGTACGGTGTGGGGGATCATGCATGCGTTCACCGGCCTTGCCGCCTTGCAGACCGTGACCCTTGCTACCGTCGCCCCAGGCATTGCCGAGGCGCTGGTCGCCACCGCGATCGGCCTGTTCGCGGCGATTCCTGCAGTCGTGGCCTACAACCGTTTCGCACGCGACATTGACCGCATCGCGATCAAGCTGGAGACCTTCATCGAAGAGTTCTCCAACATCCTGCAGCGCAACCTGGGTGCCCAGTCGGCGTCCGGTCACTAGCATGCCCTCCATGGTCTCCCGCGGTCGCGGCCGCCGCACGATCAACGAGATCAACATGGTCCCGTTCATCGAC
>JAZKFD010000188.1:0-10489 GCA_040386635.1 Pseudomonadota bacterium
TCTTCTTTGCCGTGTACTCGATGATGTCGCCGATGATCCGCATGCTCGGCTTGGGCGGGTAGATGTAGGTGTTGCGGACCATGAACTCCTTGAGGATGTCGTTCTGGATGGTCCCCGAGAGCTTTTCCTGCGCAACGCCCTGCTCTTCGGCTGCGACGATGTAACCCGCCAGCACCGGCAGCACGGCGCCGTTCATCGTCATGGAAACGCTTACCTTGTCGAGCGGAATACCGTCGAAGAGAACCTTCATGTCCTCCACCGAGTCGATCGCGACGCCCGCCTTGCCCACATCGCCGGTGACACGTGGATGGTCGCTGTCGTATCCGCGATGCGTCGCCAGGTCGAATGCGACAGAAACGCCCTGACCTCCGCCGGCCAGGCCCTTGCGATAAAACGCGTTCGACTCCTGCGCCGTCGAGAAACCCGCGTACTGGCGAATGGTCCACGGACGCGACGCGTACATCGTCGCCTGCGGCCCGCGCACATAGGGCTCGAAGCCCGGCAAAGTGTTCGTGTACTGAAGGTCGGCGACGTCCGCGGCGGTGTAGAGCGGCTTGACCTCGATGCCGTCGGGCGTGTGCCAGTTGAGCTGGGTCACGTCCCCTTGCGGTGCGGACTTGGCGGCTGCGCGCTTCCACGCGTCAATGTCATCTGGGGTCTGTTGGGGCGTGGTCATGGTGTGCTTTTCAGTGCGCGGATCGTTTGCGGTTGGATGCGGATGGCGTGCGTCGTCGCCAGTGTGCCGTGTTTCGCGGAGTTTACATCATTCATAATTATTGATTCAGAATGCAGAACCCGCCTAGAATCCCCAAATGGCCTCCGCTCTCACGCTCACTCCGCGCGCCCTCTATGTAGAGGTCGCCGAGCAGCTGCGCCAGCGCATCTTCGCGCGCGAACTGGAGCCCGGCAGCTGGATCGACGAGATGAAGATCGCCGAAGAATTCGGCATCAGCCGCACCCCTTTGCGAGAGGCGCTGAAAGTGCTGGCGGCCGAGGGCCTGGTGACGATGAAGGTGCGGCGGGGCGCCTATGTGACCGAGGTTTCAGAGTCGGATCTCGCGGACGTCTATCACCTGCTCTCGCTTCTGGAAAGCGATGCGGCCGGCGTGGTGGCCCAGCGCGCGACTGACGCAGAGCTCAAGGAGTTGCAGACCCTGCACAAGGACCTGGAGGCCGCCGCGGGCAACCGGGACACGTTCTTCATGCTGAACGAACGCTTTCATATCCGGCTGCTTGAGATTGCCGGCAACAGATGGCGCGACCAGATGGTGGCCGACCTGCGCAAGGTCATGAAGCTCAACCGGCACAACTCCCTGTTGAAGGCGGGGCGTGTGAAGGAGTCGATGCTGGAGCATCGCGCGATCGTCGAGGCGCTCCTGCGACGCGATTCCAAGGCTGCCGCCAGGCGCATGCAGGAGCATTTCAGCAACGGGCTGGAGGCGGCTGCATAGCTGCCATGCAGATGAGCAGCCCGGCGCATACAAAAGGCACAAGCGTTTCACAGCATTGACAACAGCGGGTGGGTCCTCCAGCATCCCGGGACATATTGGAGACACCCATGATTCGACTACTGCGTACCGTAGCAACCCTCTCAGCGTTCGCCCTTTCACTTGCACTTCCGGGACTTGCAAGCGCCCAGAACATCTCCATCGCCACAGGTGGCACCGGCGGGGTTTACTACCCCATGGGCGGCGGCCTGGCTGCCGTTCTCTCCAAGAACGTTCCGGGCATGCAGGCCACGGCAGAAGTCACAGGCGGCTCGGTGGACAACCTCAAGCTCATCGGCACCGACAAGCCTTATGTCGGCTTCACCATGGCCGACGCGGGGCTTGATGCCCTGCGCGGCGAAGACAAGTTCAAGGGCAACAAGGTGGCTGTGCGCACGCTGATGGTGCTGTACCCCAACCGCATGCACCTGGTCACGGTCGAGGGCCGCGGCATCACCAAAATGTCTGACCTCAAGGGCAAGCATGTCTCGACCGGCTCGCCCGGCAGTGCAACTGAAGTGATGGCTTTTCGCATCATTGAAGCCGCCGGGCTGGACAAGGACAAGGACATGAAGCGCGAGCGGCTCGGCGTGGCTGAGTCGGTCAATGCGATCAAGGACAACAAGATCGACGCGTTCTTCTGGGTGGGCGGCCTGCCGACTGCCGCCGTGACCGACCTGGCCAACACGCCGGGCACCAAGATCAAGATGATCGACCACAGTGAAGTCGTGCCGAAGATGAACCAGAAGTACGGCCAGCTCTACGTTGAAGACTCCATCCCCAAGGCTGTCTACAAGGGAATGGACACCGACAACAAACAGGCAACGGTGATGAACCTGCTGGTCGCCCACGAAAAGATGGATGAGAAGACGGCCTACAACATCGTCAAGACGATTTTCGACAAGCGTGCCGACCTCATCGCGGTCCACAAGGAAGCCGAAAACTTCAAGCTGGAGAACCAGAAAGCATCTGCCTCGCCGATGCCATGGCACCCCGGCGCGGTGAAGTACTTTGCCGAAAAAGGCATCAAGCTGAACTGACCGCTGCGTGACACAAGGAGCCCAGCCGCTGCCGATGCCCGCCGCATCGGTGAGCGATGAAGCGCTGAAAAAAGCGCAGCAGTTCATCGAAGAAGAAGAAGGCGCAGCCAATCATTTCACCGGCTGGCGCGCCGTTTTCATCACGCTGGTCGCCGTTGCGATCTCGGCGTTTCACCTATATGCCGCCTACTCCATCGTGCCGACGCAGACGCTGCGGCCGCTGCACGTGGCGATGGTGCTGTTTCTGACCTTTCTGTTGTTCCCGGTGGCCAGGCGCTATCGGCATCGCATCATGTGGTGGGATGTGCTGTCGGCGCTGCTTGCGGTGGCCGTGGTTGCGTACCTGATCTATGGTGGCGACGACTTCACCGATCGCAACACCACGCCCAACCGGTGGGACATCGTATTCGGCATCGCGCTGGTCATCCTGATCCTGGAAGCCATGCGGCGCACGACCGGATGGATCATGCCGGTGGTGACCGGCGCATTCATCGTGTACGCGCTGGTGGGGCCGGTTCTTCCGGCGCCGTGGACGCACAAGGGCTATGAAGTCGGGCGGCTGGTCGGACACCTGTACATGACGCTGGAGGGCATCTTCGGCGTGGCCGTGGATGTGTCGTCCTCACTGATCATCCTGTTCACGATTTTTGGTGCCTTTCTGCAGTACTCGGGTGCGGGCAAGTTCTACATTGACTTCTCGTTTTCAGCCATGGGAGGCAAACCCACCGGCGCGGGTCGCACGGTGGTGCTTGCCTCATTTCTGCTCGGCGGGCCCTCGGGTTCGGGGGTGGCCACAACAGTCACGCTGGGCGCGGTTGCATGGCCCATGCTGCAGAAAGTCGGATACGAAAAGAACGCCGCCGGCGGCTTGCTGGCCGCGGGCGGCCTGGGTGCGATCATCTCGCCGCCGGTGCTGGGGGCTGCGGCTTTTCTCATTGCCGAGTTCCTGAAGATTTCGTACCTCGACGTGCTGCTGATGGCCGTTATTCCCACCATTCTGTTTTACCTGGCGCTCTTTCTGATGGTGGAGATCGATGCGCGCAAATACGGCATGGGCAACGTCGCTTTCGAGAAGGCCGACACGCTCTGGAACCTGACTCGCAAATATTGGTATCACTTCATCTCGCTCATCTCCATCGTCGTCTTCATGATGATGGGGTTCTCGCCAGTGCTCTCGGTTTTCTGGGCGACGGTCGTCACCTTCGTCGTCAGCTTCCTGAGATCGGAGAGCGCGCTGATTCCGTACGACGTCTTCCGGGGGCGGGGTCCCATCGTCCCGCAACTGTGGAGCTCGGGCTTCATCAAGGCGATGTCCGCCGGCACGACGGGTGTTTTGAACGTCGCGGCGACATGCGCAGGTGCCGGCATCATCGTTGGCGTGGTCACGCTCACCGGCCTGGGCCTGAAGTTCAGCAGCATCGTGATCGATCTGGCGGGCGGCTCGCTGATGCTCACGGCCCTGTACACCGCGCTCGTGGTCTGGATCGTGGGCCTGGCCGTGCCGGTGACGGCTTCGTACATCATCTGCGCGGTCATCGCAGCGCCTGCCCTTATCAAGATGGGCGTGCCCGACTATGCGGCCCACATGTTCATCTTCTACTACGCGGTTCTGTCGGAAGTTTCGCCACCCACTGCGCTCTCGCCATTTGCTGCGTCGGCAATCACGGGGGGCGATCCTTACAAGACGACCATGCAATGCTGGAAGTACACGACGCCCGCCTTCCTGCTGCCATTCATGTTCGTGCTTGACCCAGCCGGTCAGGGTTTGCTGCTGATGGGATCGACCAAGGCGCTCGCAACTGCCAACTGGTGGTCGATTGCGGAAGTGACCGTGACTGCGGCACTGGGCATTGCAGCGATTGCGGCGGGCTTCCAGGGCTGGGCGCTGCGCAAGACCAACGCGCTGGAGCGCACCATGCTGATCGTGGCCGGGTTTGCGCTCGTCTATCCCGCCCTGGTTGCGGACCTGCTGGGAATAGGACTCGTCGCGGTTGCGCTCGGCCTGCAGTACCTGCGCGGTCGCCAGCTGTCCGTGCGGGCTTGACCGCAATGGGTTGTCAGAACGCCGAAATCCCCGTCTGTGCGCGACCCAGGATCAGCGCATGCACGTCGTGCGTGCCTTCATAGGTGTTGACCACTTCCAGGTTGACCAGGTGCCTTGCAACGCCGAACTCGTCACTGATGCCATTGCCGCCCATCATGTCGCGAGCAGTACGGGCAATGTCCAGCGCCTTGCCGCATGAATTGCGCTTCATGATCGATGTAATTTCGACCGCAGCGGTGCCCTCGTCTTTCATGCGCCCCAGGCGCAGGCATCCCTGGAGGCCCAGCGTGATTTCGCTTTGCATGTCGGCCAGTTTTTTCTGCACCAGCTGATTGGCTGCGAGTGGCTTGCCGAACTGCTTGCGGTCGAGCACGTACTGGCGCGCGCGGTGCCAGCAATCTTCAGCGGCGCCCAGGGCACCCCATGCAATGCCGTAGCGCGCGGAGTTCAGGCAGGTGAACGGGCCCTTCAGGCCGCGCACATCGGGAAACGCGTTCTCCTCCGGGCAGAACACGTCGTTCATCACAATCTCGCCGGTCACCGAAGCACGCAGCCCGACCTTGCCGCTGATCTTGGGCGCTGACAAGCCCTTGGCGCCCTTGTCGAGCACAAACCCGCGGATCGAGCCTTCGTCGTCCTTGGCCCAGACCACGAACACATCGGCGATCGGGCTGTTGGTGATCCACATTTTCGAGCCGGTGAGGCTGTAGCCGCCATCGACTTTTTTCGCGCGCGTGACCATGCTGCCGGGGTCGGAACCGTGATCCGGCTCGGTCAGGCCGAAGCAGCCGATCCACTCGCCGCTCGCGAGCTTGGGCAGATACTTCCGCTTCGTCGCCTCGTTGCCGAATTCAAAGATTGGGACCATGACCAGCGACGTCTGCACGCTCATCATCGAGCGATAACCAGAGTCGATGCGCTCGACTTCCCGCGCAACAAGGCCGTAACAGACATAGTTCAGGCCCGCACCGCCGTATGTCTCGGGGATCATCGAACCCAGCAGGCCCAGCTCGCCCATCTCGCGAAAAATGGAGGCGTCGGTTTTTTCGTGCCGAAAGGCCTCAAGAACGCGGGGCAGCAGCTTGTCCTGCGAATACGCCGCAGCCGTTTCGCGCACCATGCGCTCGTCGCCCGTGAGCTGCTGCTCCAGCAGCAACGGATCGTCCCAATGAAAGCTCGCTTTGCTCGTGGCCATGATTCGTTCCTATCAGTGTTTCTACGCGGATGCGCCTATCCTAGCGGCTAGCCTGGCAGCACCGCCGTGGCCTCGATTTCGACCTTGGCACGGTCCTCGACAAGCGCCACGACCTGCACGGCGGTCATGGCGATCGTGTAGCTGCCGATGATTTCCCGGTAAGCCCGGCCAATCTCCGCAGCGGCGGCCATGTATTCGCGCTTGTCCGTCACATACCAGGTCATCCGAACGATGTGTTCCGGCTTGCCGCCCGCCTCGACCAGCACGTCAACGATGTTCTGCAAGGCCTGGCGGGCCTGCATCGCAAAGTCGTCGCTATGAAATACGCCCTGTGCATCCCAGCCGATCATCCCGGCGATGAAGAGCATGCGGCCGCTGGCCACCACGCCGTTTGAATAACCCTTGGGGCGTGGCCAGCCGGCCGGAAGAATCGCCTGATGCGTCATTTCATGTCCTTGAGAAGTTCCCGCGCAATGATGAGTTGCTGCACCTCGGTCGCGCCTTCGTAGATTCGAAGCGAACGGATTTCACGGTACAGGCGCTCGACCATCTGGCCACTCACCACGCCCAGCCCGCCAAAGATCTGCACAGCCGCATCGATCACCTGTTGCGCGCCCTCGGTCGCCGTGAGCTTGGCCATTGCCGCTTCGCGCGTGACGTTCTCGCCCTGGTCCCTCTGCCATGCGGCACGATAGACGAGGAGCGCCGAGCTGTCGATGGTGGTCGCCATTTGCGCGAGCTTGGCCTGCGTGAGCTGAAAATCCGACAGCACCTGGTTGAACATCTTGCGCGTGGTCGCGCGATGCAGCGCCTCATCGAGCGCCCGGCGCGCAAAGCCCAGCGAAGCAGCAGCGACGGAAGTGCGAAACACATCGAGCGTTCGCATGGCCACCTTGAAGCCCTCGCCCGCTACGCCCACACGCTGGGTCAAAGGCACGCGGCAGTCGGTAAACTTCAGGCGCGCCAGCGGATGCGGCGCGATGACATCGATGCGCTCTGCAATCTCCAGGCCCGGCGTGTCCGCATCGACGATGAAGGCGGAAATACCCCGAGCACCTGGCGCTTCGCCGGTGCGGCAGAACACGACGTAGAAATCTGCGATGCCGCCGTTGGATATCCACGTCTTCTCACCATTGATGATGGCGTGATCCCTGTCGACATGGGCATTGCACTGCATGGCGGCGACGTCGGAGCCGGCTTCAGGCTCCGACAGGGCAAACGCTGCGATGGCCTCGCCGCGCGCGACCCTGGAGAGATAGCGCGCTTTTTGATCCGGCGTTCCCTGCAGGCTGATTGCGCCCGATCCCAGGCCCTGCATGGCAAAAGCGAAATCGGCAAGGCCGCTGTGGCGCGCCAGGGTTTCGCGAATGAGGCAGATCGCACGCGTGTCAATGGCGTCGGCCGCGCCGAACTCTCCACCCACCGCGTGTCGCAGCCAGCCGCCTGCACCGAGCGACTTCACGAGCTGACGGCACGCCTGGTCGACATCGCTGCCATGATCGTGCGGGATGTGCTGCGCCGCCCAGGCATCGAGCGTGCGCGCAAGTTCGCCGTGCCGCTCTTCGAAGAACGGCCATTTCAGGTAATGCGTGTCGGCCATATCAGTTGCCTTCGAAGCGCGGTTTGGACTTTGCGACGAACGCGTTGTAGGCGCGCGTGAAGTCTTCGGTCATCATGCAGATGGCCTGGGCCTGCGCCTCGGCTTCGATGGCCTGCTCGATCGTCATGGCCCACTCCTGATGAAGCATGGTCTTGGTAATGCCGTTGGCAAAGGTCGGACCCTGTGCAAGGTCTGCGGCCAGCTTCTGCGCCTCGGCCAATACGGCTTCAGGTGCGCAGATGCGGTTGAAGAAACCCCAGCGCTCGCCCTCTTCTCCCCCCAGTGATCGCCCGGTGTATAGCAACTCGGAGGCGCGGCCCTGTCCGATGATTCGCGGCAGCATGGCGCACGCACCCATGTCGCAACCGGCCAGTCCCACGCGATTGAACAAGAAGGCGGTCTTGCTGCGGGCGGTGCCCAGGCGCAGGTCCGAAGCCATGGCAATGATCGCGCCCGCTCCGGCGCAGACGCCATCGATGGCCGCAACGATGGGTTGCGGACAGGCGCGCATCGCCTTGACCAGGTCGCCCGTCATGCGGGTGAACATGAGGAGTTCGGGCGCCTTGAGCCTGACCAGCGGGCCGATGATTTCATGGACATCACCGCCGGAGCAGAAGTTGTCCCCGGCCCCTACCACCACCACGGCATGCACATCGGTTGCGAACTTCAGGCGTCCGAAAAGATCGCGCAATGCGGCGTATGAGTCGAAGGTGAGCGGGTTCTTACGCTCGGGTCGATTGAGCGTGATGGTCGCGACCGAGTCCCTGACCTCCCAGACGAAGTGCGTCGCCCGGTAGTCGGCGAGTTGCTGGCGGTTGCCTGCGGCGAGGCTAGGCTCTACGCGCGTATCGGGCGTGTCGATGGTAACGGTGTTCATGTTCTGGATCCTTGATGGTTCAAAGGGTACGTTCACGCTCGAGATTGCGCTCGAGCTGGGTCTTGCCTGAAAGATACTGCCGGGGCCAGCTCACCTGCGTGTAGCCGATCTTCGCGGCCTCCTGCAAAGTCCAGGCGGCATTGGCCAGATGGGGGCGCGCAACTGCGCACAGATCTGCGCGGCCGGCAGCGATGATGCTGTTGACATGATCGGCTTCTGATATGGCGCCCACCGCAATCGTGGGGATGCACGCTTCATTGCGGATGCGATCAGAAAACGGAGTCTGGTACATGCGACCGTAAACCGGCTTCTGCCGCTTGCTGACCTGACCTGATGAGCAGTCGATCATGTCGGCGCCTTGTGCCTTGAACAGCTTGGCGATCTCGACCGCGTCATCGGGCGTAATGCCGCCTTCGACCCAGTCGTGTGCGGAGATCCGCACCGACATCGGCAGGTGCCCGGGCCACACCGCCCGCATCGCGGCAAAAACCTCCAGTGGATAGCGAACGCGGTTTTCGAGTGAGCCGCCGTACTCGTCCGTCCGCTGGTTCGTGAGCGGCGAGATAAAGCTGGAGAGCAGGTAGCCGTGGGCGCAGTGCAGCTCCAGCCAGTCGAAGCCGGCCTGCGCCGCGAGTTGCGTGCTGCGAACGAAGTCGGCGGTCACGCGGTCCATGTCCTGCCGGGTCATCGCTCGCGACCAGTCGCTGACCCCATCGACGAACTGCTGGGGCGACGCGGAAATCAGCGGCCAGTTGCCTGCCGCCAGCGGCTGGTCTTCGCCCTCCCAGGGAACGCGGGTTGATCCCTTGGCGCCCGCATGACCAATCTGGATGGCGATCTTCGCGTCGGAGTTCTGGTGAACGAAATCAACGATGCGCCTGAAGCCGTCGCGTTGCGCCTCGCTCCACAGTCCGGGGCACCCGGGTGTGATGCGGGCATCGGGTGTCGGACAGGTCATCTCCACCATCACCATGCCCGCGCCGCCCATTGCCCGCGCGCCCAGATGTACCAGGTGATAGTCCGCGGGCAGACCATCGATGCACGAGTACTGGGCCATTGGGGAGACGACCACGCGATTCTTGAGGGTGACGCCGCGCAGGCTGAACGGCGTGAACATCGGCGGCGCTGGGCGCTGCGCCGGCTGTCGCGTGATGCCGGCATTGCCCGCGATCCAGTCCTCGTAGTTTTCGACGTAGGCCTTGTCCCGCACACGCAGGTTTTCATGGCTGATGCGCTGGCTGCGCGTGAGCAGCGAATACGCGAACTGCTCGGGCGGCAGATGCGCGTAGCGCTCGACGTTCTCGAACCATTCGGTTGAATTGCGCGCTGCGTTCTGGATCTTGAGCACCTCAACACTGCGAATGGCTTCGTAGCGGGCAAGCGCCTGCTCCAGTCCCTCGTTCTGGCCATCACTCAGGACGCGCGCCAGTTCGATTGCGTCTTCGAGTGCCAGCTTCGTTCCGGACCCGATCGAAAAGTGCGCCGTATGCGCCGCATCCCCCATCAGCACCACCGGCTGCCGACCGTTGTGATGCACCCAGGTCCTGCAGACGACGCGCGGAAACCGGATCCACTGCGCCGAGCCGCGCAAATGAGCCGAATTGGAAATCAGCGGGTTGCCATCGAGATACTTTGCAAAGAGCTTCTCGCAGTACGCGATGGCATCTTCTTTTTCCATCTGGTCCAAGCCCGCCTTGAGCCAGACCTCTTCCGGCGTCTCGACAATGAAGGTGGAGGTATCGCCGTCGTACTGGTAGGCGTGCGCCTGGAACCAGCCGTGCGGCGTTTCTTCGAATGCAAAGGTGAAGGCGTCGAATTTCTTGTGCGTGCCGAGCCAGACGAACCGGCATTTGCGTGTGTCGATATCGGGCTGGTAGGTCTGGGCGTACTTGGTGCGGATGCGGCTGTTGAGGCCGTCGCAGGCAATGATCAGGTCCGCGTCGGGATACTCTTCATCGCCCTTCACATCGGTTTCGAACACGAGCTTGACGCCCAGCTCTTCACAACGCTTTTGCAGGATGTTGAGCAGCCGCTTGCGACCGATGCCGCAGAACCCATGGCCGCCCGATACCGCCTTGTGTCCGCGAATATTGACCTCGATATCGTCCCAGTGATTGAACGCGCCAAGGATTTCGCCGGCGGTCTGCGGGTCGGCCGCCTGCAGGTTCCCGAGCGTCTGGTCGGAGAAGACCACGCCCCAGCCGAAGGTGTCGTAGGGCTTGTTGCGCTCGACCACCGTGATGTCG
>JAZKFD010000188.1:10499-18471 GCA_040386635.1 Pseudomonadota bacterium
CACACGATCTTCATAAATACTCCATGTCTGGATTATTTAAGTTTAAAGCATTTGAGCCCTGCCCCCAAATGAAAAAAGGCGGGGATTACCCGCCTTTCAGGAGCTGCCCGCGCTCACAGGTATCTGTCGGGATTTTTCAGCGAACCTTCGCTAACGATCGCCAGGCCGGCTCGGGCAGCCGCGAGCAGCTCCAGGCTGTCAGGCCTGCGTTGAGGCTTGGACGACGTGCTTTGCGGGACCTGGAAATCATTGCGCAAGCCAAGGTCCTCTTCGCCGCGCCATGACGCCAGGCTGGATGCCGGGTTGGTCGGCTGGGAGTTGTCCGGTCGCGAGATGGCAGGCGTGCCGTAGCTCTGCACGCCAGCTGAACCATTGTTGATCGTGCTCATGATTTAGCCCTTCTTTCCTGTTTGCACACGGATGCGTTCAATCGCCCTCATTGCACTGTCCTGGATCTTGCGGAACTGCTCGTCCTCACGCCCGAGCTCGAACGCCCTGTCGAAGTGTTCCATGGCTTCCTCGCCCCGGTTCATCCCTGCCATGCACTCGGCGAGCCGGTACATCGGGAGCGCGGATTCTCCATTGCGCATCGCGTGCTGGTAGAACGTGGCCGCCACATTGAACACGCCCAGCCGCTGGAAGGCACGTCCGGTCAGAAAGTAAAAGCGCGCATCGAACGTGGTGTTGATCGCCAGCGACATCGCCAGCGGGGCGGCCTGCAGGAAGTTGCCCTCATCGCACAGCATCTGGGCAACGATATACATCCGTTCATGATCTTCGCCCGGCGAAGACTGCGGTGGCGCCCCCAGCGTGCCGTTGGCTTCCTGCGCGCGAAGGGTTTCAAGCGCGCCTTCGATCAGCTCGGCCACGGCCGGGTCGCGCCCCGAACCGGGTATTCGATCTGGCTGCGAGAATTCAGAAAACATGCGTCGAGGCGGATGGGAAGGTTGCCATTGCGGATTCATGACACTGGGTAACGGATTGACTCATTTGGTTCCATGCAGCCTGCGCAAAATCCGAACAAACCGATTTGTTTGTACTACATCTCAGGCCGCTGCCGAAGCTTGCACGCCCACATGCGCCAGCCGCATGACTTCCAGCGGATGGACGTCACGCAATTGGTGATCGCTCCACACCTGCCGCCACCGCCTCGCGCCTGCAAGCCCATTGCGCAGTCCGAGCATGTGCCGGGCGATCGAGCTCCACGCCGTGCCATGCGCCCTCGCCTCCCGGACCATGTACGCGCACATCTGCTCTTCGACCTCTTCACGGGTCAGGACTGAGGGGCTGCCGCCGTAGAACTGCTCGTCCCATTCGGCCAGCCACCACGGGTTGTGATACGCCTCGCGGCCGACCATCACGCCATCGACATGGCCGAGTTGTTCGTGGACCTGCGCAGTCGTCTTGATGCCGCCATTGACCGAGATGGTGAGATGGGGAAATTCGGATTTCAGGCGATGCGCGAAGTCGTAGCGAAGCGGCGGAAGCTCACGGTTTTCTTTGGGCGACAGACCCTTGAGCCAGGCATTGCGCGCATGGATCAGGAACACCTCGCAGCCGGCATCTGCCAGCGTTCCGACGAAGTCACGAACGAACTCGTAGCTTTCAACCCGGTCGATGCCGACCCGGTGTTTCACCGTCACCGGAATAGAAACCGCATCGCGCATCGCCTTCACGCAGTCAGCGACCAGTTGCGGCTCGGCCATCAGGCATGCGCCGAACGAGCCCCGCTGCACGCGCTCGGACGGACATCCGCAATTCAGGTTGATCTCGTCATAGCCCCACTCCTGGCCCACGCGCGCGCAACGCGCCAGGTCGCCCGGCTCGCTGCCACCCAGCTGCAAGGCAACCGGATGCTCCTCGGGATTGAAGACCAGGTGCCTGGGAATGTCGCCGTGGATGAGCGCGCCGGTGGTGACCATCTCGCTGTACAGGAGGACGTTGCGGCTCAGCAGACGATGGAAGAAACGGCAATGACGATCGGTCCAGTCCATCATCGGGGCGACACTCATGCGCCAGCGGGAAACAAATGGCATTTGCATCCCCGCATTGTCCCAGCCCGAAACAATCGCGGGAATTTGACCCTCCAACCCGCCACTACTTGACGATCGTCAAATCGAATCGCCTCGCGTACCCCATAGTGAATTCATCTTCCAAGGAGATGCCATGAGTGACTCACTCAAGCGGGTGCTGGTGCACCTGGATTCCACGCCTGGTTCATCGGTTCGCCTGCAGGCCGCTCGCGATATTGCCGCGCAGCACGGCAGCGCCATCACTGCACTCTATGCAGTCGCACCGTGCATTGCCGACATGCCCTATTCCGGCGACATGACCGGGTCGGTCGCACAGAGTCTTGCCCTGATCGACAGCGAGCGTCTTGCCGCCGCCCGCGCCGCCTTCGAACGCGTCCTGGAAGCGCCGGGCCCCATGCCTGCCTGGAGTGAACTGGATGAGTTCCCGGTCGCAGGCGCCTTTGTGCAGCAGGCGTTCTACGCCGACCTGCTGGTGCTCGGCCAGCCCGATCCGGCGCAGCGATACGCCACCTCCCTGCCTGCGGATTTCAATCAATCCGTGATTCTCGCCAGCGGCAAGCCGGCGCTCATCATTCCCTACATCGGCGGATTCAAACCAGCAGGCGAAACCGTGCTCATTGCCTGGAAGGAAACGCGCGAGGCCGCGCGTGCCCTCACGGCCTCGCTGCCGCTGCTGCGCCAGGCCCGCAAGATCCACGTCATCGCCTGGGGGGCCGAGCCGGCGCCGCGCATCAAGGGACCGCATCTGGACCTTGAAGACTACCTTCGCCTGCACGGGTTGCAGGCCGAAATCCACCTGCCGGGGCCCGAACCGGAGTCGATTGGCGAGATGCTGCTGTCGCGCGCCTCGGATTTCGAAGCCGACCTCATCGTCATGGGATGCTATGGCCACAGCCGTGCACGCGAACTCGTGCTGGGCGGCGCGTCGCGCAGTATTCTCAAATCCATGACCATGCCGGTCCTCATGGCGCATTGAGGCACGAATCGTGGACGCCACAAATCCAATGACCCTCGCCAGCCTGTGCCGACATCAGGCACTGGTCTCGATGCCTTCGACCGCAACGGTGCGACAGGCCGTCACAGCGATGCGCGCAAACGGCGTGACCGCCATTGCGGTTGTGGAATCCGGCACGCCGGGGCGGCTCATGGGCGTGCTTTCAGAGCGGGATCTATTTGACGCGTTGCTGCGTGGCCCCACTGATTCGACCGAAGGGCCGTCCACGCCGGCGCTCGAGCATCCCGGTTACATCAGGCGCAACGAGCCCTGAGGCTGCGTCGCACCCGGTGCCCGATGACCCACTATTCGATCCGGATCTTCGATGAGGCCACGGCCTCTTTCTTGGGCAGTTCGAGCGTGAGTACACCATCGGCATACTTGGCCCCGACCTTGGATGAGTCGACATCCTGGCCCAGGCTGAAGCTGCGCGAGATGGAGCCGTAGAACCGCTCGCTTCGCAACACCTTGTCGCCGTTGCCCTTTTCTTCCTTCTCGCTCTTCGTTGTTGCGTCGATCTGAACCACGTTGCCTTCGACGCGGACATTGATGTCTTCTTTCTTCACGCCGGGAATATCGGCCTTGACCGTGAAAGCCTTGTCGTTTTCGCTGACATCGATTCGCATCTTCAGGACTGCGGGCTCGCCTTCCAGGAGGGACGGTGAAAAGAACCGGCGCATCGTGCTTTCGAAGTTGCCGCCAAACTCCGGATCGAAAAGTCTTAAATTGCTCATGATGAAGGTGCTCCTTGATGATGGAAGACCCGAGCACGCCACATGCAACGGATCGGGCACATTCAATTTAGGCCATGGCTCGCCAGGGGCATTGATCTCCATCAAGCTTCGGTTTGATGTGCCGCAAACGCCGGCACGTGAGCCGGTAGAACAATCCTCGTCATGAAGAACACATTGAGCGCTATCGTCGGGTTGTTGGTCCGCGCGACTGCCGTTGCAGCCCTGGCGGCAGGCGCGGCAATGGCTGAGGCGCCCTCGTCTGCCGCAGAACTGGCGAGAATCTACGCAGCGCAGGTCGATCGACGCATCGAAGTGCCTGCCGAAGAAGTCCGGCGCTACGCTGGATTGACCGAGGCCGGGCTGTACCGCGCAGAAGTCGCGCTCACCCAGCCGCAATATATTCTTGTCGTGGACCGCAGCCCTTGGGTACAGGCTGTGCTGTTGCTCTGGCGAGCCGGTGAAAGCAACTATTCGCTCGTCGGTGCATCGCCCGTCTCGACCGGGCGGCCTGGCAGCTTCGACCACTTCGAGACACCACTGGGCGTGTTTGCGCATGACTTGCGCAATCCCGATTTCCGAGCCGAGGGAACAGTCAATGAGAACGGCATCCGGGGCTATGGTGCCAAGGGCATGCGCGTCTTCGACATGGGCTGGCAGCCAGCGCCTAAGGGTTGGGGGGATGGCAAAGCGATCGACATGCGGCTGCAGATGCACGCAACCGACGCCGACCTGCTGGAGAGGCGCCTGGGCACCGCCCAATCCAAGGGCTGCATCCGCATTCCGTCCAGGCTCAACCACCTGCTGGACCACTATGGTGTCATCGATGCCGCTTACGACGAGGCCGTCCGGTCGGGACAAGCCCCGTGGGTGCTTGCGCCTGACCGCGAGCCCGTCGCTGGGGCGGGCCGGTACATCATCGTGGTTGAAAGTCTTCGCAGCGATCGGCCCGATTGGTCGCCCGCGCCGTACATCCCGCGCGTACGGCCGCCCCGTCCAGCGCCTGTGTTGCTTTTCACTCGCTGAGCGAGCTGCAGGACCGGCAAGCTGTCCTACGCGGCCTTTCCGCCCAAACTGACAGTGCTGCAGAGCCTGCTAGCCCCTAATGAGGAGGTAACGCAAGGAGAGCTGAGATGAAAAATTTTGTAATGGATTCGAGCATGCTGACGATGGGCGGGGTGTTCTACCCCACGGGTCACATGTTCATGATGTTTCCCTCAGAGCAGGCGGCGCGAGACGCCGCGCAGCGGCTGGAAGAGGATGGGTTATCGGGTGAAGAAATTTCGCTGCTGAGCCCGCAGGTCATCCAGGAAAAAGTCGCTCGCACAGTCGGCAACGCGGACATTCCGCTTCCGTCCGCCGGGACCGAGGCCGACACCGTCAGGCATTTCCTGAAGCTCGCCAGTGAAGGGCACCACGCGCTTTTGGTGCATGCGCCCGACGCGAAGGACAGCGATCGGGTGATGGAGGTGCTCAAAGGCGCCAACATGTCGTACGGACAGAAGTACCGCCAACTCGTGATCGAAGACCTGGAGTGAGTAACACAGATCGGCGCTTGTCGCGCTCATGAAAAACGCCCGCTGATGCGGGCGCTTTTTTTGGGCCCACCCAGGGCATCAGCCCATGTGCAAACCGCCATTGACCGAGAAATCAGCACCCGTTGAATAGCCACCTTCATCGGACGCCAGCCACGCGATGATGGAAGCGATTTCCTCGGGCTTTCCGAGGCGTTTGACTGGAATCGTGCCTACGATCTTGTCCAGTACATCCGGGCGAATGGCCTTGACCATGTCCGTTCCGATGTAGCCCGGGCTGACGGTGTTCACGGTCACGCCCTTGTTGGCAAGTTCCTGCGCGAGCGCCATCGTGAAACCATGCATGCCGGCCTTCGCAGCCGAGTAGTTCGTCTGCCCGGCCTGACCTTTTTCGCCATTGACCGAGCTGATGTTGATGATTCGGCCCCAGCCCTTTTCAACCATGTCGCCCACGACCTGCTTGGTGACATTGAACATGGAGTTGAGGTTGGTTTCAATCACCGCGTCCCAGTCTTCGCGTGTCATTTTCAGGAACATGCGGTCGCGGGTGATGCCGGCGTTGTTCACGAGCACGTCGATGGTGCCGTGCTCGGACTTCGCCTTGGTGAACGCATCCACGGTTGATTCCCATGCGCCGACATTGCCGACCGACGCGTAGAAGGTGTAGCCCTGCTCCTTCTGCTCGGCGAGCCACTTGGCGTGGTCGCGCGTGGGGCCGCAGCCTGCAATGACCTTGAAGCCCTCTGCGTGCATGCGCTGGCAGATCGCGGTACCGATGCCGCCCATGCCACCGGTGACGTATGCAATTTTCTGGCTCATCTTGGTTTCTCCTGGTTTTGTTCGTTATTGATTTAACTGCACTTAGGCGCGTTCGACCGCAAGGGAAACCCCCATGCCGCCGCCGATGCACAGGGCGGCAACGCCCTTCTTCGATTCGCGGCGCTGCATCTCGTGCAGCAGCGTAACCAGAATGCGGGCGCCTGATGCACCGATGGGGTGCCCGATGGCGATCGCGCCGCCGTTGACGTTGACTTTGGACGCGTCGATGCCGAGTTCCTTGTTCACGGCGCAGGCCTGGGCAGCGAATGCTTCGTTGAGTTCGAACAGATCGACTTCGGACGCCTGCCAGCCGGCGCGCTCGAGCGCCTTCTTCGTTGCCGGAACCGGACCCATGCCCATCGTTGCCGGATCGAGCCCGCTGGTGCCGAACGCCTTGATGCGTGCCAGGGGCTTGAGTCCCAGCTCGGCAGCCTTTTTGGCGCTCATCAGCACCAGCGCAGCGGCACCGTCATTGAGGCCGGACGCATTGCCCGCCGTCACACTGCCGGTCTTGTCGAAGGCGGGGCGAAGACCCGCCAGTGCTTCTGCGTTGGTCTTCTTGTTGATGTACTCGTCGGTGTTGAAGACGATGGGATCGCCCTTTTTCTGTGGAATGCTCACATCAACGATCTCGTCCTTGAATCGGCCTGCCTCTTGCGCGGCAGCAGCTTTCTGCTGGCTGCCCAGAGCGAGCGTGTCCTGTGCTTCGCGGTTGATGTCGTAGGCTTTGGCAACATTTTCTGCCGTCACACCCATGTGGTACTGGTTGTAAACGTCCCAAAGGCCGTCAACGATCATGGTGTCCTGCATCTTCCAGTCACCCATGCGCTGGCCGTCGCGCGAACCCATCAGCACGTGCGGCGCTGCGCTCATGTTTTCCTGGCCACCTGCCACGACGATCTCCGCATCCCCCCATGCAATCGCCTGCGCCGCCAGCATCACCGCCTTGAGGCCCGAACCGCAGACCGCATTGATGGTGAGAGCGGGCACCTCTTTGGGCAGGCCCGCCTTGAGCGTCGCCTGGCGCGCAGGGTTCTGGCCCGAGCCCGCGGTCAGCACCTGACCCATGATCACTTCACTGACTTGCGACGGATCGACCTTGGCGCGCTTGAGTGCTTCCTTGATCACGATGGCGCCCAGCTCGGTTGCCGGGATCTTGGCGAGCGAGCCGCCGAACTTGCCGACGCCCGTGCGAACGGCTGAAACGATGACGATGTCTTGCATTTGTGTTGCTCCTGTTGACACTGATTGCACTGGTTGCACTGTGTTCATGCTTTCTGTTTCACATAGCGACCGGGCGCTGGCTCGATCACCTTGTACTTGCCCTTGCCGTAGCCCTTGGGCGCAGCCACCTGCTTGCCCGCCAGGGGTTTGAGCCAGGCAGACCAGTCGGTCCACCAGCTGCCGGGATGTTCCTTGGCGCCCTTGAGCCATTCGGCGTGGGTCTTGGGCAACTTGTCGTTGGTCCAGTAAGAGCGCTTGTTCTTGGCGGGCGGGTTGATCACACCGGCGATGTGGCCCGATGCGCCCATGACGAAGCGCTTCTTGCCCGGAAGCACTTGCGTGGAAGCGTAAGCGCCTTCGATCGGCACGATGTGGTCTTCGCGGGAACCGTAGATATAGACCGGAATGTCGATTTTTCCAAGATCGACTTTCTCGCCGCAGACCGTGAGCTTGCCGGGCTTGACCAGGTTGTTTTCAAAGTAGGTGTTGCGCAGGTACCAGGCGTACATCGGCCCCGGAAGATTGGTCGAATCGCTGTTCCAGTAAAGCAGGTCGAAGGGCGGCGGCGTCTCGCCCTTGAGGTAGTTGCCCACGACGTAGTTCCACACCAGGTCGTTGGGACGCAGGAAGCTGAAG
>JAZKFD010000189.1:0-1517 GCA_040386635.1 Pseudomonadota bacterium
GCCAAGGCACCGGCTGCCAAGCCTGCTGCCAAGAAGTAACTTCTTCACAGCATCGTGCTACCAAACGGCCCACTTCGGTGGGCCGTTTGCATTGGTGCCTCCACTCATAATCGGTAAATCATGATCAAGCTGTTTGTTGGCCTGGGCAATCCGGGGGCCGAATACGAGGCGACCCGTCATAACGCCGGGTTCTGGTGGATCGATGCGCTCGCCCGTGAGTTGAAGGTGTCGCTCGTGCTCGACAAGGCCTATCACGGCGTGGTCGCTCGCACGACGCTACACGGCCAGACGGTCTGGTTGCTCGAGCCACGCACCTTCATGAATCTTTCCGGCAAGTCGGTTTCTGCGCTGGCCCGCTTTTTCAAGATCCAGCCCGAGGAGATCCTGGTCGCCCACGATGAACTCGACGTCGTTCCCGGCCAGGCCAAGCTCAAGTTCGGCGGAAGCCACGCGGGCCACAACGGCCTGCGCGATATCCATGCGCAACTGGGTACCGGTGACTACTGGCGGCTCCGCCTGGGCATCGGTCATCCCGGGGTGAAGGCCGAAGTCATCAACTGGGTCCTGAAAAAGCCCGCTCCTGAACAACGCGAACTGATTGAAGAGTGTGTCGAGCGCACGCTCAAGGCGGTGCCGGCGATGCTGGCAGGTGAGATGGAAAAAGCAACATTGCTCGTCCACACGAGCAAGCCACCGCGCCCGAAGCCGCCCAGACCCGAAGGCGTCTAGGAAAAAAGAGAGAAAAATGAAGATACTGCTTGCCGCCGTAGCGGTAGCTGCGGCGTGGCCGCCCGTTGCCGCACAAACCATCTACCGCTGCGGCGATTCCTACAGCCAGACGCCCTGCGAAGGCGCGACCATCCTTCAGCCCGACCGGCGACAAGCCTCGCCGCGTGATGTGCAGGCCGCACGCGCTGCAACCCTGCGCGATGCCAGGCTCGCTGCCGCAATGGAAAAAGACCGGCTGAAGGCTGAAGCCATGCCCCCATCGATCCTCATCCTTCCAGTCCGCGGCCGCCCGTCAACCCCAAGTTCTTCCGAAAAGAAGGTGGTCATGTCCAGGCCGGACAAGCTGCACGCGTTCACGGCGCACGCACCGGCCAAACCCGGAAGCGAAAAGACAAAGTCGAAGAAGAAAAAGCCAAAAGCCGGTTAAGGGCGCTTCAGTTCGGCTGTTGCGCCTGCGCAGTCAAACGCTGGTATTTCTGCCAGAGCGTCTCGCGGCTTTCGATGTGCTCGGGATGAATGGGGATACACGCCACCGGGCACACCTGTACGCACTGGGGTTCGTCGAAGTGCCCGACGCATTCGGTGCACTTGTCCGGATCGATCTGGTAGATCTCCGGCCCAAGGAAAATCGCCTGGTTGGGGCACTCCGGCTCGCACACATCGCAGTTGATGCATTCGTCGGTAATCATCAATGCCACGAACCAGGCCCTCCTCGCAAGGAAACACCCCTGCAGTTCTGGCATTATCGGCGGCTTCATGAGTGTCTTCCTGTTCAAGCGCCTCATCAC
>JAZKFD010000189.1:1527-11269 GCA_040386635.1 Pseudomonadota bacterium
GATAGGCGCATCGGTCGTGGTGTTCCTCGTGCTGGAAATCCTGCCGGGCAACGCGGCGCAGATCCTCATGGGTCCGGACGCATCGCCAGACGCTGTTGAGGCACTGGCGGTCAAGCTGGGAATCGACCGGCCTCCGATGGAGCGCTACTGGACCTGGATCACCGGCATGCTGGTGGGCGATCTCGGCATCAGCTACGCCTACAGCACCCCGGTTTCCGAACTCGTCGTGGAGCGGCTGGCCCTGACGGTCCCCCTGGCCCTCATGGCGATGGCGCTGACTGCGGTCATCGCACTCGCAGCGGGTGTCTACGCGGCATCCCGCCACAACAAGCTGGGTGATGTCGGCGTGATGGGCCTTTCGCAAATCGGCATTGCCATCCCCAATTTCTGGTTCGCCATCCTGCTGATCCTGCTGTTCTCGGTGCACCTGAAATGGTTTTCCGCCGGTGGCTTCAATGGCTGGAGTGAGGGCATCTGGCAGGGCCTCAAGTCGCTGATGCTGCCCGCGCTTTCGCTGGCTGTCGTCCAATCTGCAATCCTCGCGCGCATCACGCGGTCGGCCGTTCTGGAAGTTCTGCGTGAAGACTTCGTCCGCACGGCGCGCGCCAAGGGCGTCTCGCAGCGAGGCGCGCTCTGGGGGCATGTCCTGCGCAATGCAATGATCCCTGTCATCACGGTGATGGGCTTGCAGTTTGCCGAGCTGCTGGCAGGCACGATCGTGGTTGAAAGCGTGTTCTACCTGCCGGGCCTGGGCCGCCTCATCTTCCAGTCGATTTCCAATCGCGACCTGATCGTGGTGCGCAACTGCGTGATGCTGCTGGCCGCCATGGTGGTGATCGTGAACTTCATCGTGGACATCCTTTATGCGGTGATCGATCCGCGCGTGAAGGCGAGCGACATATGAGCGCGCTGCCGGTTGCCATACCGCCACCGCTGGCCGCCCCCGGTTTCTGGAAACGTGCGTTCAGTCATCGCAGCTTCACGCTGGGCGCCGTGCTCAGCACGTTGCTGGTGCTGGCTGCGGCCCTGTCGCTGGTGTGGACGCCTCACTCGCCCTATGACGTCGAAATGGCGCTCAAGCTGCAGCCCCCCGGCAAGACCTTCCTGCTGGGTACCGATCCCTACGGACGGGATATCGTCTCCTTGCTGCTGGTAGGGGCGCGCGCATCCATTGTCGTGGGCGTCATAGCCGTCAGCATCGGTCTGATCATCGGCACCGCGTTCGGTCTGCTGGCCGCAGCCAGACGCGGATGGGTCGAAGAACTCATCATGCGGCTGGCCGACTTCGGCTTTGCGTTCCCGGCGATCCTGTCGGCCATCATGCTCACGGCGGTGTTCGGCCCGGGCATGGTGAATGCGATCATCGCCATCGGCATCTACAACATTCCAACCTTTGCGCGAATCACCCGCGCATCGGCGAATGCGGTGTGGGGACGTGAGTTTGTGCTAGCGGCGCGAGCCTGCGGCAAGGGCGCTTTCAGCATCACGATGGAGCACGTCCTGCCGAACATCCTGTCGGTGCTGATCGTTCAGGCCACCATCCGGTTTGCGATCGCCATCCTGGCCGAAGCTGCGCTGTCGTACCTGGGTCTTGGCACGCAACCGCCCCAGCCTTCGTGGGGCCGGATGCTGAGCGAGGCCCAGACGCTGCTTTTCCAGGCGCCGATGCTGGCCGTGTATCCGGGCGTCGCCATTGCCCTGGCCGTGCTGGGCCTCAACATGCTCGGCGACGGCTTGCGCGATCTGTTCGATCCGCGCCTGGCGAGAAAGCGCTAGATGACAGTCCTACTCGAAGTGCGCAACCTCAGCGTGAAGCTGCAAACCCATCGCGGCCCTGCATATGCGGTGCGCGATATCAGCTTCACGCTCGACCGCGGCGACACATTGGGCCTTGTGGGCGAGTCCGGCTGTGGCAAGTCGATCACCGTGATGGCGCTCATGGGCCTCTTGCCCGAGAACGCCGAACTCACGGGCAGCATCCGTTTCGACGGCCAGGAGCTGGCGGGTCTCGGTGATACGCAACTGTGTGAGATTCGGGGCAACCGTATCGGCATGATCTTCCAGGAACCGATGACCGCCCTCAATCCGGTCCACACGATTGGCAGGCAGGTCGGCGAACCGCTGCGCCTGCATCGCGGCGTCTCGTCATCGGAAGCGCGCAAGGCAGCGATCGCATTGCTCGATCGCGTCGGCATTCCCGATGCGGCCCGGCGCATCGACGCCTACCCGCATCAGTTCTCCGGTGGCCAGCGGCAGCGCATCACGATCGCCATGGCGCTTGCGTGCGGGCCCGACCTGCTCATCGCCGATGAACCGACCACCGCGCTAGATGTGACGATTCAACGGCAGATCCTGGACCTCATCAGCGACCTGGTTGAAGAACGGAACATGGCACTGATGCTGATTTCGCACGACCTGGGGGTGATCGCCCAGAACGTGGCGCGGACGATGGTCATGTATGGCGGCAGCGTGGTCGAAAGCGGCTCGACCCAGAGCGTTTTTGCCGAACGTGCGCATCCGTACACCCGGGGCCTTTTTGCCGCACGTCCGGGACTGCGCTCGCAAAAAGGCAGGCGCCTGGTGACGATTGCCGGCACGGTGCCTGAACTGGTGGATCTTCCCGCAGGCTGTCCGTTTGCCGGGCGTTGTGCGTTCACGGTGCCAGAGTGTCACGTCATCGCCCCCCCGCCGGTCGAAGTCGGACACGGACCTTCAGGGGACGGACACATTGCCAGGTGCATACGGCTGGATGCGGTGGCCGCACAGGCGCTGACTGCAGGGGAGGTGGCTGCACCGGAGATGGCTGAATGAGCGAGCCCTTGCTGCGGGTGGAAAACCTGGTCAGGCACTACGCGATGCCGCGTGAAAAACTGTTCGGCCCGCCGCCAGTTGTGCAAGCCCTCAACGGCGTGAGCTTCACCGTCGAGGCGGGGCGCAGCCTGGGCATCGTCGGCGAATCCGGGTCCGGCAAATCAACGCTCGCCCGCCTGGTCATGGCGCTGGACAAACCGACTGCCGGCCAGGTCTGGCTGATGGGGCGCGACCTGCATGCCCTGCCGCGCGAAGAACTGCGAGCCGCACGGCGCGATTTCCAGATGGTGTTCCAGGACCCGTACGGCTCGCTCGACCCGCGCCAGACGATCGAACGCATCGTCGCCGAGCCACTGGCGGCGCAGGGCGCAACGCGCGCAGAACAGCACAGGCAGGCCGCCGACGTCCTGCACTCGGTGGGGCTGCGCGCGAGCGATTTGCGCAAGTACCCGCACGAGTTTTCGGGTGGCCAGCGGCAGCGCATCGCCATCGCTCGCGCGCTCATCACGCGCCCGCGCCTGATCGTTGCCGATGAACCGGTCAGCGCGCTGGATGTCTCGGTGCAGGCACAGGTGCTCAACCTCATGCAGGACCTGCAGACCGAGTTCGGTATCACTTACATGCTCATCTCGCATGACCTGGCCGTCGTGCACCATTTATGTGACGACGTCGCCGTCCTCTGGCAGGGACGCATCGTGGAGCAGGGCCCACCTGAGCGGCTCTTCACCGCCGCGGAACACCCCTACACTCGCGCCCTGCTCGAAGCCGTTCCGCAGGCCGAGCCCAAGCCCCGGCCACGCGTTGACACGGGTAAGCAAAACCCGCTTGCCACGCCCGCGCAAACTCGGGGATGATGTATTTTCTGTTTCCTCTTCTCGCTGGAGAACTTGACCATGTTGAACCGCCGTACCGTCCTTGCCACCGCCGCGCTGGCCACCGGATCCTTCTCGTTGCCACAGGCCCTGGCCCAGGGCAGAAAAGACTCGATCGTGCTGGCCATGGCACTGGAGCCCAGCCCCGGCCTCGATCCCACCGGCGGCGCTGCGTCTTCGATCTCCGAAGTCACGCTGTACAACATCTATGAGACGCTGACCAAGATCAACTCAGACGGCAGCGTGACGCCGCTCCTGGCCGAAAGCTGGGAAGTCTCGCCCGACCTCAAGACCTACACGTTCAAGCTGCGCAAGGGTGTGAAGTTCCATAACGGTGAGCCCTTCAATGCCCAGGCCGTGAAGTTCTCGTTCGACCGGGCAGGCGGCGAAAAGAGCACCAACAAGGACAAGCGCACCTTCGCCAATCTGCGCACGCAGGTCATCGACGACAGCACCGTGGTGCTTTTGACATCCGAAATCGACCCTGATTTCCCCTTCCTGCTGGGCCAGGGCACCGCCATCATCGTCGAGCCGAAAAGCGCCGATACCAACGCCACCAAACCCAACGGAACAGGCCCTTATCGGCTCGAGAACTGGGTCAAAGGCTCCTCGATCGTGCTCGCCAAGTGGGACGGCTACCGCAACGCCAGCGCCGTGAAGCTGAAAAAGGCCACATTCCGCTTCATTCCGGATCCGGCCGCGCAGATGGCTGCACTGCTTGCAGGCGACGTCGATGCCTTCCAGCGCGTCACCGCGCGCGGCATCCAGCAATTCCAGAGCAATCCCCGGTTCCAGGTCGTGGTGAGCGGCTCGCGCGCCAAGACGATCCTGGCGATGAACAACCGGAAAAAGCCGCTGGACGATGTGCGCGTGCGCCGTGCCATCGCAATGGCCATCGACCGCAAGGCGGTGATCCAGGGGGCGGCCGATGGGTTCGGCGCGCCCATCGGCAGTCACTACGTTCCGGGTGGATTCGGCTATGTCGATACCACGGGTGTGAATGCGTACAACCCCGACAAGGCCCGGGCGCTCCTGAAAGAAGCGGGCATCAACGGCCCGCTCGAACTCACCATCACCCTGCCCCCGCCCCCTTATGCGCGTCAGGGCGGCGAAGTCATTGCATCGCAACTGTCCAAGGTCGGCATCACCGCAAAGCTGCAGAACGTCGAATGGGCGCAGTGGCTGTCCAACACCTACGGCGGCGGCCACAACTACGACATGACGATCATTTCTCACGTCGAACCATTCGATCTGGGCAACTTTGCCAAGCCCGACTACTACTGGGGCTACAAGTCTGCCAAATTCGATGAGCTGTACACAAAAATCAAGACCACCCCCCGCCCGGCCGATCGCGCAAAGCTGCTGGGCGATGCGCAGCGGCTGCTGGCTGAAGACAGCGTCCACGCGTTCCTCTACCAGCCGCAATGGGTCACGATTGCGAACAAGGGCGTGAAGGGCCTTTGGAAAGACATGCCGATCTTCGTGAATGACCTTGCGGCACTCTCCTGGGCCTGATCGCGCAGGTCGCAAGGAAAACTCATGTCGCAGCAGTCCACACAGGCCCTGCATGAGCTGTCTGCCGCAGACCTGATCGCCGGTTATCGCCGGCGCGAATTCTCGCCGGTGGAGGTGACGCAATCGGTGCTCGGTCATATCGAGCGCTGGGAGCAGCACATTCATGCGCTGTACCTGCTTCGGCCCGAGCTTGCGCTGGAGCAGGCACGCGCAAGCGAAGCGCGATGGCAAGCCGGCACGCCATTGGGATTGCTGGATGGCATCCCTGTCACGATCAAGGACAACATCGCAACCAAAGGCGACCCCACGCCACTGGGCACTGCGGCGGTGGACCTGGTCCCTGCAGCCGCCGACGCGCCGCCTGCGGCGCGCGTGCGTGAAGCGGGGGGCGTCATCATCGCCAAGACAACGATGCCGGACTACGGCATGTTGTCTTCGGGCCTTTCGAGCTTTCACAAGCTGTCGCGCAATCCATGGGATCTGCGCTGCACGCCCGGCGGGTCGAGCGCGGGTGCGGGTGCTGCGGCTGCGGCCGGCTACGGGCCCCTGCACATCGGAACGGACATAGGCGGTTCCCTGCGATTGCCTGCCGGCTGGTGCGGCATCTTTACCCTCAAGCCAAGCCTGGGCCGCGTGCCCATCGACCCGCCCTACATGGGCCGCGCCGCCGGGCCCATGACGCGCAGCGTCGCCGACTCCGCCTGGTTCATGCAGGTGCTCTCGCAGCCCGATGCGCGTGACAGCATGAACCTGCCGCACCAGGACATCGCCTGGACCGATTTCGACCGTGGCGCTGAAAAACTCAAGGGATTGCGGATCGGCCTGCTGCTGGAAGCCGGGTGCGGGCTGCCAGTGGAGCCGCAAGTGCGTGCCGCTGTCGAGCACGCCGCGCGTCTGTTTGAACGCGCCGGCGCCGTGGTCGCCCCGATGAAGCCCTTCATGTCGCAGGCCATGCTCGACGGCATGGACCATTTTTGGCGCATGCGTTCGCACATCGACATGAATGCCCTGCCCGCCCACAAAAAGGCAGCTGTCCTGCCCTACATCCAGCATTGGGGCGACAGCGCCATCGGCATGAGCGGCGAGGCGGTGTTCAGGGCATTCAGCCAGTTCCATGCCACGCGCATCGCAGCTGTTGTCGCCTGCAACGCATTCGATTACGTCATTTCGCCGACCGCTCCAGTGCCCGCGTTCGCGGCTGAACTGCCCTCACCCACCAACGATCCGCTTCGTCCGCTCGAGCACATCGGCTTCACGGTTGCTTTCAACATGTCCGAGCAGCCCGCCGCGTCCATCAACTGCGGCTACACCAGCAGCGGTCTGCCCATCGGTCTGCAGATTGCAGGCAGGCGCTTCGACGACCTCGGCGTGCTGCAGGTGTCGCGCGCATTTGAACTTATCCGGGACGCGCAACGCCCATGGCCTGAACCGCCTTCCGAAGTGCTGCGCCACCTGGATTGACCGGACGTCGGACCATGTGGAATGACAGCCTGGGCAATCCGGTCACGCTGGAGAATGAAGAAACGCTGGGCGCGGTGAATGATTTCGTGGAGGGCTTCATCGCCAGCGAGGCGCGTGCGGTCAACATTCTTGGCGCGGCAGACACCGATCACAGCGCCATCGTCCAGGCGTATGCCGCAGCGGTGCACATGTTCGCCGAGAGCCGCGATGCGCCTTCTAACGCCAGGCCGTATCTTGATCGCGCGCTGCAGGCCCAGTCACGCTGCACACCGCGCGAAGCACGGTTCATCGCGGCCATCGACGCCTGGGTGCATGGCGACATTCCACGCGCAATCGGGTTGCACGAAGAACAGGCCAACCAACATCCGCGCGACCTCGCATCGCTCAAGCTCGCTCACTATCACCTGTTCAACACCGGCGATTCACCCGGCATGCTTCGCCTGGTGCGGCCGGCCCTGCGAGAGGCGGGCGATGTTTGCTACACCCACGGCATGGCCGCCTTTGCATGGGAGCAATGCCACGACCTGGCCCAGGCGGAAGTCGAAGCGCGCAAGGCGATCGCCATGTGCCGCAAGGAGCCCTGGGCGCATCACGCGCTGGCGCACGTCATGCTCACACAAGCACGCATAGCCGAGGGGCACGCATTTCTGGCCGACGTCAGCGACACCTGGACGGGCCTGAATTCGTTCATGGTCACGCACAACTGGTGGCACCAGGCGCTGTTTTCGATCGAAATGGGACGGCATGACGAAGTGCTTGCACTCTACGACCAGCAAATCTGGGGCGTCGCGAAAGAATATTCCCAGGACCAGATCAATGCCGTGTCCTTGCTGGCGCGCCTTGAACTCGCGGGCGTCGACGTGGGCGACCGCTGGCAGGACCTGGGGCATTACCTGGCAGCCAGGCAGCTGGATCACGTGCTGCCCTTCCTGGATATGCAGTACCTGTACGGACTCGCGCGCGCAGGGCTGGATGCACAGGCAGATGCCATGATGCGCGGAATCGAGCGTCACGCAGCCAGCGCGCCCGCCCACGCGGCGCACGCGTGGCAACAGGTTTGCGTGCCGGCCAGTCGCGGCATGCTGGCACACGCGCGAGGTGACTGGCGCAAGGCAGCGAATGAGCTGGGCCACGCGCTGCCGCACCTGACCGAAATCGGCGGCAGCCATGCGCAACGCGATCTCTTCATTCGCGTGCAACGTGACGCGCAACTGCGCGCGGCCGGTGGTACCAGCGCCCCATGACGACGCTGGTGCTGCTTCCCGGCCTGGCGGGCGACGCCCAGATGTGGCAATCGCAGCTTGAAGCGCTCGCATACTGGCACCCGGTCGTGACGGATGTTCACGCGCGGCACGCCACGATGGCCCAGATGGCATCCGCGCTCCTTTCAGAGCACGCCGGGGATCTGGTCCTGTGCGGCGCCTCCATGGGCGGCATGCTTGCGATGGAGGCCGTGCGGCAGGCGCCAGACCGGGTCGCGGGACTTGCCCTGCTGGGCACTTCAGCCCATCCCGAGACGCCCGAGATGAGGCAATTGCGCGAAGCGGCCATTATTGTTTTCGAGCAAGGGCACCTGGCCGAGGTGATCGAGCCCAACGTCGAAATGGCGTTCCATCCCGACCACGCGCGCGACAAGACGCTGGTCGATGCCTATCTGGAATTTGTCTATCGCGCAGGTGCGTCGCAGCTGGTCGCGCAAAACCGCGCGGTGATCGCAAGGCCCGATGCCAGACTACATCTGCCGCAAGTTCGCTGTTCCACGCTCGTGATGTGCGGCGACACGGACCGGCTGGCGCCGCGCGTTTATTCGCAGGAGATTGCAGCGCTGGTGCCCGGCGCGCAGCTGGTGATCGTGCCGCACTGTGGTCACATGCTGACCATGGAGCAGCCCGCCTTTGTGAATGCAGCGCTGGCGCAGTGGCTGGAGAGCCTGCCTCTCTGAATTGGGGATCGGGACTAGTCGCGCCCGAGGCTTCTGACCTTTTCTGCCAGGCGCTGCTGCACTGAAGCCGACACGAACTTGTCCACCTCACCGCCAAGCACGGCAATTTCACGCACGAAGGTGCTGCTGATGAACTGGTACTTGTCACTGGGGGTCAGGAACACCGTTTCCACGTCCGGCATCAGGCTGCGGTTCATGCCGGCCAGCTGGAATTCATAGTCGAAATCGGTCACGGCCCTCAGGCCCCGGACCATGGCCTTGCCGCCCCGCGCCACCACGAAATCGCGCAGCAGGCCCGAAAAACTCTCTACCGTCACCTGCTCGTAGGGCTCGGACACGACCTTGGCCATTTCGATGCGTTCCTGCAGGGTGAACATGGCCTTTTTGTGGTGGCCGGCCGCAACGGCGACGATCACCTTGTCGAAAAGCTGGATGGCACGCCGGATCACGTCTTCATGGCCCAACGTCATGGGATCGAAAGTCCCGGGGTAGACGGCAATTACGTTGGTGGCCATGGTTGTCTCCAGAGCGGGCAGTGGTGCAATTTGTTGCAGTGCATTATGACGCGCGGCGCAGCAGGTGCGCGTGCACGGCGCCGGCCTTCACATGTCGCACCTGCGTCAGGCCCAAAGGCGCCAGTCGCCTGTCATCCCAGGCGGTGGATGCCTCCAGGTAAATGGCGCCGTCGGGCTTGATCGCAGTGGCCGATGGCTTGAGTGCCTTGCTCCAGAGGTCGGATTCAAACGGTGGATCCAGAAAAATCAGGTCCATGGACGACGGCGCAAGCCTGCCCAGTACCGAAAGCCCGTTGCCCCGCTCGATGTGCACCGCCGTGGCCGCGAGCTTCGTTTGCAGCGCGCGAAGCTGCGCAACCAGTTGAGGGTCCTGCTCGACCAGCAACACATCCACCGCACCGCGAGAGGCCGCTTCGAAGCCCAGTGCGCCAGTCCCGGCGAACGCGTCGATGCAGCGCCACCCGGTGAGGTCTTGTCCGAGCCAGTTGAAAAGGGTTTCCCGGACGCGATCGGGTGTGGGACGCAGCCCAGGCTTGTCTAGCACCGCCAGGCGGGTGCGCTTCCATTGGCCACCGATGATCCGGATTTCGTGAGGAGGGACGCCCTGCTTTTTCATGGCGTGCAGC
>JAZKFD010000190.1:0-11574 GCA_040386635.1 Pseudomonadota bacterium
ATGGGCGGAGACTCGCGAACCGATCTGCGCAAGCTGGTCGCCGAGCTCGACCTGCTCAAGGCGCAGGACGCGCCGGGCACCCGGATCGCAGCGCTCGAAGCCGAGATCGAGATTCTCAAGGCTCGCCTGAAGCGCGTTCCGTTTCTTGATCCCTTCGATCTGCGTTACCGCAATCGGGTACGCGAGCCCGTGCCCACCAGCAAGGCTGCGATGTTTTGCCTGATGGACGTTTCGGGCTCGATGGACGAAGCGCGCAAGGACCTTGCCAAACGCTTCTTTATCTTGCTGTATCTTTTTTTGTCGCGGCACTACGAGCGCACCGATGTGATCTTTATTCGTCACCATACGCAGGCTGCCGAGGTGACCGAGGACGAGTTTTTTCATGCGACCGAAAGCGGCGGCACCGTGGTGTCGAGCGCGCTCACGCTGATGCACGAAATCATTCGCGACCGTTACATGGGATCGGACTGGAATATCTATGGCGCGCAGGCCTCCGACGGAGACAACTGGCAGCAGGATTCGGCCAAGTGCCGTGAGCTGCTCAATGACAAACTGCTGCCATTGTGCCGCTACTTTGCCTACGTGCAAGTCGCAGATGAAGACCAGAACCTCTGGGAAGAGTACACGCGGGTGCGCGACGTCAACTCGCACTTTGCCATGCAGAAGATCGTGACACCTTCGCAGATCTTTCCGGTGTTTCGAGACCTCTTCAAGAAAACTGGGGCGGGTGTCTTATGAGCGCGGTCTTCGAAACACCATCGGACACGAGGAAGCTCGCCAGCCCATCGGACTGGACCTTCGAGCTCATCGAGCAATACTTTGACGCGATCCGCAAGACTGCGGAGCGCCACGGACTGGACACCTATCCGGTGCAGCTAGAGCTGATCTCCGCCGAACAGATGCTTGACGCATATGCGTCCGTCGGCATGCCGGTCAACTATCGCCACTGGTCGTTCGGCAAGCAGTTCATTGCAAGCGAGAAGAACTACCGGCGCGGGCATATGGGGCTCGCTTACGAGATCGTCATCAATTCCGATCCCTGCATCGCCTATCTCATGGAAGAGAACACGATGCCGATGCAGGCCCTGGTGATGGCCCATGCGTGCTTCGGGCACAACTCATTCTTCAAGGGCAACTATCTTTTTCGCATGTGGACCGATGCGAGCTCCATCGTCGATTACCTGGTCTATGCGAAGGCGTACATCACCGAATGCGAAGAGCGCCATGGTCTCGATGCGGTCGAAGAAGTTCTCGACGCCTGCCATGCGCTCATGCACTATGGCGTGGATCGCTACCGCAGGCCGCAGAAGATTTCGATGGTCGAAGAAGAAATGCGGCGCAAGGACCGCGAGGCCTATCTGCAGCAGCAAGTCAACGACATGTGGCGCACCTTGCCACGGCCAGCGGGCAAGCAATCAAAGAAAGAGCAAAAGCGCTTTCCGGAAGAGCCGCAGGAAAACATTCTGTACTTCATTGAGAAGAACGCACCCTTGCTCGAACCCTGGCAGCGGGAAGTGGTGCGCATCGTGCGCAAGGTGGCGCAGTATTTTTATCCGCAGCGCCAGACGCAGGTGATGAATGAAGGCTGGGCCACGTTCTGGCACTACACGCTGTTGAATGACATGTACGACCAGGGTTTGCTGAGCGATGGCTACATGATGGAGATACTGAGTTCGCACACCAATGTCGTCTTCCAGCCGGGCGTGGGGGACAGGCGATATGGTGGCATCAATGTGTACGCGCTCGGCTTCGCGATGTTCACGGATCTCAGGCGCATCTGCGAATATCCGACAGACGAAGATCGCGCGTGGTTCCCGGACATTGCGGGGTCAGACTGGCACAAGACGCTCGACTACGCGATGCGGCATTTCAAGGACGAGAGCTTTATCGGTCAGTATCTATCGCCCAAGGTCATGCGCGACTTGCGCCTGTTCTCGATCGTGGACGATTCAACGCAAAAAGAGCTAGAAGTCGCCGCCATCCATGACGACTCGGGATATCGGCGCGTTCGCGAATCGCTTGCCAGGCAGTACGACCTGAACTGGCGCGAACCCAATATCCAGGTGTGGAATGTCAACCTTCGCGGCGACCGGTCCCTGACCCTGCGCCACACGCGACACAACGACCGGCCGCTGGACAGCGGGGCGGAAGAGGTGGTCAAGCATGTGGCGCGGCTATGGGGCTTCAGGGTGCGGCTGGAGAGTGTGGATGCGCAGGACCGGGTGCTGCAGCATTGGGAGATCACGCCGGCTGCGACGCACCATTAGCGCTCGTTTGGCTAAAGTCCCAGCGGTGCTGCCTTGACCAGTCCGTTGAGCACGGAGTCAAGACCACCGAACACCGAGATCTTGTCGATCCGCTCGGCGATTCGCTCCAGCGTCTCCAGCTCTTTCATGCGAAGGGCGACAGGGTTGCCTTCCATCACCTTTGCTGTGTTGAGCAGCGAGCGAGTGGCAGCCGTTTCCTCGCGCCGGCGAATGACGTTGGCCTCCGCCGCCTTGCCCGCCTCAACCACTTGCGCGAGGATTGTTTTCATTTCGCCGGGCAGCACGATGTCTTTGACGCCGACGCCTTCGAGTTCAAGGCCATAGTCCGTGAGCTTGTCCTTTACATGCGCGGAGACAACCTCGTCGATCACCGTCTTGTTTTCCAGAAGTTCATCGAGCGTGCGCGTGCCAACCGCCGCCCTCAGCCCGAACTGCAGCTCTCGGTACATCTGTTCGGCGGGCTTGGCCAGCTTTGCATGGGCCTTGCGCACGTCGATATAGCGCCAAGTCGCGGCCAGGTTTAATCGCACGCTGACCTTGTCTTTCGTGAGAATCTCCTGTCCGGTGACTTCCATGACCTGCAGACGCAAGTCCACTAATTCGACGGACACGTTCCGGCCGAACTTCCAGAACGCATAGCTGCCCCCTTCGAGCAGTCGGACGACCTTTCCGTCGATGGTGAGCAATGCGGCGCCATGGGCCGGAACCTGCACCTGCAAGACACCGCCCAGGCCTGACACGGGCCGCTGACGCAATTGGGTGTGCGTGAGGCGCTGCGCCAGGTCATCGGAGAGCTGCGCGCCCGCAGCCAGGTCGACGACATCAACACGGGTGTCGGCCACGCCACGCCAGTAAAGCCGACGGGTTGCTGGAGGAAGAATTTCGACCAGTACGTTGTTCTCAAATCGCAGGCCGGCCTGCGCTTCAGTCAGTTCAATCCGGATGAACTCGGACGCCACAACCTTGGGCTCATTCGACATGAGGAAGTCGGCTAGGGGACTGTCAAATGCGGGTTGGTCGAGCGAATGTTTTTCAACCGACAGGGTGTCCGAAAAGGACCAGATGTCGTGCTGCCCGGGGCCGAGCACGCGCTCGAAATCGCCATTGCGCAGCAGCAGGCCACGCTCGTTCTTGCGGATGTTGACACGCTTGAATTTCATTTTTCTTTCTCCTTATGCGTGTTGACGAAGGGTGCCGTTACAGCGACGCAGCGGGCCTGCACTGCAAAAGGGCGGATCAACGGGGCGCCGGTGCCCACACAAACTGTCGCGGGCGCGCTGGCTGGCTGAAGACGCGCGACTTCGCATGGCGCAGGCGCAAATCTGTGACGCTGACACCAGCTGTGCACCGCAATGCGATGCGCAGCTGATGCGTTCGGCGGGGTGGTCTTTCGACCTCAAGATCAGCGCCAGAAAGCAACCGATAGATAGTGCAATGCCAGGGAATCGAACCCTGATGAACACCAGCTCATCGCGAACTCCCTGCTTCCGCAGCGGCGGCACATGCGTTACCGACGGCCAAGCCGGGTACCGCATGCCGGTGAGGCTTTTGAACCTCAACCTGTGAGCGCGTTGCTTTCACAAGAACCTTTGGGGCGAACACTGTGAGGGCAGTGCTTTCGCCGGAATTTGATGGGATAGAGTGTAAGTCGTTTGTTTGCGAATAGACGTAGGGAACGAGTATCCAAAAGGTTGGCGGCCGATAAAATTGACTAAAATTCTAGGCATGACGGGGTTAAGAGGCCCTTAGAGCCAATTAAGGCTAGATTTATAGACATTTAGCCATCTTTTCCCAGGCAGCTCGCATAGAATCTAGAAATCTAGTCTTTTATGAAACGCGTCAAGCTCATCTCTCCGCCCCCGGATCTGGTCGTGTCGGACAGCAAAGCGTTCGGCGCTTCGATCCGTGCGGCACGCTGCGCCGCCAATATGACGCTCGCCGACGCCGCATTGCTGCTTGGAATAGCGCGGCAGACCCTTACCAACCTCGAGACCGCAAAAAGCAGCGTCAGCCTGGATACCGCCCTGCGCGCCGCCCGGGAGTTCGGCGTCTCCATCCTGGCCGTTCCGGGTGGTCAACGGGAGGGCGTACGCCGCGCGCTGGCGAGCTTGAACCCGGGCGCCCAGGACACGCCGGACGGCGCGTCGCCCGGAAGGTGAGCCAAAGATGGTCACATTGGATGTGTGGGCAGGCCACGAACTTGTGGGTGTCCTTGGACACGACCCAAAGGCCAACCAGTTCAGCTTCGACTACGCGGCCGGCTGGCGGGGTGCCGCAGGTCACTTTCCACTAAGTCCCCAGCTTCCGCTGAAGCGGCCGGCGGGCGAAACCGCAGAACAGCACAGCGCGCAGGTCCGCCAATTCTTCGAAAACCTGTTGCCCGAAGGCGACGCGCTCGACCATGCCGCGCAGTCGGCCGGCACCACGCGCTCGAACCTGGTGGGGCTGTTGATCGCCCTTGGCAAAGAAACCGCGGGCGCATTGCGCGTCACGCTTTCGCAAGGCAAGTCGGCAGTGTCTGGCGCAGCCGGTGCCGACCAGCTGCGCGAAATCACGCCTGCCCAGCTCTCTGAACGAATTCGCGGACGCGGAGACCTGCCTTTTTCTGTGTGGGATGGCAAGGTGCGCCTGTCCATCGCGGGGTACCAGGACAAAATCGCGGTCTACGAGCGTGAAGGCCGGTGGTACCTGGTCGAAGGTGAGAGGCTGGCTTCCACGCAAATCGTGAAACCGGTGCCGGTGCGACCGCTGCTAGCCAGCCTGCCGGCCAATGAACACATGTGCATGCAGCTTGCTCGACGCGTTGGGCTCGACGTGGCACAGACGCGGCTGGTGCACGTGCCGGAACCGGTTTTGCTGGTGCGCCGTTTTGACCGTGTCGAGGCGCCAGATGGCGTTCGGCGTTTGCATATCGTCGATGGCTGCCAGGCCTTGGGCATGTCGGTGGCGATGAAGTACGAGCGCGCGTACGGCGACGGTGCGGACGTCGCCCACCTCCGCGAAGGCGTGAGCTTTCCGAAACTCTTTTCGCTGATCGACCTGAGCCCGCTGCCGGCAGTGGACCGGCTCGGCTTGCTGCGATGGGCGATCTTCCAGGTCCTGATCGGCAACACAGATGCCCATGGAAAAAACGTGTCGTTCTTCTGCGACGAGCGCGGCCTGCGGCTTGCTCCGGCGTACGACCTCGTTTGCATGGAAGCCCTCGATGCCGGCTTCGCAGCCTCGTACGCGATGGCGTATGGCGACGCTTTCTCGGAGCACGAGCTGAGCCCCTACGAGTGGGGCCACTTCGCTTACCAGTGCAAATTGCCGTTCCGGCTTGTGGCCAACGAACTCGACACCCTTGTTGGCAAAGTGCTCACCGCGATGGACGCGGTGGTGGCAGACAGCCTGCAGCAGGACGTCCCGGTCGCCGCCGCGCAGCGCTTCAAGGAGGTGGTTCTGGGCATCTGTGACCGCCAGCGGGTGCATACCAGGCAGATCGCGAAGGCGAGGCGCGGTGACTATGAGTGAGCGCTAGGCTCAACCACCACGCACATTGGAAAACCCTGCAAACCCGGACTTCAGTTGGTACGGCGGGAGGGGGGGCAGCTCAGGGGTTCGGTTGAGCCTGTCCGGTCCAAGTGTTAGGTCCAAGGCTTCCAGGACTGTCGTCTTCCCCGTATTGTTGTCCCCGAGTAGCACGGCGTGCTTGGAAAGAAAGAGGGAAGCTTCCTTAATTCCTCGCAAGTTCTCGGTTTGAATGTGTGCGACCTGCATAACCCGCCTCCCTTTGGTGTCGAAGCGAATGCTTCGCCGCTCATTTGGGCAGTCTCGGTCCTTGGACGGAGCCGTGTCAAGGTGTTACCGGGCGTTATCTACCCTCGGAGCAGCCGCTCTGAGCGGTTCGCAATACGTCGCTATTTGGTACAGCGGGCGCTCTGGCGATACCGGCATCGAGTCCTTACTGGGCAACATGACAGACGAAAAGTTTGGAGACAAGTTCGAAGCAGATCTCCTCAATGCGTAAGGCTAAGAAATGTTTTGAGCAAGCCCAGCGATCACGCCGCGAGACGTTAAACAGGAAGAAGAAAATGAAGCCACGAGCCGGCTCAGCTTCGAACGTGGAATACGCAGGCAAGAGGAAGAAGAGCCTGTGTTCGTAGGACGCTGATCCTAAAAATCACACGGGCTCCACATTTCTCTTTGAGGGAAACTAATCGGCGCGGAGAGTGGGGCTCGAGTGGCCGCCCGCTGAGACTCCGTACTACTGTGTCCGCTTGGCGTCTCGCAAACCGAGAAGACAGTCTTCGAAGAGCCTGTCCTGATTTCTGTGTTTGAGGCATAACCATGACCGACAGGATCATTTATGCCAAGCAGAACGAAGTTGAAGAATGCAGCGATTGCCGCCCGGAGTGCGGCGCTGCCGAAGATTCCTGATGAACTGATCGACCAGTTCGTCACCGGCCCGATGACTGGGGAGGCGGTGAATGCGGCCTCCATGGCCTTCAAGAAGGCCCTCATCGAACGAGCTATGGGCGCGGAGCTGGGTCACCACCTCGGTTACGCAGCCGGCGCTGCCAAGCCCGAGGCGGGAAGCACGACCTGGCAGGCCCGCCCGCTCGAGCCGATGTACCCCGTGGTCTTTTTCGACGCGTTGCGCGTGAAGATCAAGGAAGACGCGGTGGTACGCAACAAGGCCATCTATCTTGCGTTGGGCGTGCTGCCCGATGGCAGCCGCGATATCCTGGGCTTGTGGCTCGAAGGCACTGAGGGCGCGAAGTTCTGGATGAAGGTGTTCAACGACCTGAAGACGCGTGGCGTCAATGACATCCTGATTGCCGTGACGGATGGCCTCAAAGGGATGCCAGAAGCGCTTAGCGCGGTATTCCCTGCCACGACACTGCAGACGTGCATCGTGCACCTGATCCGAAACAGCCTGGACTACGCGAGCTGGAAGGATCGCAAGCTGCTTGCAGCGGCCATCAGGCCCATCTACACGGCCGCCAACGCGGACGCGGAACAGGCCGAACTTGACGCGTTCGAGCAAGGGCCATGGGGCCAGAAGTTCCCCACCGTGGTGGGCCTCCTGGCGCCGCGCATGGAGTCACGTGATCCCGTTCTTTGCCTTCCCACCGCAGATCCGGCGAGTGATCTACACGACCAATGCCATCGAGAGCATCAACGCGAGGTTTCGAAAGATCATCAAGTCCCGGGGTCACTTCCCCAGCGACGATGCGGCCAGCAAGCTGATCTGGCTGGCACTGCGAAACATCACAGCCGAGTGGGGAAGAGCAGCACACAACTGGAAGGAAGCCATGAACCAGTTTGCGATCCTCTATGAAGATCGTTTCACAAAGACGGCCGCTTAAGATGTACGACCGACTTACCCACCGCGTCGGTCGTTCGTCTCAAGCGACGACTACCGCCGTGGATAAGTCTCAGCGCCTTGAACACAAAAATTCAGACAGCCCCTCGGGCGACTGAATTCGTCGGTCCATGGACCCCGCTCTGTCGCTACTCAGTCTGGGAACACGGTCTCAAAACGCATTCCCACCAAACTTTCTTTCCCCTCAAGAGCAACTATCTGAAGAAACTTTCTCCAATGAGCCAGTGCAACTTGAAACTGTTCGTAGGTGAACTGCTGTGGCTGGCCACCTTCCTCAGCCGCGAATTCATAGGTGTTTTCGTTGGAGATGCAAATGTGACCAGGCTCAGCCATTGGAGGTACTAACCACACGTTCTTGTCATTCACACCCCAATCGGGCAGGCTCGGATCTTTTGGAATGTAGCGCTCAGCAGCCGCTTGGAATACAAGCTCATCTAATTCAGCATCGCTAGGCGATTCCGTCTCAGCTATTAGACGAAGTAGCGTATGTGTAATCGCTTTATCGACTTGGCCGTCGCCTTTTTGGCAATAGAACCTCATCCGGTCTCCAGCTCCTGGCTGCGTTGAAATGTCAGCAATGATCTTTTTCATGGTTTTCCCACCTGCTATTTTTTCACCGGGTGACCGCGCCAGATCGGGACACGCCTCGATGGCTCATAAAACAAGAAGTCCACTCCACCGGACTTACCTGTCCATACATCTTCGAGTGGGTCGAACGACCGAGTCGCCCATGCCCTGCTCAGTTCGGCCTTCGACTGGGCTAGAGACCAGCTCTCAGGCGTCATAGTGGAGAAGCCACGGTTGTTCGTTTTTAGATAGAAATTGCCATCGGGCCCCTGTAACCGAACTTGGCCGTAGATCACACCATTTGGTGCAACAGATTCAGTACCTGGAATGCGCTGCAGTTGCGACGATGTTGAGAAGTGCCCACCTTGCGCTTTGACTTGCCCGTTTGCCTTCACGAATACGTCGGCTTCAATGTGCTGGAAGTCTACCTGTCCACGCGCTTGTTGATACGCTTTGCGCAGGTCTGCCCATGGGGAGGCAGTGTTCGCGTTCGATGCGATTCGTCGCAGCGCAGCCGCCTCAACCTGCACCAGACTTTGCGCTGATAGGTCCGTCATTACATCCCGTACGCTTCGAGCGGGCGCGTGACCCTCAGCTGTAAGGCGGTCTACCTGTCGCTGGATATCAGAGGCACCGCGCATGTTGATGTCGAGATCCAGGTTGCCCGAGCGGCCAAACCGGGAATTCAATTCGCTGCGCCTCAGCGTCTGAGCAAGCCGCGCTTCGGCGGCAATCGAGCCCATCATTCCAGGACCGATGAGTGAAGTCGCGGCACTGATGAATCCATCAATCCGCGCATCCCGCCTTTCCACCGGATTCAAGTGCTTATTCGTGGCGAAGTTGTAGCCGTTCGAGCGGACGCTGGCGACGGCAGATCCGATGGTATTGACGATGCTGCCCAGCACCATGCCAGTTGGACTGTTGTTCATCGTGCGCTGCACTTCCGGTGCGAGCCAGACCCTCGCCATGACTGGGGGCTGAAACGCCGTTACAGAGCCATATTTCGCGGCCATCGCGGCAATGTTTGACTCGCGGACCGCCAGGTCGTACTCGTCCTTTTCTGCCTGCGTCATCCCGCGCTCGCGTACAAACACATCGGGCAATCGAATTGTTGGAATGGCGTTCCCAGTCGGGTCGTGCAAGTCGCCGGCATAACTCGGGGGCAGGGGTTCGTCAGTCGATGTGCCGATGACTACCACTCGATTGATGGTTGTCGCATCACCGTACGAAGAGCCGGGCGCAGGGTCAGTGGCCAGTCCCATCATCCGCGCGATGTGGTGGCCGCTGTCGCCGCCTGCGACGAGGTCGCCAGGATATGTAGTGCCTGCTCCCGCGTGGCTGTACGCGTTCACGGCATTCACGAATGCATTCTGTTGAGCGTCTGTCGCTAGTTGCACTGAGCCGCTAGGACCACCGATGTCGGCCAGGCTATATCCCAGCGCATTCCCAAACGCGTCGACCGCAACCTGTTGAACAGCGATCTTTCCACCGCGCATCAGTGCAGCAGTGGTGCCAGCCGCGAACCCTGAAACCGTCCCCCGCGCGAGATGTCCACTGAATGTGCCCAAGCCGTTGAACGAACCGGCATCGCTGAGTGCAGCGTTCATGCCTTGACCCACTCCTGCAGCAGCAGCGCTCGCGGCCACGCTTTTCCAGTTGAACTTGTCCTGCAGCCCGGTCGCGACGCCAACACCTTGGGTTATCGCATTGCCCATCGCGCTGCGTGCCATGACATTGCTGATGGAAGTGGGCGCGCCACCCAGGGGCGCGATGCCGGTCAGGCCGCCGCTGATGCCACCGCTGATGGCGCTCAGCACCACGCTGTCCCAATCGATCTTGCTCTGAACACCCAAGGCCATTCCGGTGAGTTGACCTCCAACTGACCCTGCAGCGCCACCAGCTGCGCCTGCCACGGCCGCAACTCCCGCTCCGGCTGTGCCACCCAGCACCGACATGCCCGAGGCCATCGTCGCGCCTACACCTCCACCTGTGGTTGTAGCGGCCAGAACCGCTGCAGCCTGTGCCTGTGTACCGAGCGTTCCCGCCGCAGCCATGGCACCAGCGGTGTAGACCGTAAGGATCACCACGATGATGATCATCAGCAACTGCCCAAACATGCTCGCCTTCTTAGGCGGCGGCGCCGGCATATTCGGGCTCGTATCGCCGACGATCTCCCCGGGCCGATACGTCCTGAACGTATCCGCACTGTTCGCACTCGTCTCCGCCCCCGGGATCTTGAGCAATTGCCCCGCCTTCAGATCCGCATTGCTCGTCATCCCGTTGGCCTCGGCAATCCGGAACCACAGGCGGGCGTCGCCGTACATGTTCTTGGCGATGGCTTCGAGCGTGTCTCCCGCGCCGACCGTGTGATACCGCATCGCGAGGTCCGGCGTGTTGCCGCCCGTAGCCTGATACCCGAAGTTAAAGTCCGCGCGGGTCGTAAACACCGGGCTACCGTCGGAGTTGCGTTCGGTGTTGCTCACCATCTCGCCGTAGCGCCCGAGCACCTCGCCATTGACGATCAGCTGGCGCTGGATGTGATTGCCCTGCTTGGCGTAGAGGACCCGTCCGTTCACGTCGTTGACGAACTTGCGGTCATTCGGATCGAGCGTCTGGTCATCGACTTCGATCAGATACCCGTTCGCGTCGTAGGTGAAGCTGACCTGGGCGGTTTGCGCGCCGCTGGGGGCAACGTACCTCACCGACATCAGCCGCCTGCTGGACTGGTTGTAGTCGTAGAGGATCGCCTCGCCCGAGCCGCCGGTTACTTTCGAGATCAGGCCGCTTGTGCTGTATTCATACGACGTGGCGGCGCCGCGGTGATCGGTTGCCGACGTCAGGCGCGCCTCGCCCGTGCCGTTGATGGTGTAGGTTTCGGAAATGCCGCTGTCGCCATCGGTCCAGGTGAACCGGTTGGCTGCGTACGAAATCATGTCGTAGGCGCCCGCACCTGCGGTTGTGACGTATGTCGGCTTGCCCTGCTGGCTTGAACGCAGTGCGTCGTAGGTATATACCGCCTGACTGCCGTCCTGCCCGGTTCGCGTCACGGTGCCGGTCGATCCGGCCGCGCCCGTGAACTGCAACTGCTTCCTGTAGAAACCGTTGGACCAGTTGTCCGCGTTGTCGTCGTCCATCAGCCCCTGGCTGTTGTACGTGCGCAGGGCGGCGACGTCCAGCCCGTTGCTCACCAGAAAGTCGTCAATCTGCTGGACCACCAGGTTGCCTGTGGCAACGTTGACGTAGCTGCGTTCGGCGCTCTGGCCCAGCGCCGATTGCCCCAATTGACCGCGCTGGCCCAGTGTGGCCCCAGACGTCAGGTCCAGGCCCAGTGAATTGCCGCTGACGATACCTACCATGTGATTTGCCCCGGTT
>JAZKFD010000191.1:0-3713 GCA_040386635.1 Pseudomonadota bacterium
GGGTTGTCGGACATCATCGTGCACCTGCTGGCCAAGGCGCCGGAGCATCGCTACCAGAGCGCCGAAGGCCTGTTGCACGATTTGCAGCGGCTGCGCGGCGAACTCGAACAGGCCGGAAGCGGCGTTTTTGAGCTGGGCGAGCGCGACTTTGGAGCGCGCCTGGCAGCGCCCGCCCGGCTGGTCGGGCGCGACGCGGAACTGGCCACGCTGCTGGACGCTTTCGCCGATGCGATGCGCACACCCCGGCACACCGTGCTGGTCGACGGCCCCGTGGGTGTGGGCAAGAGCGCGCTGATCAACGAGCTCAGGCCCGTCGTGGCGCAGGCCGGCGGCTGGTTTATCTACGGCAAGTTCGACCAGTACCAGAAGGACGGGTCTGCGACCGGAGCCTTGACGCAGGCCTTGCGCTCGCTGGGGCGCCTGCTGCTGACCCAGTCGGCAGACGCAGTCGTCGCCCAGCGCCGGCGCATCCTGGACAGCCTGGGCCGCAATGCCGGGCTGGTTACCCGCACGTCGCCCGAATTTGAACTGCTGTTGGGGTCCCAGGCCAGTGTGCCGGAAGTGGACCCACGCCAGGCAGAGCTGCAACTGCAGCAGGCCATGCTGGACCTGCTCATGGCGGTCGCCTCACCCGAGTGTCCGCTTGTCGTCGTTGTGGACGACCTGCAATGGGGCGGGGCGTTTTCGCTGCGGGTTTTTGAACGCATGATGGTGGCCCCCGACCTGAGAGGCCTGCTCCTGGTGGGCGCCTATCGGTCCGGTGAGATCGATGCCGGTCACGATCTCGTGCCGATGCTCGCGCGGTGGCGGCAGCTCGAGACGCCGCCGCTGCAACTGGCGCTGGCGAACCTCACCCTGGATGGCATGAGCGAGATGACCGGGCAGATGCTGCGCCTTGCGCCCGGGCGGGCACGCAAGCTGGCCGAAGACCTCAACGTGCTCACAGGTGGCAACCCGTTCGACACGGTCGAGATGATCAACGCCCTGCGCACTGACGCAGTCCTGAGCCTGGGCGAATCGGGCTGGCAATGGGACGAAGTCAAGGTACGCCACTTCATTGGCCGGGGCAATGTGGTCGACCTGCTGGCAGCGCGCATCAGCCGGTTGCCGGCGGCCTCGCGCGAGCTGCTGGAATTCATGAGCTGCCTGGGCAGTGCGGTGGACGGCAACCTGTTGCGTGCCGCCGTCGGGTTGGACAAAGGCGAGCTGCGGCAACGGCTGCAGGCTCCGCTGGAAGATGGCTTGCTGGTGGCAGACCAGAACGCCGGACAGGACAGCGTGCGCTTTCGGCATGACCGGGTGCAGCAGGCGATGCTGGGCGCGATGGACCAGGCGCGGCGCGGCCTTCTCCAGCTGGAAATGGCGCGGCGTCTGGCGAGCACGCAGGGCTACGACAGCGAGGCGGCCCAGCAGTACCTGGCCTGCGTGGGCCTGCTGCTTGAGCCGCAAGAGCAGCGGCGTGCCGCGCAGCTGTTCCACGGTCTCGCGCGATCCCTGGCGAACGCGGCAACCTACCTGCTCGCCGAACGCTACCTGGCGGCTGCCGACGTGTTGCTGGCGGGCATCGATGACCCCCGCGATGCGCCGCTGCGCCGCGAGATCGACGTGGCGCGCCATTGCGCCCTGTACAGCCTGGGCCGAACCGAAGAAGCCGACGTTCTCTACTCGAGCATTGAGACGCGCACGCAGGATCCGCTGGATCTGGTCGAAGCAACCTGCCTGCAGATCAAGAGCATGGACATGCGCGGCCGTTCGCACGAGGCGATCGCGCTGGGGGTGCGGCTGCTGGAGAAACTGGGAGTGCGTGTTCCGCCGGACTTCAGCCATACCGACAGGGAGCAGCGGCTGGATGCCCTGGATGAATGGGTCAGGCAAGAGAGCCAGCTCGATCATTCGAAGCGAGCGCAGACCACGGACCAGCGCTTGCTGGGCATCTACAAGCTGCTTGCGCGCATCGTGGGCTCGACCTCCATCACCAAGGACTTGAAATCACTGGCCTGGGCCACGCTGGAAGCCCAGCGCTACTGGGCCGACCACGGCCCCTGTGCGGAACTGTTGGGCTGCCTGAGCAATATGACCAGCATGGTGATTGCGGTCCGGCAAGCCTATCGCACCGGGTACAACGCCTCCCGTCACCTCATTGCGGTGGGCGAAGCGCTGGGCTTCGAGGTGCGCACGGCGACCGCGCGATACATCTTCGCCACCAGCGCATGTCCGTGGTACGAGCCTCTTGAAAATGCGCTCGATCATGCTGCACGCGCATTCGAGATCATGCAATCCAGAGGCGACGCTTCTTATGCGTGCTATTCCAATTTCATGACGTGCTCGGTCCTGATCGAAATCGCGCCCACGCTGGATCGTTGTGAAGCCCAGGTGGAAACGGGCCTGGCGCTGTGCCGGCGTACCGGCAATGGCCTTGCCAGTGCGCTGCATATGGGCGAGCGGCAAATGTTGCGGGCTTTGCGCGGGCAGACCCGGGCACTGAACAGTCTGGAGGACGAACAGTTCGACGAACAGGCGTTCAGGGCAAGCGTCGGTCATCTCCCGTTCGTGCAGTTGGTCCAACCCCGCGCGTTCCTGGCTTTGATCGCGGGTGATCTGTCCGAACTGAGGCGATATGGGCCCGATGCGTTGGCACGGATGCAGGGAGTGAACATCGGCCTGCATCGAAGCATCCACTGCGTCATGTTCGTCGCGCTGGCTCTTGCGTGGCAGATGCAAGCCGGCGACGCAGGCACCGAGGCAGAGGTCGCCGAGCTGGAGTCCTTGCGCAGCTGGCTGGCCGCGCGCGCTGCCGACCAGCCCTACAACTTCCTGCACCTGTCGCTGCTGGTGGATGCCGAGCAGGCGTGGGCGCTGGGTGACTTGTGGAAGGCGGCCGCCAGCTTCGACGCCGCCGTGGTCGAAGCCGAGAGCCGGCAGCGGCCGTGGCACCGGGCCCTGATCGCCGAACGAGCGGGCCTGTTTTACCTGGCCCGGGGATTGTCGGGCACGGGCAGGGGTCTGCTGGCGAAAGCGCGTGACCAGTACGGGGCGTGGGGAGCGAAGGCCAAGGTCGATCAGATGCAGCGCGTGCATCCGTTTTTACAGGCCCCGGCTCGCAGCCTCGCCTCGCAGCTGGGCAGCAGCGCAGGGCATTCCATCCAGAGCAGCGGCGGTGTCTCGTCCGACGTGCTGGACCTGGTCGGCGTGCTGCGGGCGTCACAGGCACTCAGTTCCGAAACCAGCCTGGAGCGGCTCACCGCCCGCGTCAGCGAAGTGCTGGCATCCCTGAGTGGCGCGACCAAGGTCCTGGTGCTGTCGTGCAACGAAGGGCAGTGGTGGTTGCTCTCGCACGCACTCGCACTTCCGTCCATGCCTGTGGCGCAGGCGGCGGAACATGGATTGCTGCCGCTGTCGGCCTTCGCTTATGCAGAGCGCACGGGCGAGGCCCTCATCGTGGACGATGCCGCTCGCGATGACCGGTTTGCCCGCGATCCGTACTTTGCGGGCGTGCCGGTGTGTTCGCTGCTGCTCGTGCCCATCGCCAATCAGGGGCTCACCCGCGGGATGCTCCTGCTGGAAAACCGGCTCGGGGCCGCTGCGTTCAATGCGAAGCGCCTGGACGCGGTGATGCTCATCGCGGGGCAGCTGGCCGTGTCGCTGGCCAACGCACAGCTCTACAAGGCCCCTGCGGTGAACCACAACGCGACCAATCCCAAGGTTCCCCTGAT
>JAZKFD010000192.1:0-5047 GCA_040386635.1 Pseudomonadota bacterium
AACGACCAGGATCTTGTCGGTTCGGGCTGCAGCTTGGGACATGGTGCTCCATCGAAATTTGTAACAGAGCCAATTCTGAAGGCCTTGGGGCTGCAATTCATCTGTTTCGGCCCGGCTTTTCACGTTGTTACAAATGTTGCCGCAACCATCGGTGGTTCACATTGCAGCATTGGACCGGCAGGCATGATCGGGCTGTCGTTTCTACCTCTGCACCAAGACAACATCCATGAATCAACCACTCATCCGTCGCCCGATGCTGGCAGCCGCAGCGATTGTCCTGGCCATGCTCGCCACCTGGCCCGTGTCGGCCCAGGTCGTTCCTCCGCCGCAAAATGTCTTGCAGCTCAGCGCGAGCGGTACGGTGGAGGTCCAGCAGGACCTGCTGAGCCTGAGCCTGACGACTTCGCGCGACGGCACCGATGCCAGTACGGTCCAGACGCAACTCAAGGCGGCGCTCGATGCCGCGCTGACGGAAGCGAAGAAGTCAGTCCAGCCGGGGCAACTCGACGTGCGTACCGGCCAGTTCAGCCTGCATCCACGCTACAGCCCGCTCGGCAAAATCAGCGGCTGGCAGGGCACGGCCGAGCTGATTCTGGAAGGTCGCGACTTTCCGCGCATTACGCAGACGGCGGGGCGCATCCAGACGATGACCTTGGGCAACATCTCGTTCGGCCTCAGCCGCGAGGCTCGCGCGAAGGTCGAGACCGAGGCACAAACGCTGGCGATCGAGCGATTCAAGGCCAGGGCCGCGGAACTCGCGCGAGGCTTTGGCTTTTCGGGCTACACGTTGCGAGAAGTGTCGGTCAATTCAAACGACGGGGGCTATCCGCAGCCGCGGGTGATGGCGATGCAGGCCAAGGGCGCGCAGGCCGAGATGGCCGTGCCCGTGGAAGCCGGCAAGAGCAACGTCGTCGTGAACGTGTCGGGGTCGGTGCAGCTGAAGTAGATCTGAAGCCAGGAAGGCTTGATTACTGGGCCGCCCAGCCGCCGTCCATGTTCCAGGCCACGCCGCGCACGTTGTTGCCGGCCGGCGAGCAGAAGAAAACCGCGAGCTCGCCCAATTCGTCGGGTGTGGTGAACTGGAGCGATGGTTCTTTTTCGCCCAGCAGCGCGGCCTTTGCCTGCTCATTGGTCCAGCTGTTGGCGGTGGCCTTTGCATCGACCTGTTTTTGCACCAGAGGGGTCAGAACCCAGCCGGGGCAGATCGCATTGCAGGTGACGCCCGTGGTTGCGCTTTCGAGTGCCGTCACCTTGGTCAGCCCGACCAGTCCGTGCTTGGCTGCAACGTAGGCGGACTTCTGGGCCGAAGCCACGAGTCCGTGAACAGAAGCCACATTGATGATGCGACCCCAGTTGGCCGCTTTCATCGCCGGCAAGGCGAGGCGCGTGGCGTGAAACGCGCTGGAGAGGTTGATGGCGATGATGGCGTCCCACTTGTCGGCGGGAAAATCCTCGATGTTCGCCACGTGCTGGATGCCGGCGTTATTCACCAGGATATCCACGCGGCCCAACGTGTCGGCGGCGAACTTCATCATGGCTTCGATCTCGTCGGGCTTGCTCATGTCGGCGCCGTGATAGGCAACCTGCACGCCCAGTGCACGAACCTCGGTTTGCGGGCCTTCGACATCGCCAAAGCCGTTGAGAACCAGGTTCGCGCCCTGGCGCGCAAGCGCCTTTGCAATACCCAGGCCGATGCCACTGGTTGAACCTGTCACGAGCGCAGTCTTGCCTTTGAGCATGCGGGTCTCCGTCTTGAATTAGGATGTGTGAAAGCACGAAAAACGACTGCCGCAGAGTATGCGGTTTTTTAATCGCCATGCCCGAACCTACGCTGAACTACGTATCCTGCCCTGATGCCTCGGGCGGGCATCGCATGGCGTATTGGCAATGGGGTGATTCAGCGGCTGCACACGTGGTTGTCTGTGTTCATGGGCTTTCACGACAGGGCCGTGATTTCGACGTTTTGGCCCAGGCGCTGGTCGAACGCGCGGCGCAGCCGGTGCGCGTTGTGTGTCCCGATGTCGCGGGCCGCGGCCGCAGCGACTGGCTGAAGGACCCGGTTGGGTATCAGATTCCCACTTATGTCGCCGACATGCTGGCACTGCTGGCGCAGCTGCACGGCCAGGCGCCGATCGACACGCTCGACTGGGTGGGCACCAGCATGGGCGGCCTGGTCGGCATGGGGCTGTGCGGTACGCCGAAGTTGCCGCTTCCAGTCCCGGTCAGACGACTGGTACTCAATGACGTTGGGCCGGCGATCCAGTGGGAAGCCTTGCAGCGCATTGGCACGTACCTTGGAAACACCGGCAGATTTGATTCGGTCCAGCAAGCCGCCGATGCGATGTGGTCTGTCTCGACGAGTTTCGGGCCGCACACGCCCGGGCAATGGCTCGCGCTGTCGCAAGCGATGGTCAAGCCTTTGCCGGGTGGCGGTGTCACGCTGCATTACGACCCGAGCATTGCCGTACCGTTTCGCAGCCTGACGGCTGAATCGGCGCAACAGGGTCAGGCCGCGCTGTGGCAGCTCTACGACAACGTCGCTGCGCAGACCCTGTTGCTGCGCGGCGCAACGTCGGATCTTCTCAGCGCGCAGACAGCTTCTGAAATGACCCGGCGGGGTCCGCGTGCGCGTCTGGTCGAATTCGAGGGGGTTGGCCATGCGCCCACGCTCGTCGCCGGCGAGCAGGTCGATGCGATCACCGGTTTTCTGCTGGACCAGAAGAATTCCCCATGAAGAGCCTTGTCGCGGAAAACCCGGATAGCTCCGCTGTCCCCGAGCTGATTGCCGCGACCGAGCATTCGATGCCGCAGCAGGCGCACGCGTTGTCGCGGGCCCGCGCGTTTGCCGAACCCTTCATTGCAGGCGAGACGCTCGAGACGGGCGAGAACACGCTCGCGCATGCCGATGCAGTGGCCGCCATCCTGAAGTCGATGGGCGGCTCCGAGGCCATGCAGGCTGCGAGTTATCTGGTGCATGCCTGGTCGCACCTGAACAAGCCGCAGGAGGTCATTTCCAAGGCGTTCGGCGAGAACTACGCCGCGCTCGCGATGGAAACCACCAAGCTGGTTCGCGTGCAGCGGCAGGCGCGCGACGCAGGCGATGTCCAGATGGTCAGTGCGGCGCAACTGCAGACCGAGAACGTGCGCAAGATGCTGCTGGCTTTTTCGCGCGACCTGCGCGTTGTCATGTTGCGGCTCGCCTCCCGCCTGCAGACATTGCGCTGGCATGCCGCCAGCAAGACGCCGGTTCCTCCCAGCGTGGCTCGTGAGGTGCTTCATGTGTTTGCGCCGCTGGCCAACCGGCTGGGGATCTGGCAGTTGAAGTGGGAAATGGAAGACCTTGCGTTCCGCTTCCTGGAGCCGGAAACCTATCGGCAGATTGCAGTCCAGCTCGATCAGAAGCGGATTGAGCGCGAGGCTTATGTCGAGGAGCTGCGCTCGCGGCTGGAAGCCGAGCTGATCGCCCAGGGCATCAAGGCGAGCGTGGCCGGGCGACCCAAGCACATTTACAGCATTGCCAAGAAGATGCGGGGCAAGTCCCTGAATTTCGATCGCGTGTTCGATATCCGTGCGCTGCGCGTCATCGTGCCCACCGTCGATGACTGCTACGCCGCGCTGTCGTGGGTCCATGAGAAATTCACGCCGCTGGTCGAGGAGTTCGACGATTACATCGCCAGGCCCAAGGCCAACGGTTACCAGTCGCTGCACACCATCGTGCGGGACCACGAAGGCAGGCCGATCGAAATCCAGATCCGAACGCATGCCATGCACGATCACGCCGAGCACGGCGTCGCGGCGCACTGGGCCTACAAGGAAGCGGGCAGCAAAGGTTATTCAGGTGTCAGCGCCAGCGGAGAATACGACGCGAAAATCGCGGTGCTGCGGCAACTGCTGGCATGGGAGCGCGATCTCGCAGGTGGCAGCGAGGGTTTGTTCGAAGACCGCATCTATGTGCTGACGCCCGATGCGGCGATTGTCGAACTGCCGCGAGGTGCGACGCCGGTTGACTTCGCCTACACCGTGCATACCAGCCTGGGCCACCGGTGCCGGGGCGCCCGTGTCGATGGTGCGATGGTGCCGCTCAATACCCCGCTGCAAAACGGCCAGACGGTGGAGGTGACGGCAGCAAAGGAGGGCGGGCCTTCACGCGACTGGCTCAACGCCGATCTCAACTTCCTGGTCAGTCATCGGGCCCGGGCGAAAGTGCGCGCGTGGTTCAACGAGCAGATTCGCCACGAAACGATTTCGCGCGGCCGCGAGTCGGTCGAAAAGCTGTTGCAGCGCGAGGGCAGAACAGCGATGAAGCTGGAGGACCTGGCGACACAGCTCGGATTCAAGTCAGCGGAAGACCTGTTTTTTGTCGTTGGCAAGGACGAATATTCGCTGCGCAACATCGAAACCCTGCTCAGGCCGCCCGAAGTGGCGCTGCACCCGGACGAAGTGCTCCTGAAGAAGGCGCGCAACCCCGGCGGTGGGCCAAAGGGCGGCGTGCTGGTGGTGGGCATCGACTCGCTCATGACGCAGCTCGCGCGTTGCTGCAAACCCGCGCCGCCCGATGCCATCGGAGGATTTGTCACGCGCGGCAAGGGCGTGAGCATTCACCGGACCGATTGCAGCAATTTTCGGGAGCTTTCCGTCCGCAATGCCGAGCGCGTGATCGAGGTGGAGTGGGGCAGTGGGCCGGCTTCCGGCAAGACCGATGGCGGCGCGGTTTACCCCGTCGATGTGGGCATTGAAGCATCTGACCGGCAGGGACTCCTGCGTGACATCTCGGAAGTATTCGCCAAGGAAAAGATGAATGTGATTGGCGTGCAGACGCAATCGGTCAAGGGGACTGCATGGATGACGTTTACCGTGGAAGTCACCGATTCCGGGCGCGTGAACAAGGTGCTTTCGCTGGTTGCGGACGTGCAGGGCGTGCGCTGGGCCAAACGCCGCTGATGACCGGCCGCGCGTGTTGGCCGATCGCGGATTTTTGGCTGCTATACTTGAGGGCTCGAATACGATTTTCAGGCGCGTAGCTCAGCTGGTTAGAGCACCACCTTGA
>JAZKFD010000193.1:0-5854 GCA_040386635.1 Pseudomonadota bacterium
GTCCCGTGATCTGATTGGCCGGAACCCGCGAGTCGCTGCAGCCGATCCACATGAATTTGGGCGTCTGCTGCTTGGTCAGGCTGGTGAAGAAGCCTGGCCGGGTGCGCTCCATCTCGGCAGCCCAGGCGCGGTTATGGGTGAAAAGTTCGGAGATCGATGTGCTCATGTCGCTATTTTGGCCTCAGGACGACTACATCGTTTCAGCGAACAATTCGCGCCCGATCAGCATGCGGCGAATTTCGCTGGTGCCCGCGCCGATCTCATAGAGCTTGGCGTCGCGCCACAAACGCCCGAGCGGGTACTCGTTGATGTAGCCATTGCCGCCAAAGATCTGGATGCCCTCGCCGGCCATCCAGGTCGCCTTCTCGGCGCACCACAAGATGACCGAGGCGCAGTCCTTGCGCACTTGCCGCACGTGTTCGGAGCCCAGCATGTCGAGGTTCTTGCCCACCGTGTAGCAGAACGCACGGCCCGCCTGAAGCACGGTGTACATATCGGCCACCTTGCCCTGTATTAGCTGGAATTCGCCGATGCTCTGGCCGAACTGCTTGCGGTCGTGCGTGTACGGGACAACGTTGTCCATCACCGCCTGCATGATGCCGATCGGCCCGGCGGCCAGGACCGCACGTTCGTAGTCGAGGCCCGACATCAAGACCCTGGCGCCGCCATTGAGCGTGCCCAATATGTTGGAAAGCGGCACTTCGACGTTGTTGAACACCATCTCGCCCGTATGGCTGCCGCGCATGCCCAGCTTGTCGAGCTTTTGCGCCGTGGAAAAACCCTTCATGCCCTTTTCGACGATGAAGGCGGTGACGCCGCGCGCGCCCAGCTCGGGCTCGGTCTTGGCATAGACCACCATCGTGTCGGCGTCAGGCCCGTTGGTGATCCACATCTTGGTGCCGTTGAGCAGGTAGTAGCCGCCCTTGTCTTCGGCTTTCAGCTTCATCGAGATGACGTCGCTGCCCGCACCCGGCTCGCTCATGGCCAGGGCCCCGACGTGCTCGCCCGAGATGAGCTTGGGCAAATACTTTCTACGCTGCTCGTCGGTACCGTTGCGCTTGAGCTGGTTCACGCAGAGGTTGCTGTGTGCGCCGTAAGACAGGCCCACCGATGCGGATGCCCGCGAAATTTCTTCCATGGCAATCATGTGCGCGAGATAGCCCATATTCGCGCCGCCGAACTCCTCGGGCACCGTGATTCCCAGGACACCGAGTTCGCCCATCTTGCGCCACAGGTCCATCGGAAACTGATCGCTGCGATCGATCTCGGCTGCGCGTGGCGCGATCTCGGCCTCTGCAAATGAACGCACCGCGTCGCGCAGCGCGTCGATATCTTCGCCCAGCTGGAAATTCAGGCCCGGAAGGTTCATGTCGTGTCTCCTTTTATTGTGGATGTCAATGCCGGATGCCTTCGCGTCCGACCACGGCCATGAGTGTGCACCCCATGGTGGCAATCAGCTTTTCCTGGCCCCCGTCGATGGCGTAGGCCCGGCCTTCGGCCACCGTCACGGTACGGCCGGGCTTGATGACCTGGCCTTCCATGCGAAAGCGATCGCCCTTCGCGGGGGCCAGCAGATTGATCTTGTATTCGATGGTGAGCACCGCCGCATCAAGCGGCATCAAGGTGAAGGCGCAATAGCCGCAGGCCGAATCAAGCGCGGTGGCGACCATGCCGGCATGAAGAAAACCGTGCTGCTGCGTGAGGGGCTCGGCCCAGGGCATCTCGATCCAGACCACACCGGGCGCCACCTTCGTGAGTGATGCGCCTATGGTCTTCATCGCGGCCTGACGCTCGAAGCTCGCGCGCACGCGGGCCACGAAATCAGCATCCCTGGGTTCGAATCGCAGGTCGGGCAAGTCGGCCACGGCAGCTCCGTTCATCTGAGGTAAGTGGTTGACGTTTACGTAAACGTCAATTATGCATATGCCGCTTTCCAGAACCCGGCTCAGGCTGCCTGACGAGCCTTTTCCGAGCGCGCCAAAAGGGCGCGGGCTTCCTTTTCATGGACTTTGACCTCTTCGAGATTGGCCTGCAGGTCGGCCATCTGTTCTTCGAGCTGCTTGCGATGCAGCGCGAGCACCGCCAGGAATTTCTTCAGCTGGGGACCGGTGTCACGCGGGCTGTCGTACATGTCGATGATCTCGCGCGCCTCCGTGAGCGACAGCCCCAGTCGCTTCGCGCGCAACGTCAGCTTCAGGCGCGTGCGGTCGCGCGAACTGTAGATCCGGTTGCGGCCACCGGGACCGGAGCGCTCGGGTTGCAGCAGACCCATGTCCTCGTAGAAGCGCATGGCCCGCGTGGTGAGGTCGAATTCCTTCGCCAGGTCGCTGATCGTGTAAGTCGTGGTGGCCATCCGTTCGAACCCGTGTATGCAAGGGGACAGCAGGGCCGCAGCCCCATCCCTACAATGCGATTACATATGACGTTTACGTCAACGTCAATCATCCGGACACCATGAACGCCCTCGAAACGCTGCTCGACTATCCCTTTGATGAAGCGCTGCCTGCCGGCGGCGAATCGCTTGTTGCCTGCGAGGGCAATGGCAGCGGGCTGGCCCCGGCGGTCAAGTGGATTCGCATGGCACTGCCCTTTCAGCTGAACCATATCAACCTGTGGCTGCTGCGCGATGAGATCGCGGGTCGCCAGGGCTGGAGCGTGGTCGATTGCTGCATCAGCCGCGATGAATCAAAGGCCCAATGGGAGCAGATATTCGACAGCCAGCTCGATGGCCTTCCGATTCTTCGCATCATCGTGACGCACATGCATCCCGACCACATCGGACTCGCATCCTGGTTGTGCAAACGATGGGACGCACCGCTGTGGATCAGCGCGACCGACTTCAACGCGGCAAGGCTCGCCTCCATCAGCACCACCGGTTTCGGCGGTGATCACACAGCAGATTTTTTTGCGGCGCACGGACTTGTCGATGAAGATTCGATCGCGAAGATTCGCGCGCGCGCCAGTTATTACCCGACGATGGTGCCGGAGGTGCCATCGTCCTTCCACCGAATGCGCGATGGCGACGACCTGGTCATCGGTGGACGCAGATGGCGTTGCATCGGCGGCTACGGCCACGCCCCGGAACACATTGCGCTTTACTGCGACGACCTGAAGGTGCTGATCTCGGGCGACATGATGCTGCCTCGCATCTCGACCAACGTGAGCGTCTACGACGTCGAGCCCGAATCCGATCCGCTGCGGGCGTTTCTCGCCTCGATTGACCGCTTTGACGATTTACCCGCCGACACCCTGACCCTGCCGTCCCACGGCAAGCCATTTCGCGGACTGCACGAGCGGATCAAGCAGTTGCACGACCACCATCGCGACCGGTTGGCAGAGGTGATGGAGGCATGCGGAACGTCGCCGCAATGCGCCGCTGACATTCTTCCGATCATGTTCAAGCGCCAACTTGACCTTCACCAGACAACGTTCGCCATGGGCGAGGCGCTCGCGCACTTGCACCTGCTCTGGTATGAGAAGAAGTTGCAGCGCTTCAGGGACGAGGCCGGCGTGTGGCGTTTCGCGCCTGCCTGAGTGTCACCAGGGAGGCAGCGCTTCGTCCTTGAGCTGTCCGCGAAGTTGCGCAAAGTCGGGCACCACGGTGCGCACCGTATCCCAGAACCGGGGGCTGTGGTCCATGACCCGCAGATGACTCAGTTCGTGTGCGACGACATAGTCGATCACTGGCAGCCGAAAGTGGATCAGTCGCCAGTTGAGCCGTATCAGCCCATCGGAATGGGCCGTGCCCCAGCGCGTGCCGGCATTGCTTAGCACCAGCTTACGCCACTGCACATCCAGCAGCGGCGCGAAGTGATCGAGCCGTTTGGTGAAAAGTGACTGGGCCTGGCGCATCAGCCACGCCTGAACCGAATCGCGCACCTGTTCGTGCGTCGCGTTGTGAGGAAGTCCCACGTGCAAGGTGAGGCGCGGCATTCCCGGCAAGGCGTTTGCGTCCGTGTTGAGCACGGCGCCTACCTCGGTAAACGCATGGCGCGGGTCCACCATCACGATGACGTCCTCGCCCAGATAAGGAAAGGACGCGCCATCTTTCCACTCGATGCGCGCCGACTCGATGCGGCGATGCCGCTCGTGCGCTGCATCCAGCTTCTTCAGAATCCAGTCGGTCTTGGTCTTGACCGCCTCGTCGATCTCGCGCAGCGGTACCCACTTCGGGGCGGTGACGGTCAAGCCCTCGGGGCCGACGCTGAAACCGATGCTGCGGCGTTTGCCGCGGCGCAGCTCGAACGCCACTACCGAGTCACGCAGAAGCGCCTCGCGGTTGGCACGCGGATGACGAAACGAGGCGGGCGCAAGCAACTCGCCCAGGCGCGCCTGCAGTGCCTCGGGCGCCGTGTCTGCAACCGGTGCAGGCGCAGCAGTCGACTTGCGCTGCCGGGGTGATGGGGTGGCAGCAGCCAGTGAATCCACCGGGGCCGGGGCCGGGGGCAGGGGCGCTGCCTGTTGTTCGGGCGCGGAAGATTCAGGCCTGGTGTCGAAGAGATCGAGTGTGAGCTGCAGCAACCGGTGCATGGGGCCCGAGTTTAGCGGCTGGCCTCGCGGCCGAAGTGCCATTATTTGTAAGCCTCGGGATCCAGTCGATGCATCTCGGCTTCGATCCAGGCTTCGACCTCACGCAGCAGTTCGTCGGGCTCGCGGCCCTGACTCGGAATCGGCTTGCCGATTGACACATCGACAACGCCGGGACGCTTGATGAAAGCCTTGCGTGGCCATACCTTGGCGGACGTCACGGCGATAGGAATCACTGGCGCGCCTGTTTCAACCGCCAGACGCGTTCCGCCATGCTTGTAGATGCCCTTCTGGCCGCGAGGAATGCGCGTGCCTTCCGGAAACATGATGACCCACACGCCTTCAGCCAACAGCCGCTTGCCCTGCTCCACCACCCTGGAAAACGCCTGCGCCTTCAGGCTTCGGTCGATATGGATCATATCCATGCGACCCATCGCCCAACCGAAGAAGGGAACGTAGATCAACTCGCGCTTGAAGACGAACGCCAGCGGATGCGGCATCAGCGTGGGGATGAGGAAGGTCTCCAGCGTGGATTGATGCTTGACCAGCAAGATGGCAGGGCTCTTCTCGCCAATGGGAAGGTTCTCGTAACCCGTGATACGCACCTCGATTCCCAATATGCCGCGACCTATTGGGCCTACGGCCCACGTCAGCCACCGCTGCGCCTTCCACCACATCTGCGTGCCAGAGCTCCAGATCGAGGACGTCACCATCCATATGCCCCAGGGGATGACGGTCACGAGCATCCAGAGCGCGTGGAGAACGGATCGAATCAGGGGCATCAGTCGAACTTCAGGCGGCGGGTTTGGGAATGCTGCGTGCGATCAGCCAGTCGGCAAATGCAGCGAGGTCCTCATGCACTTGCGTGCCAGGCGGGTACTCGGCCGGCAGCGGCTGACCTCTCAAGGCTGCGCCCTTGCCGGTCAATACCAGATGCGGCTCGCATCCGGCAAGCGATCCGGCCTGCATGTCACGCAACCCATCACCAACAACGGGGGTGCCCTTAAGGTCCACGCCAAACCGCTCGGCGATCTGCTCGAACAGTCCCGGCAGCGGCTTGCGGCACTGACATCCCTCATCGGGGCTGTGCGGGCAATAGAACACCGCATCGATACGCCCGCCCTGCGTCGCCAGCATCTTGTGCATCTTGGCGTGCATGGCGTTGAGCGAGCCCACGTCGAACAAGCCGCGGCCGAGCCCCGACTGATTGGAGGCAATCACCGCATGCCAGCCAGCGTGGTTGAGGCGGGCAATCGCTTCGAGCGCGCCCGGAAGCGGCGTCCACTCCTCGGGCGACTTGATGAATTCGTCGCTGTCGGCGTTGATG
>JAZKFD010000193.1:5864-8611 GCA_040386635.1 Pseudomonadota bacterium
CGTCGCGATCGAGGATGACGAGCTTCATGGTGCGCGATGTTACGCCGCGAGACGAGACAGGTCGGCCACCCGGTTCATCGCCTGATGCAAGGTAGCCAGCAGACCCAGGCGGTTCAGGCGCAAGTCCATCTCTTGTGCATTGACCATCACCCCGTCAAAGAAGGCATCGACCGTCGAACGAAGCGCGGCCAGCGTCTGCAGGGAGCCGGTGTAGTCGCCCGCCTCGAATTGCGCGTTCGCCTGCGGCGCGACCTTCTGCGTCATCGCATGAAGCGCCTTCTCGGCGTCCTCCTGCAACAACGTTTCGCTCACGTGGGGATCGGCCTTCTCAGCTTTCTTGAGGATATTGCCGATGCGCTTGTTGGCGGCGGCCAGGGCGGGGGCTTCAGGCAACGCGGCGAAGGCCCGGACAGCTGCGAGGCGCTTGTTCACATCGCCCAGCCGCTGTGGACGCAGCGCGAGTACGGCATCGACTTCCTGCGCGCTGTAGCCGTGCTCGCGCAAGGTGCCGGCCAGGCGGTCGTAGATGAAATCGAGCAACAGGCCTGGCGTTTTTGCATCGGCCTGCGGGAACAGCGCAACCGCCTCATGGACCAGATCGTCCAGCTGCAAAGGCAGGTCCTTTTCACTAAGCATGCGCACGATGCCCAGGGCATGGCGGCGCAAAGCGAAAGGGTCCCTGTCGCCAGTGGGTAACTGGCCGATCGCAAACAGGCCCGCAAGCGTCTCGAGCTTGTCAGCCAGAGCCGCTGAAACGCCTGCATGGCTGCGTGGCAATTCATCTCCTGAAAAGCGCGGCTTGTAATGATCTTCAATGGCGTCCGCGACCTCCTGGCCTAGTCCGTCGTTGAGCGCGTAGTAGCGACCCATGATCCCCTGCAATTCGGGAAACTCGCCAACCATGTCGGTAATCAGGTCGGCCTTGGCAAGCTGCGCAGCGCGATCGGCTTGCTGCGCAAGCGCATCGCCGCCCAGCCGCGTGCCGATGCTCCGCGCCAAGGCGCGCACGCGCTCGACGCGCTCGCCCTGTGTGCCGAGCTTGTTGTGATACACGACCTTGCCGAGCCCCGCGACGCGCGATTCGAGGGTTTTCTTGCGGTCCTGGTCAAAGAAAAACTTGGCGTCGGCCAGGCGCGGACGTACAACGCGCTCATTACCGCCGATCACGGCACTGGCATCAGTCGGGCGGATGTTGCTCACCACCAGGAACTGGTTGGTGAGCTTGCCGCTCGCGTCGAGCAGGGGGAAGTACTTCTGGTTGGCCTTCATCGTGAGGATGAGACACTCCTGGGGCACTTCGAGAAACTCTTTCTCGAACTGGCATGTGAGCACGTTGGGACGCTCGACCAGCGAAGTCACTTCGTCAAGCAGTGCGTCGTCTTCGATGGCGCGCGCACCGCCGCCGACCTTCGCTGCTGCATCGGCGAGCAGACGCACGATCTGGGCGCGACGCGCCTCAAAACCAGCGATGACCGAACCATCCTTTTCAAGCGTCGCGGCATAGCTGTCGGCATCGCTCACAAGAACCGGGTTGACTGCCGCCTCGAAGCGGTGCCCTCCAGTCGAGTTACCGGCTTTCAGGCCCAGCGCCTCGATCGGCACCACCGTGCTGCCGTGCAGGGCGATCAGCGAATGGGCTGGGCGCACGAACTTCACATCGGTCCAGCCGTCGGCCAGCTGATAGGTCATGACCTTGGGGATCGGGAGTTTGGCGATGCTCTCGAGCAATGCCTTTTGCAGGCCCTCGGCCAAGGTCGCGCCCTTCGCGTTGCTTTCGTAGAAGAGCGCCTCAGCCTTGCCGTCCATCACGCGCTTGAGCCCCGCAACAGCGCCAGCATCAGCTCCCAGCGATTGCAGTTTCTTGAGCAGCGCTGGCGTTGGGTTGCCGGTTGCATCGAGACCCACGCTCGCGGGCATCAGCTTTTGCGAGACGGCCTTGTCGGCTGCATGACTTGCCACGGCCGTGACATGCGCAGCCAGGCGGCGCGGTGACGCGAACGAAGTCAACGACGATTCTGCGGTAGTGAGTCCTTGCGCCCTTAGCTGCTCGAAAAGGACGCCAGCAAATGCATCGCCGAGTTTCCTGAGCGCCTTGGGCGGCAGCTCTTCGACGAAGAGTTCGACGAGAAGATTTTGTATGGCCATGACTTATGCACCCATCGCCACTGCGGGCGATTTTCTGGGCATCTGATCCACCCATTCGCGCGGCGCCATGGGAAAGCCCAGGCGCTCACGGCTGTCGTAGTAACTCTGGGCGACCGCTCGCGCCAGATTGCGAATGCGGCCGATGTAGGCGGCGCGCTCGGTGACGCTGATCGCGCCGCGCGCATCCAGCAGGTTGAAGCTGTGCGCGGCTTTCAGGACCTGCTCGTACGCAGGCAACGCCAGCTGCTGCTCCATCAGGTACTTCGCCTGCTTTTCATGTGCACCGAATGCCGTGAAAAGAAACTCTGCATCGCTGTGCTCGAAGTTGTAGGTGGACTGCTCGACTTCGTTTTGCCTGTACACGTCGCCGTAGCTCAGGCCCTCGGTCCACTTCAGGTTGTAGACGTTATCGACGCCCTGCAGGTACATCGCCAGGCGCTCCAGACCATAGGTGATCTCGCCCGTGATCGGCTTGCAGTCGATGCCGCCGACCTGCTGGAAATACGTGAACTGCGTGACCTCCATGCCGTTGAGCCAGACCTCCCATCCCAGGCCCCAGGCGCCGAGCGTGGGGTTTTCCCAGTCGTCTTCGACGAATCGGA
>JAZKFD010000194.1:0-15964 GCA_040386635.1 Pseudomonadota bacterium
ACGCCGGGATTTTTCTTGCCATGACGCTGGTTGCCGTTTCGCAGTTGATGTCGTTCGATGCGCCCTTGCCGCTTCGAAGCGGCGCATCCATACGCAACTACGCGCTCGCGTATGAGACTTACGGCACGCTCAACGCCGATAAAAGCAACGCAGTCCTGATTTGCCATGCCTTGAATGCCTCGCACCATGTGGCGGGCATCTACGAAGACCGGCCCAACTCGCAAGGCTGGTGGGACACGATGATCGGGCCAGGCAAGCCGGTGGACACCAATCGTTTCTTTGTGATTGGTGTCAACAATCTCGGCTCCTGCTTTGGTTCGACCGGTCCCATGCATGTGAACCCCGATACCGGCAAGATCTACGGGGCGCACTTTCCGGTCGTCACGGTCGAAGACTGGGTGGACGCCCAGGCCCGCCTGCTGGATTCGCTGGGTATCCAGACGTTGGCGGCCGTGATGGGGGGTAGCCTGGGGGGCATGCAGGCGCTGTCATGGACGCTGCAATATCCAGCGCGGGTTCGCCATGCCGTGGTGGTGGCCAGCGCACCCAATCTCACGGCAGAAAATATCGCGTTCAACGAAGTCGCACGCCGGGCCATCGTCACCGACCCGGATTTCCATGGCGGCCATTTCTACGAACACGGCGTCATCCCGAAACGGGGGCTGCGCATTGCCCGGATGATCGGGCACATCACCTATCTCTCCGACGACGTGATGAACGCCAAGTTCGGCAGGCAGCTGCAGGACGCAATTGACGTGCGCTACACCACGCAGGATGTGGAGTTCCAGATTGAAAGCTACCTGCGCTACCAGGGCGACAAGTTCAGCGATTACTTCGATGCCAACACCTACCTGCTAATCACGCGCGCACTGGACTACTTTGACCCTGCGCTCAGGCACGATGGCAGCCTGACCCGCGCCTTCGCGCTTGTGCAGGCGAAGTTCCTGCTGGTGAGCTTCACGACCGATTGGCGTTTCGCGCCTTCGCGCAGCCGTGAGCTGGTGAAGGCCCTGCTGGACAACCGGCGCGACGTGAGCTACGCCGAAATCGATGCGCCCCACGGCCACGATGCATTCCTGCTGGAGGATTCGCGCTACCTGTCGGTGGTTCGTTCTTATTTCGATCGGATTGCAACCGAAACCGTACGGGAGGCTGCATGAGCGAACGGCTGGTGGAGTCGATCGCCGCGCTTGTTCCCGAAGGCTCGCGCGTGCTCGACCTGGGCTGCGGCGATGGTGCCATGCTCGACTACCTGCAGCGCAAGCGTGGTTGCAGCGGCTACGGCGTCGAGATTGACGATGCCAACGTGTTGGCCTGCGTCAGGCGCGGCGTCAACGTCATCCAGCTGAATCTGGACGAGGGCCTGTCGATGTTCGACGACTCGTCCTTCGACGTGGTGTTGCAGGTGGACACGCTCCAGCACCTGCGCAACACCGAGACGATGCTGGTGGAAACGGCGCGCGTGGGCCGCACGGGCATCGTCGCCTTTCCCAATTTCGCCCACTGGCCCAACCGCCTGGCCGTGCTGCGCGGGCGGATGCCCGTCACGAAAAGGCTGCCTTACCAGTGGTACGACACCCCCAACATTCGCGTGGGCACCTACAAGGATTTCGAAGTGCTGGCGACCCGCAACCGTCTTTCGATCCTCGATGCTTTCGGGCTGCAGGACGGACGCGAAGTGCGGTTCCTGCCGAACGCGCGTGCCAGCACGGCGGTGTTCAGGTTCGAGCGCGGCTGATCGCCTCGATGGGATGGGTGCTGCTTGATGTAGCATTATGGATATCGGGAACACAGCCTCCCGGTCGCTCAAGATAGACGGTGTCCCGTCCAAGTGCTGGCAACTTCCCTGTTGGAGTTAACCATGGACACCTCTATGCCATCGAGCTACTTTATTTCTCCCGCCGACCTGTCAAATCTTGTCGGCCGTCCCGGGGCGCCGCTTCTGCTGGACGTGAGGCGCGACCTGCGGTTTGACGAGAGCGACCGCATGATGCCTGGCGCCCGGCGGTGCGCGCCCGAAGGCGTTGCGCGGTTTGCGGCAGAGCAGTCCCCCCGCGACGTGGTGGTCCATTGCGTGCACGGCCTGGAAATCGGGGAGCAGGCCGCCTGCGAACTGCGCGCCCGCGGATGGAACGCCCGCTTTCTGCAAGGCGGTATCGAAGGCTTCATCGATGAGGGTCTGCCGACACTGCGAAAGCGCCCTGATTTGGGCGTAACCGGCCTGGCGCCTTCGCGGTGGATCACCCGTTCGCGGCCGAAGATCGATCGCATCGCCTGTCCGTGGCTCATCGCCCGTTTCATCGACCCGAACGCCGAATTCCACTACGTCCCGGCGGCCGAGGTGTTTGAGCAGGCGAAACGCTTGCGCGCGGTGCCCTACGACATCGCGGATGCCCCCATCACGCACGAAGGGGCGCAGTGCAGTTTCGACGCTTTGCTCAAAGCGTTCGACCTGCGCGATTCGACTCTCGATGCGCTTGCGACCATCGTGCGAGGGGCCGATACCGATCGACTGGAACTCGCGCCGCAATCAGCCGGTCTGCTCGCGATATCGCTTGGCCTTTCGCTGCTTCACACCGACGATCATGAAATGCTGGCAGCAGCCCTGCCGGTATACGACGCGCTTTACGCATGGTGCCGAGGCGCCGCAGGCGGGCGCCATGCGTGGCAGGGAGCTTGCGTTGCCGAGGCCCGCTCATGAACACAGTTCCCTTCATGCATGCGCTTCGCTTCTGGTTGCGTCTGGGCTTCATCAGCTTCGGCGGGCCGGCTGGGCAGATCGCGATCATGCACCGGGAGCTGGTGGAGCAAAAGCGCTGGATCTCCGAGCGGCGGTTCCTGCACGCACTTAACTATTGCATGCTGCTGCCCGGACCGGAAGCGCAGCAGCTGGCGACCTATATCGGCTGGCTGATGCATCGCACATGGGGCGGCATCGTGGCCGGCGCGCTGTTTGTGCTGCCCTCCCTGTTCATCCTGATCGGCCTGAGCTGGGTCTATGTGGCCTACGGCGACGTTGACTGGGTGGCCGGGCTTTTCTATGGCATCAAGCCTGCAGTCGCTGCTATCGTGCTGCAGGCCGTCTGGCGAATCGGTAGCCGCACGCTCAAGCATCCGCGCCGCGTGCCCTTGCTCTGGGTCATCGCAGTTGCAAGCTTCGTTGCGGTAGCAATCGTGCGCGTGCCGTTTCCTGCGGTGGTGATGGCTGCGGCGATCATTGGTGCTCTGGGTGGAAAGTGGGTGCCGGCGCAGTTCGCCAGCGGAGCGGGTCATGCCGCCGGCACGAAAATAGAGGCGGGCGAGCCCTTCGTGATCGATGACCACACGCCAACGCCCGATCACGCGCGGTTCAAGCCGTCGCGTCTGGCAGTGGTGGCGATGGTGGGCGCGGTGCTTTGGCTGGTGCCGATGGGGGTGCTGGTTGCCGCGCGGGGCTGGGACGACACCTTGGCGCAGATGGGCTGGTTCTTCACCAAGGCGGCGCTGCTCACGTTCGGTGGTGCGTATGCAGTGCTGCCGTATGTGTACCAGGGCGCGGTCGAGCACTTTCAATGGCTGACCGGTCCCCAGATGATCGACGGGCTCGCCCTGGGCGAGACCACGCCAGGACCGCTGATCATGGTTGTCGCATTCGTCGGATTCCTGGGCGGGTGGTCCCAACAGGTGCTGGGTCCGGGCGCGCAGTTCATGGGCGCCGCCCTGGCCGCCATCATCGTCACCTGGTTCACCTTCCTGCCGTCGTTTCTTTTCATCCTCGCAGGCGGACCGCTGGTGGAAGCAACGCACGGCAACCTCCGGTTCACTGCGCCGCTGACGGCCATCACGGCGGCCGTGGTCGGCGTGATTGCAAGCCTCGGGATTTTCTTTCTCGGACATATCGCCTGGCATCCGGTGACGGGCAAGCTGGATGTTTTCAGCCTGGCGATCGCTGTTGCTGCGGCGATAGCCCTGCTGCGATTCAAGATCGGCGTCATGCCGGTCATTGCAGCGTGCGCGCTGGTGGGTCTGCTGCTGCGAATATCGGGCCTGGCCTGAGGCGGTATGCTGGTGGCTCCGACGAGGAGCACACATGCCCCGGTTTGCCGCCAATCTCTCCATGATGTACCCCGAGCTCGAGTTTATCGAGCGCTTCGACGCCGCCGCTCGCGACGGTTTCCGTGCGGTGGAATTCCTGTTTCCATACGCCCTGAAGCCGTCGGAAATCACGGCGCGCCTTGAATCGAATGGATTGCAGCAGGTCCTTTTCAATGCGCCCCCCGGCGATTTCGACAAGGGTGAGCGCGGCACGGCCTGCGTGCCCGGGCGCGAAGCCGAGTTTCGCGCCGGCATCGAATCAGCCCTTCGCTACGCAGACGCCTTGAAGTGCCCGCGAATCCATGTGATGGCCGGCCTGGTGCCCGCAGGTGTCGAGCGGGCCACGGTGCGCCCCACCTATGTTGCGAACCTGCGTTGGGCCGCGCAGCAGGCATCGAAGCAAGGTGTTGATGTGCTCATGGAGCCCATCAACACGCGCGACATTCCGGGCTTCTTTCTCAACCGGCAGGATCACGCCCACGAGTTGCTCTCTGAGATCGACGCGCCCAATGCCAAGGTGCAGATGGACCTGTACCACTGCCAGATCGTCGAGGGAGATGTGGCAATGAAGATCCGGCAATACCTCCCCACGGGCCGGGTCGGGCATTTCCAGGTTGCAGGCGTGCCCGAGCGACATGAACCCGACATCGGCGAGGTGAACTACCCCTATCTTTTCAGGGTGATTGATGAGGTGTCCGCGCAGTGCGGCTGGCAGGGATGGATCGGGTGTGAATACCGTCCCGCCCGCGGGTCGCAGGCGCAAGGAACGTCAGATGGCCTGGCCTGGATGGGGCCCTGGCGCTAGGACGTGACTTTCGGCCTCGCGTGCCCCGTTGAGAGCGACATTCTCATCAAGAAAAGCCGGTTCATCGGCTGCGTGCAATCCGTCGCCGATCGCGCCGAGGCCCTGAAAATTGTTTCAGGACTTCGGATGCAGCATCCCAGCGCCACGCATGTGTGCTGGGCGCTGCTTGCAGGCGGACAGTCAGCCGCCAATGATGACGGCGAACCATCGGGCACCGCAGGCCGTCCCATGCTGGAAGTGCTCAGGCGGCAAGAGCTGGATGGCGTTCTGGCCACTGTGGTGCGCTACTACGGCGGGGTCAAGCTCGGCGCAGGCGGCCTGGTGCGTGCCTACACCGACGCGGTCGCACAGGCTTTGCTGAAGTCAGAAAAGATCCGGCAGGTGCGCCCCGTTGAACGCCGATGCGCGGTGCCATACGCGATGGAGGGAATGGTGCGCAGGGAGTTGCAACTAGCGGGTGCTGCTCTCAGGCATGTCAGCCACGAGGAGGCTGTGGTCTTCGTTTTCGTTCTTGATCGCGAAGCAATGCCCGCGCTGGTCGCCCGACTGAACGAAGCCGGCAAAGGCGCTTTGAAATGGCTGGACGAGGCTGGCGACCTCAGGCCGGCGCCAGCGTAACAATGAAAGCGCTGCCGTCGAGAACCTGCTCCACATGCGCCGCGGAAGGTCCCACCTGCGCAACGGCCCGACGCAGCTGAACTTCACTGCAGTCGAAACGCTTGCGCCACCAGCTCACTTCGCGAGGGTCGTCCAGGTCAATCAGCCCCCGGTTCGCGGGGACGGTTTCGAAAACGTAGGCCATGTTATTTGTCTCCCAACAGCTTGTCTTGTCTTGTCACGTTTTGAATTTAATCCGCGCCCTTGCACCAGCCTGAACGACACCGGCGAAACAAGTCGTAAGAGTCCTCCTACCGCCGCGCTATGAAATTGCTAGCACGAGATATGCCAAGCAGTGCGGATGTCGTTAGCCCAGCCTTGAAATCAGCTCGCAGGCGCCTGCTGGTGCGCGTTCTTTGGCGCCGTTGATGAAGAACACGAACACCTGGTGCGACGCACTTTTGGCAATCCACGCCCGGGCGCCCTCGGCCCATTTGGCGATCTCGCCCGGCGGATAGCCCGTCGGACAGTCCGAGGCGCTGCGCATCAAGCGGACGTATGCAAGATCGTTCTGCGCATCGGCGATGGCGGGGAACTTCTCCGAGTCGGTGTGGACCACGGTGCAGCCGAAGCGCCGTGCCATTGGCAGGAATTGCGGATCGTTAAAGCTCGCGTGGCGCACGTCCAGAACGTGACGCAGTTGGCGCTCGCCGAGATCGCGCGGCAGAAGCTTCAGGAACGCCTCGAAGTCGTGCGCGTCGAATTGCTTGGTAGGCATGAACTGCCACACGATGGGTCCGAGCTTGTCGCCAAGTTCGCTGATCCCGCTGTTCACGAAGCGCTGGATTGATTCACCTGCATCAGCGAGCACTCGGCGGTTGGTTGCAAACCGGTTGGCCTTCAACGAGAAAATGAAGCCGTCCGGGGTATCGTCCCGCCATTTGGCGAACGTCGCTGGCTTGAAGGTGCTGTAGTAGGTCCCGTTGACCTCGATCGCGGTGAGCCTGCGACTGGCGTAGTGCAGCTCCTTGCTGTGCGCAAGCCCCTCGGGATAGAAATTGCTTCGCCAGGGCTCGAATGTCCAGCCGCCCACGCCGACGCGGATGCGTTGGCGCTCGTGTTGCTCGACGCGGATGCGTTGGCGCTCGTGTTGCTCGACGCGGATGCGTTGGCGCTCGTGTTGCTCGAAGCGGATAGGCTGACTGCCCGAGTTGACTTCCCTGATATCCATGTCGGTCACCCTTGCGACAAAGGTTGCACTCTAGCGCCCTGCGCCAGCCCAGCGTACAGTGGCGGATTGCCTCCTGACACAAGACCGACACCATGAACGCACCGCTGCACCGCGAGATTCCCGCAGGCCTGCTCGACCCTGCCGCCGCCCTGGCCCACACCACGGCCAAGTGGGATGGCGATATTGTTCGCCAGCTCACCGAATACATAGCGATTCCTGCCAAGTCACCTGGTTTCGACAAGGACTGGGCGGCCCATGGCTACCTGGAGACCGTGATGCGCAATGCCGCAGCATGGGTCGAAGCCCAGAAAGTCGAAGGCCTCACGCTGGAGGTCGTCCGTCTCGAGGGGCGCACGCCGGTGCTGTTCTTTGAAATCCCCGCGACCCGGGCGGGGAGCACCGAGACGGTGTTGATGTACGGCCACCTCGACAAGCAGCCTGAATTCAGCGGCTGGCGCAATGACCTGGGCCCCTGGACCCCGAAGTACGAAGACGGCAAGCTTTACGGGCGGGGTGGCGCCGACGACGGCTACGCGGTTTACGCCAGCATCGCCGCCGTGCAGGCGCTCAAGTCCCAGAACCTTCCGCATCCGCGCATCGTCGGCCTGGTTGAAACCTGCGAGGAGTCGGGCTCGTACGACCTGCTGCCCTATGTGGATGCCCTGCGCTCACGCCTGGGCGACGTGTCCCTGGTCATCTGCCTGGATTCGGGAGCGGGCAATTACGACCAGCTGTGGCTGACCACTTCGCTGCGCGGCATGGCCAGCGGCACCCTCAAGGTTGAAATCCTGACGGAAGGCGTTCATTCAGGCGATGCATCCGGGCTGGTGCCATCGAGCTTCCGGATCATGCGGCAGGTGCTCGATCGCCTGGAGGACAGCAAGACCGGGCGCCTGTTGCCCGCGAGTTTTCACTGCGAGGTGCCAGCCGATCGACTCGCGCAGGCCAAGGCAACGGCTGCGATCCTGGGCGATGAGGTCTACAAGCGCTTCCCCTGGGCACATTACGACTGCGGGGGATCGACCGCGTTTGCCTTGCCGACGACCACGGATCCGGTACAGGCCCTGGTGAACCGTACCTGGACGCCAACGCTGTCGGTGACGGGTGCGGAAGGCTTCCCCTCCCTGCAGGATGCCGGCAATGTGCTGCGGCCCTACACCGCATTCAAGTTGTCGCTGCGCCTGCCCCCCCTGGTGGACGCGGGGCAAGCCGTCCAGGAGCTCAAGGCGCTGCTCGAGGACAACGCCCCTTACCAGGCAAAAGTCACTTTCGAATCCAACGGCGGCGCGACCGGATGGAACGCGCCATCGACGGCCAGCTGGTTCCAGAATGCGCTGCACCAGGCCTCGCAAGCCCACTTCGGCGCGCCCTGCGGGTTCATCGGCCAGGGCGGAACCATTCCCCTGATGAGCATGCTGAGCAAGGGATTCCCCAAGGCGCAGATGATGGTATGCGGCGTGCTCGGCCCCAAGAGCAATGCCCACGGCCCCAATGAATTCCTGCACGTGCCGTATGCGCGCAAGCTGACAGCAGCCGTGGCTGAGGTGATTGCGCAGATGCCTTGAGGCGAAAGGAAAAGTCGCACGACGCGTTGAAGTAAACAACTTCACAACGCTTTGGTGACTTGTTCCCGAAATCAGCGGTCGCGACGTCTGAATCCCGCCCCGGGGCGAAATCCGTCTTGCGCGGCTCATCAAGGCGGCCCATCATCCGCGGCATGAGCACCGCCCTGCGCAGCGAATCGACGCTCTCGACATTCACCGCGACCGACGGCGACAACCTGGCCGTCCAGGACTGGCCGCTGCCCGAAGGCATGCGCCTGCGCGGTGTGGTGGTGCTGGTCCATGGCTTGGGTGAGCACGCCGGTCGCTACGAAGCGCTTGCGCGGCGCCTGAACGGATGGGGATTCGCAGTCCGTGGCTACGACCAGTTTGGGCACGGTGAGTCGGACGGCGCGCGGGGCGGCCTGCCGGTTGCGGACCGGCTCACCACGGACCTCGCCGACGTGATCGACAGCACCCGGCTGCGGACCGGAGGCGCGGTGCCGATCATCGTTTTTGGCCACAGCATGGGCGGCGTTGTTGCGGCCAGCACCCTGGCGCAGGGCAAGCTGCCCGTGCAGGGGCTGGTGTTGTCGTCGCCGGCGCTCGACCCTGGCCTTTCAGGCATGCAGAAATTGCTTTTGGCGGTCGTACCCAGAGTCGCGCCCAACCTGACGCTGGGCAACGGACTGGAAATCGATCTGATTTCGCACGATCCCGATGTGGTGGCGGCATACAGGCGCGATCCTCTGGTGCACGACCGGGTTTCGGCGCGGCTCGCACTGTTCATTGCGCAAACCGGTGCGACCGTTATCGCCCAAGCGCCGACGTGGCGTGTGCCGACCCTGCTGTTGTATGCAGGCGCCGACAAGCTGGTGAATCCGGACGGAAGCCGCGCCTTTGCTGCCGCTGCGCCGGCATCAGTCGTCACGCATCACTGTTTCGAAGAGCTTTTCCACGAAATCTTCAACGAACTCGATAACGAGCCGGTGTACGACATGCTCAGGCGCTGGCTCGACGACCGGTTCTGAGACAAAGCGCAGCCAATCCAGGCGGCAAGGCGCAAAAAGCCCCCGGCTGCGGTCTATGGCGCGGCGAGCGTCAGTGCCGCCAGCAACGCCAGGGGGGCCGTCTCGGCGCGCAACACCCGCAAGCCCAGCGTCACCGGCGAAAAGTCGCGCGAGATCGCCTCTTCTTCTTCACGAACGGTCAGCCCGCCCTCCGGGCCTGAGAGGACCACCAGAGGGTGCTGTGTGCCGGCAGCATCAACGGCCGCCTGGGCCTGCGTCGAAAGGGACAAAACCAGGCGCGCGCCTGCGACCGGCGCCTGCCCAAGCCAGCGCGACAAGTCTGTGATCGCCAACACCTGAGGCACGCGATTGCGCCCGCATTGCTCGCATGCGGCCACGGCGATGGCCTGCCAGTGGGCCTGCTTTTTCTGCGCGCGCTCGCCAGAGAGTTTCAGCACCGTGCGCTCGGTCACAAGGGGCTGGATACTCGCAACCCCGAGTTCGGTCGCTTTCTCCACCAGCCAGTCCATGCGCTCGTTGGCGGGCATGCCCAGCGCCAGGTGAATGGCGCGCGGCGCCTCGCGTTCGGTCGCGTCGTGCTCGCTGACCTTCACCCGCACATTGCTGCGTCCCATCTGCTCGACCACGGCCTGGTACTCGCCGCCCTGGCCGTTGAAGAGCGTGATGACGCTTTCGGGCTGCAGCCGCAGAACCTGTACGTGCCGAGCGGCACCTTCGGGCAGGTCTATGCTCTCGCCCGGCACAAGTGGTGTGTCGCAATAAAAGCGGGGCATCGCGCGCGACCTACACCCGTCCGAACGCGTAGCTGGTCTGCACGTCGATGCCTTCGATTTCCTCGATCAGTTTCGCGAAGGGTCCGAGTTCGCGATACCGGTTGGCCGCCGCCAGGATGTAGCGAATGAAGCGTGGGGCGTCGGCCAGGTAGCGCGGCTTGCCGTCGCGCAGCGTCAGACGCGCGAAAATCCCCGCGACCTTCAGGTGTCGCTGCAGCCCCATCCACTCAACGGCGCGATAGAACTCGCCGAAATCGGCATTGACGGGCAGCCCCGCCTTTTGGGCCTTCTGCCAGTAGCGCACGGTGATGTCGAGCACGAATTCCTCGTCCCAGCTGATGAAGGCGTCACGCATCAAGGATGCGATGTCGTAAGTGATGGGGCCGTACACCGCATCCTGGAAATCGAGCACACCCAATCGGGGCTGCGCCGCATCGGCGGGGATCATGAGGTTGCGCGGCATGAAGTCGCGGTGAACGTACACCGAGGGCGACGCAAGGTTGGAGCGCACGATTTTGTCGAATGCGGCGTCCAGCGTTTCGCGCTGCGCGGGTGACAGCTTGATCCCCTTGTGCTTTTCGACGTACCAGTCGGGAAACAGCGCCAGTTCCCGCCTGAGCAGCGCCTCGTCATAAGGCGGCAGCACGTCCGGCATTGAGGCTGCCTGCCACATCACCAGCGCATCGACCGCCCGCAGGAAGATCTGCTGGTTGGCCGGCGGGTCGTCGGCGTTCAGAACCTCCATCATGGTTTGCGTGCCGAGGTCTTCCAGCAAGAGAAACCCGTGCGCCTCGTCCCATGCGAGCACGCGTGGTGCATTCAGTCCCGCATCGAGCAGCAACTGCCCCACCTTGACGAAGGGCCGGCTGTCTTCCTTGTCCGGGGGCGCATCCATGATGATGCGGCTGGACGCCCCGGGGGCGGCGCAATCGACGCGCAGGTAGCGACGAAAGCTCGCGTCGGCCGAGGCCAGACGCACACTGCCCTGTGCCAGTTGGTGGGAAGATGCGATGCCTTGCAGCCACTGCTGGAAGGCGGTCTCACGCGCGGGATCGGGCCAGTTGACCGCAATGCTTCCTGCGGCCGGGATGTGAATGGGTTCGCTCATGGATAATCCATTCTACAAATCCACTCCCGCCGGCCGGCCCCGCCCCTTCGGGAACCACATGTCACTGAAGTACGACTTGAAACACAAGGCGTTTCGCGCCCGCTTTGCCCTCACGCCGGTTGCCCTGGTCGCAGGCGCGCTTTTGCAGGGCGGCCCGGCCATGGCGCAAGCCGCGCCGGACAACGTCTTGCTCAAGCCGACGCCGCTGTTGAAGGAAGAGATTCCTGCGGCCGAGCGAGAGCAGCTTCCCACTTTCCTCTTTGGCAACCGGATCACGGGGCGGCCCGATCTGGAAACCTCCGTGGAAGGTGAAGCGGAAATGCGCCGGGGCAGCACCGTGATCCGCGGCGACCGCCTTGAATACAACCAGCCCGATGATCTGGCCAGGGCCAAAGGCAATGTACGCATCAATCGCGCGGGCGATGTGTTCGAGGGCCCCGAGCTTCAGCTGAAAGTCGATTCCTTCGAGGGCTTCTTCCTGGAGCCGAAGTACCGGTTCCTGCAGAACGACGCCTATGGCCAGGCCGATCGCGTCGATTTCATCGACGAAAAGCGGGCGATCATCCGCAACGCGACCTATACAACCTGCCAGCGCCAGCCCGGCCCCAGCTGGATGCCCGACTGGATTCTGCGTGCGGCGAGCATCCGCATCGACAACGAGGAAGAGGTCGGCCAGGCCACGGATGCGGTGCTGAGTTTCATGGGCTTGCCGATCCTGCCGGTGCCACAGCTGAGCTTTCCGCTGTCCGAAAAGCGCAAGTCGGGGGTGTTGCCACCGACTTTCGGTCTGGACAACCTCAACGGCGTCGAACTCACGCTGCCCTACTACTGGAATATCGCGCCCAACCGCGATGCGACCTTCTTCCCCACGCTGATGACCAAGCGGGGCGTGGACCTGGGGGGCGAGTTCCGATACATGGAAGAGGGCTACGAAGGCAAGGTCCGGGCAAATTTCATGCCTTCGGATCGGCTGCGGGACGATCATCGCTGGGGCTACTCTGCGCGCCACGACGGCACCATCCCGACGGCGCTCGGGCCGGTGGGCGTGGCCATCAACCTCAACCGCGTCAGCGACGATAACTACTGGCGCGACTTCTCGCGCACGACCGCATCGCTCACCCAGCGGCTGCTTTCCAACGATGCGGCTCTTTCGTGGAGCTATGGCGATTTCTATTTCGGTGCCCGTGCGGTGAAGTGGCAGACCCTGCAGGACGTCACTTCGCCCATCATTCCGCCGTACGACCGCATGCCGCAGCTGATCAGCCGGTATGCGCGCAGCGACCTCATCGGTGGACTGGACTTCACGGCCGAGGCGGACTACTCCAAGTTCGTGTCCGATCGTGTGCTCAACGGACAGCCGAACGCGCAGCGCAGCTATGCACTGGCCCAGGTGAGCCGCACCTGGCAGGCACCCGGCTGGTTTGTCGTGCCCAAGATGCAGTTGCATGCGACGCAGTACAAGTTCGATGGTCCGCTGGTGAATGGGCAGACTTCGGCGAGCCGGACCGTTCCGACGATCAGCCTGGACAGCGGCCTGATTCTGGAGCGCGATGCCACCTACTTCGGTCGCAACTTCCGCCAGACGCTGGAGCCACGCGCGTTCTACGTTTACACGCCCTACCGCGACCAGAGCAGGCTGCCCAATTACGACTCGGGCTACAACGACTTCAACTTCGCGACGATCTATACCGAGAACGCATTTGGCGGCCATGACCGCATCTCGGACAACAATCTGCTGACACTGGGTGCCAGCACGCGCCTGCTCGATCCCGACACGGGCGCGGAAGCGGCCCGGTTCAGCGTCGCCCAGCGTTTCCGTTTCCAGGACCAACTGGTCACCTTGCCGGGGGCGGCACCCGTGAGCGAACGCCTGTCAGATGTGCTTTTCGGCGCCACGATCAACTGGTCGCCCAAGTGGAGCATCGACTCGACTTTCCAGTACAACCCCAAGACCTCGCAGTCGATCCGCTCCACCATCGGTGGCCGCTACAGCCCCAGCAATTACCATGTGATCAGTGCGGCCTATCGGCTCCAGCGCGGCTCGAGCGAGCAGATCGACATCGGCTGGCAGTGGCCGCTGAACGACTTGTGGGGCGACAAGGGCAAGGACCTGGGCGCCGGGCGCGGCGAAGGAGAAGGACGCTGGTACAGCGTCGGGCGCCTGAATGTGAGCCTGAAGGACAAGCGCCTGGTCGATGCGATCGTCGGGCTGGAATACGACGCGGGTTGCTGGCTGGGCCGCGTTGTTTTCGAGCGCTTGCAAAGCAGCACGAATACATCCAATAAGCGGGTGCTGTTCCAGCTCGAATTCGTGGGCTTCACACGCCTGGGGTCCAATGCCCTGCAGACCCTGAAAGAAAACATTCCGCGTTACCAGTACCTGCGCGAGCAGGTAACGACTCCCAGCCGGTTCAGCAATTACGAGTGACACGAGTGACCATCATGAAAATTCGAGCCTTCACCCTGTCGATCGTCTGCGCTGTGCAGCTGGCCGCCTGGCCCCTCGCGGTCAGCGCCCAGGGTTTGCGCCCGGGTCCTGCTGCTGCGCCGCGCGTCGCGCCACGCGTCATCGACAACACGCCGCGCCCGGCAGACTACATTGTCGCCATCGTCAATTCGGAGCCGGTGACCAACAATGAAGTGCGCTTGCGCATGGCCCGGTTCGAGGAACAGCTGGCAGCCAACAATCAGCCGATACCACCGCGTCCCGAGTTCATGCGCCAGGTGCTGGAGCGCCTGATCAGCGAAAAGGCCCAGATCCAGCTCGCAAGAGAATCGGGCATCAAGATCGAAGAAGCGACCGTGGACCAGGCCGAGGCCAACGTTGCACGATCCAATCAGCTGGACGTCGCGCAGCTGCGCCGCCAGCTGAATGCCGAGGGAATGCCGGTGAACCTGTTTCGCGAGGAGTTGCGCAACCAGTTGCTGCTCAACCGCCTGCGTGAACGCGAAGTCGAGCCGCGGGTTCGGGTGACCGACCTGGAGCTCGACACCTTCATCCGCGAGCAGCAGGGCCGCACCGACATCGGCACCCAGGAAATCAACCTCGGCCATATCCTGGTCGCAGTGCCCGCCAATGCCAACGATGCTCAAGTCGCGGCGCTGCGCGACAAGGCCTTGCGGATCCAGGCGCGCGCCAAGGCCGGTGAAGACTTTGCGAAGCTGGCCCGCGAGAATTCGGACGCTGCCGGAGCGGCGACCAATGGCGGCACCGTCGGACGCCGCCCCGCCGACCGGTACCCGCCGCTTTTTCTGCAGGCCATCGTGAACCTGAGCGAGGGCGGTGTCAGCGAGTTGATCCGCTCCAACGCCGGATTCCACCTGGTCAAGGTTATCGAAAAACGCCGCCTCAGCACCATGCCAGGGGCCACCGTTGAACAAACGCATGCGCGACATATCCTGCTGCGACCCACGGCGCAGATGAGCGAGGCGGCCGCCGTGGCGCGGCTCGCGGATTTCAAGCGTCGGGTGGAGGCGGGTCAGGCAGACTTTGCTGCGCTCGCGCGCGAGTTTTCGCAGGACGCGAGCAATCGCTCCGGGGGTGACCTGGGGTGGACCAACCCCGGATCGTTTGTTCCGGAGTTCGAGGAAGCCTTGAGCAGCCTCTCCCCCGGGCAGATTGCCGACCCTCTGATTTCGCGCTTTGGCGTGCATCTGGTCCAGCTGCTGGAACGTCGCCAGGCCAGCCTGTCGCAGCGTGAACAGCGTGACATGGTGCGCAACGTGCTGCGCGAAAAGAAGCTCGATGAGGTGTACACGACGTTTGTGCAGGAAGTGCGCGGCCGTGCATTCGTCGAGTACCGCGATCCGCCGCAATAGGCGGCAGGTGCGCCTTTGAAACACATTCCGCGAAAGCGATTCGGGCAGCACTTCCTGTCTGACAGCGGGATCATCGATGCGATCGTTCGCGCGATCGGGCCGCATCCGGGCGAGGCGATGGTGGAAATCGGTCCCGGGCTGGCAGCGCTGACGCAGCCGCTGGTCGAGCGCCTGGGACACCTGACGGTCATCGAACTCGACCGTGACCTTGCAGCGCGGCTGCGTGCGCATCCCCAGCTCACGGTCGTTGAATCAGACGTGCTCAAGGTCAACATCGCTGACCTGGCTGCCACCATGGGCGCCGACAGGCTGCGCATCGTTGGCAACTTGCCGTATAACATCTCGACGCCCATCCTTTTCCACCTGCTGGCCCATGTGGAGCAAATTGCAGACCAGCACTTCATGCTTCAAAAGGAAGTGATCGATCGCATGGTGGCCGTGCCTGCCACGAGTGACTATGGACGTCTCTCGGTGATGCTGCAGTGGCGTTATGAAATGGAAAACGTCCTGTTTGTCCCGCCGGAGTCTTTTGATCCGCCACCTCGCGTGGACAGTGCGGTGGTTCGCATGATTCCCCGGAAGGCGCCTGTCGATGTGCAGGAGAAGCTTTTGTCCGAGATCGTGCAGGTTGCGTTCAGTCAGCGGCGCAAGATCCTGCGCAACACGCTTGGCCGGTGGCTGGAAGAACACGGATTCACGGGAGATTTCGATGTGCAACGCCGTGCCGAGGAAGTCCCGGTGGACGAGTACCTCGCCATTGCGACCGCAATCTCGAGCGCAATCCCGAGCGCAATCCCGAGCGCAATCCCGAGCGTCATTGGCAAGCGCCATTGAAAAGGCCCGCCGCTGACGACGGGCCCTGATATTTCCCGAAACCGTTTCTCCCGGGCGGTGCAGAGGGCACCGCGCCGGATGATCAGGCCGCTGCCAGCCAGTAACCCGCGTTGAACGGGCTGCTCATTCGCAGCGCCAGCGGAGACACATC
>JAZKFD010000195.1:0-8091 GCA_040386635.1 Pseudomonadota bacterium
CCGTTGCTGGGGAAGCGAACCGTCACTTTTGACACTGAAATCAAATGGACCCCGATCACGGCAACGCTCGTCGTCTGGGGAACGAAAGCCATCGTCGGCCGAGCCCGACCTGCATTGTGGGAGGCGCAGTGGTACTGGGGTTCCAGCTTTCCCAGCGGGCATACCCTCAGCACTGCCGCGTTCGCTACCGCTGCCGCGTTGTGCGTGGCGCGGATCTGGCCTCGCGCCGGGAGCGTGGCGATGGCGCTTGCTGCGCTGTGGACAGGCTTGGTCGCCGTTTCCCGGCTCGTCCTCGGTGTTCACTGGCCTTCGGATGTCCTGGTCGCCATGTGCCTCGGGTTCTTCATTCCCTTGATGATTAGCGTGGCCCACGACCTGCGTCCTCGAGAATCAGGCGCGCGATGCCGATGAGCCCTGCTGCGGCGCCTCCGCCAGGACTCCTGTTCCATTTCGTCGGCGCGGGCGGCATACCTCTCGAAGATTGAATCGAGCCGGCGCGCCAGCGCCGCGTCGAGGATGCCAAGTGTCAGTTCGTCGTTCGTTTCGAAGGAGCGGTCGTCGAAGTTGCTGGAACCAACCGCGCTCAAGATGCTGTCGATTGTCATCACCTTCTGGTGCAGCAGGGTGTGAGGATATTCAAACATACGCACGCCACACCAAAGCAGCTTGTCGAAACTACGATGGCCGGCGTGCTGCAGCATTGGGTTGTCTGATCCGCTGGTCGACGGCATCAGCACGTCCACGCTGACTCAATAGAGGATTCGGCAACGGATCGTCGCCGGCACCGAGCACAACTGGTCCAGCGCCGAAGCGCTGGCGCCGCTGTCGACATCGATTACCACATAGCCAATCTCCTCGTTGGTGCTTAGGTACTGCGCCGCGATGTTGATGCCGGCGACCGAAAGTCGTTCATTGACGTGGGCCAGGACGCCCGGCACGTTCCTGTGGATATGCAGCAGACGGCTGCGACCGGTGTGCTCGGGCAGTGCCACTTCGGGGAAATTGACCGCTGAAGTGGTCGAGCCGTTGTTGCTATAGCGGATCAGCTTGGCGGCGACTTCCTTGCCGATGTTGACCTGCGCTTCAGAGGTCGAACCGCCGATGTGGGGCGTCAGGATGACGTTGTCGAAGAACGTCAGTGGCGAGGCAAACGTCGTGTCGTTGCCCTGCGGCTCGATCGGAAAAACATCGATCGCCGCGCCATGAAGGTGGCCGGACTTGAGCGCCGCCGCGAGCGCATCGATGTCGACCACGTTGCCTCGCGATGCATTGATAAGGTGGCTTCCCGGCTTCATCGCATCCAGCTGCGCGGCGCCGATCATCTGCACAGTCGCCTGCGTTTCAGGTACGTGCAGGCTGACGACATCGGCGACTTGCAGGACATCGTGCAGGCTGGCCATTTCACGGGCATTGCCAAGCGGCAGCCTGGCCTCGATGTCGAGAAACACCACGCTCATGCCCAGCTGTTCGGCGAGCACGCCGATTTGCGTTCCGATGTGGCCATAACCAACAATGCCGAGCGTCTTGCCACGCACCTCGTAAGAATGTGCGGCGCTCTTGACCCAGCCGCCGCGATGAAGGATCGCGTTCTTTTGCGGTATCCCGCGCATGAGCATGATGATCTGCGCCAGCACCAGCTCGGCGACGCTGCGGGTGTTGGAAAACGGAGCGTTGAAGACAGGGATGCCGAGCCGCATCGCGGCCTGAAGGTCCACCTGGTTGGTCCCGATGCAAAAGCAACCGATTGCAGCCAGCTTCGTGGCGAGCTGCAGCACTTCGGCGGTGACTTGAGTGCGCGAGCGAATGCCGAGAAAATGGGCGTCGGCGATGGCGTCCGCCAGGGCTGTTCCAGACGGCGACCCGGCATGGGTGACGATCTGCGTGTAGCCATCACGCCGGAGTGCATCGATTGCAGACGAATGAATGCCTTCGAGAAGTACGGCTTTCAGGTCGCGCTTCAGAAAGGCCTGGGCTGTTGGCGTGGGGGGCATAAACGTTGGATCGTATTGGCTCGTGCGTTGTTGGTTTGGACGCGTGCCGTCCGCTCAGTGCCGGGCAGCACGCGCAGCCAGGCTTCGTGCTTTTCGCATGACCGGCGAACAGGAGCTCGAAGCCGGTACACAGGCAATACGTGATCGGTCTTAGCCACGATCATGACTGATCTCCTGCGGGGGGCGCCCAGAACAGGAAGTTGACCAGACCGCCTGCGCCCACTGCGCCATCGCCACCGGCGGTCGATCGCGCCCTTCGGTATCGAGCATCAGCATGCCGGGGCCGTACGTATATCCAAGGTCGGGCCCGCGCAGCCAGTACCCTTCCTTCTGCATCTGCTCAGAGGAGGTCTTTAGATCGCTCATTGGTAGACGTTGGTTCCTAAATTGAATAAATCCAGGAGCGAACGCCCCCTTCCAAACCGTGCATGCGGATTTCCCGCACACGGCTTACCAGTGGTCTGTCGGCTCGCAGCATTACGCGGACTCCCGTTTTCTTCCGGGAGGTTTGCCGGCATAGCGGATGGTGCCTCGCAGGCGATACAACCCAAGGTGTTCAAAGTACTCGCGATCCCAGCGTTGCGCCTGGCCTGCCTTCAGGCTGCGCCCCGCGCGCTTGACCCGCAGGCTGCGCAAACGTCTCACGACGTAGGCGTCAACATCGATGAAATGGTTGGCCGCGTTGCCGCTGCCGAAGTACTGCCCCCAGCCACGCAGCACCGGGTTGAGCTCGGCAATCACGCTTCGCACATCCTGATGACAGCGCCCTCTGGGGGTCAGCTCCCGCACCCGGCCGCGCACCCGGTTCATCGCCCGGCGACTTGGCCACCGATACAGGTAGTACCGCCTGACGCCCTCTTGCTGCCACAGTCGCCCGCTCATGCGCTTGTGCAGGTGGCAGCCCAGGAAGTCGAAGCCCTCCCGGCCCTGCGTCAGCACCACGCGTCGCGTCTTCTGCGGATGCAGCTTCAAGCCCAGCCGACCCAGCACGTGCTCGATGCGGCGCTGGGCCTCTTCGCAGGCTTGCGCACTACGGCACATCACCACGAAGTCGTCCGCATACCGCACCAGTTCGCCCAGATGCGCGCCGTGTCGGCGCCACACCCGGTCCAGCACGTGCAGGTAGATGTTCGACAGCAGCGGCGAAATCACACCACCCTGCGGCGTTCCCGCCACCGGGTGGCGCACCGCGCCGTCTTCCATCACCCCTGCTTGTAGCCATTGCCTCACCAGCTTGAGTATCCGCCGGTCACTGACGCGCTGCCCCATCAAGGTAAGCAGTTTGTCGTGATCGATGCTGCCGAAGTAATCGCTGATGTCGGCGTCCAGCACGTGATCGGCCCCTCGATTGCCCAGTTGCCTGAGTCGCTCGATCGCCATCGTCGCACTGCGCCTGGGTCTGAATCCGTACGAACACGGCTCGAAGTCCGCCTCGAAGATTGGCTCCAGCACCAGTTTGGCCGCCATCTGCACCACCCGGTCGCGCACCGTGGGAATACCCAAGGGCCGCTTTGCTCCGTCTGCCTTGGGGATGTAGGCGCGCCGCACGACCTGCGCACCGTACTCGCCCGCTCGCAGTACGTCACCCAGCTCCTGCAAGAAGCGCTGGACTCCATACTGCTCCACATCCTGGACCGACACACGATCGATCCCCGCTGCGCCGCGGTTGCGGCGCACTCGCTTCCACGCCTCGTGCAGGATGTCATCCCTGCACAACTGGTCGTACAACGCATGGAAGCGCCTTGCCGGCGCCCGCTTGGCTGCGGCCCAAAGCTGCCTTTGCAGTTGTCGCACGTTTTCGCGCGGCTCATCACCGCCGGGGTCGTTAGGTCCGGTCTGGCCGGCCATTCCCTTGCGCTTACCCGCTCCAGCAACATGACCACCGCAGGGACCCTTCCCTCCAGCCGCGTTATGCCCCACGGCCTTCGCGGGCACGGCTTGCGCCGCACCCAACGGTACTACGATCCCCTCGGACTCCCGCTGCGCACGCCTCGATTTCACCTTGGGCTTATACGAGCGCGCTTGCCCCGACTCGGGCAGCGCAGACGGGTCTCTCGTGTTCCGCTCCACTCCTTGCACGCGTGCTGCGCCCCATACCCCGCCGCAGTCCCCAGCGCGCTTCGGCACTCGCCCCGGTGATGTTGCCTTCGCCGTGACATGAGCGGCTCGGCCTGCGGGTTGTAAATCTGTCGAGGCTGCAGGCTTCACTTCATGTTGCGGCCCGCGTGCTTGCTCCCCGCTGCGCGGCAGTTGCCGCCTCACGGGCTTTTGACGCCCCGCTCGGGCATGGAAGTCTCCCTCCGCTGCCTGGGGCCTGCTACCCGGCGCACCGACGCCTACCGGGACGGGACTTTCACCCGTTGGAGTGGCGCAGCAAGCCAAGGTCGGTCCTCCCCCCGCGGGGATCAGTCCTTCCTCAACGTCACGACGCACCATGTGCTGGATTATAGGGCTGCGATCCCCCGTGCAGCTTGACACCCCGTGCAGCTTGACGGCGAAGGCGTCGGCTCGAGATACTCGCATATCGCAACTGATATGGGACCCGGAGGCCGCTATGCTGTGTCTGTCCGAAGAATCCCGTCCTTGCCGCGGCTGACCTGAGCAGCGAACGTGGACTCCCCAGTGCACAAGGAGTTCACGATGCAAGAGGGACCGGAGACCGAAGCAGACACGCGGGTGCTGCGTACAAGCGGCTTGCGCGGTTTGATGCCGAGGGCTTGCCTGGCCTGCAAGATCGCACCTGCCGCCCGCACACCAGACCTGCACCGTGCCTGCCGGCGGAGATCGCGAGCTTCGAGCAGCAGCGCCGGCAACGTCTTCCCTTGTGGCGTATCGCTCAGGCGTGCGGGCGCAGCTTGGCTACCGTCAGCCGCTACATGGTGCAAGCCGGCCTGTCACGACTGAAGTCCTTGGATCCCGTGGAGCCGATCCGCCGCTACGAACGCGCCACGCCCGGCGAGCTGCTGCACATCGACACCAAACGGCTCGGACGCATCCACGTCCTGGGTGACCGCATCACTGGAGACCGCGCGAAAAACCGCAATCGTGGCATCGGATGGGAAGCCGTGCACTTGGCGATCTATAATAGTGTCCTGTCCCCCTAATTCGTAGGCACAAAAACTGCATGGGTTGAGGCATCCTTGGAGATGTCTCATGCCGAACGCATACACCCCCACCAGCACGATCGAGCTCACGGACATGGAGCGTGCGGAGCTCACTTCGATGGCCAGATCGCGCTCACTTCCAACAGCGTTGTCGTTGCGCGCGCGCATCGTCCTGGCATGCGAAGGGCCGGACAAGGCCAGCACTGACGTTGCGACGACACTGGGGATCGATCGCAACACGGTCAACAAGTGGCGCGCGCGGTATGCGCGGAATCGGCTCCCAGGGCTGTATGACGAGCTTCGACCAGGGCGGCCGCGCACGGTCGATGACGAACGAGTGGCAGAGTTGATCACGAAGACTCTGCACACCAAGCCGGCGGACGGCGCAACACACTGGAGCACGCGCGGCCTTGCCGCCGAAACCGGAATCAGTAAGACCTCCGTCGCGCGTTACCTCAATGCCTTCCAACTCAAGCCTCACCGCGTGGAGAGCTTCAAACTCTGGGACGGATCCGCTGTTCATTGAGAAGCTGCGCGACGTCGTTGGCCTATACCTGAATCCCCCGGAAAACGCGCTGGTGCTCTGCGTTGACGAGAAGAGCCAGTGCCAGGCTCTGGAACGCACGCAGCCGATGCTGCCGATGGGATTTGGTTACGCTGAAGGCGTCACCCACGACTATGTCCGCCACGGAACTACGACGTTGTTCGCGGCGCTCAATGTGCTCAACGGCGCGATTCTGGCCAGCTGCAAGCCGCGCCACCGGCATCAGGAATTTCTCTCTTTCCTGCGCGAGATCGACAAGGCAGTGCCGCAAGAGTTGGACGTCCATTGCATCGTGGACAACTACGCGAGCCACAAGCACCCGAAGGTGCGAGCGTGGCTCGCGCAGCGACCACGCTGGCACATGCACTTCATTCCAACCTACTCCAGCTGGCTCAATCAGGTGGAGCGTTTCTTCGCGATCATCACGCGGACAAGGCGATCCGCCGCGCGGCTCATTCAAAAGCGTCAAGGAGTTGACAAAGAAGATCGACAGCTTCGTCACCTCATACAACGAGAAATGCAAGCCGTTCACCTGGACCGCCACAGCGGATTCGATCATCGAAAAACTCGCCCGCCTCTGCGGACGAATTACCGGGACAGGACACTAGCAGCTGTTGTGCCGCCCCGGGTACCCTCAGAAAATTCTGGTCAGCGATCCGCATCTAAGAGAAAACATGTTGACTCCGCTGCCCGTCTCGATCTACGATTATCCTTGGAGTTTGCAACTATCGCGTTTCGCAACCACCTGACGAATGGTTCGAGCGGAGGTTACGGGCTGGCTTGACAAGGGTTTCCTGCCGTCTCCCTGACTGCTGTGCGGAAGCGCCAAACGAGAGCAATAGGCGGCGATGTGTTTACTGCTGAAAGCAACCCGACGGAAGTCTGTATGAGCATGGGAACATTGCAGGTGCGCGTCGCGCGGAAAGCCGTTGAGGCGGTCGATGTTTGCAGCTTCGACCTGATCGACATTGGCGGCAAGCCGCTGCCCCCGTTCTCGGCTGGTTCGCATATCGATGTGCACTTGCCAAATGGGCTGACGCGCCAGTATTCACTTTGCAACGCGCCCTTTGAGAGCGGCCTGTATAGGATAGGCGTGCTGAAGGACGCCGCGACGCGCGGAGGCTCGAAGGCCATGCACGAGCAGGTGAATGAGGGGGACGTGCTCACGATCAGCGCGCCCAAGAATCATTTCCCGCTCGCGCACCAGGCAAAATCCAGCGTGCTGCTCGCTGGCGGCATTGGGGTCACACCGATCCTGTGCATGGCAGAGCGGCTCGCGGTTGCCGGCGAGCCCTTTGAGATGCACTACTGCACGCGCTCCCGTGACCGGACAGCGTTCTACCAGCGCATCGAGCATTCACCCTTCGTCTCGCGAGTGCAGTTCCACTTTGACGACGGGCCGCCGGAACAGAAGCTGGATATTCACGCGGTGCTCGACAAGCCGCAGCCGGGGGTGCACGTCTATGTCTGTGGGCCGAAGGGCTTCATGGATGCGGTGCTCAGCACCGCGCGCGCCGCAGGTTGGCCTGAGGGGCAACTGCACTATGAATTTTTCGCCGCCGAGCCCGTAGCAAGACGTACCGATGCCAGCTTCGAGGTCAGGCTCGCCAGTTCCGGCCAAGTCATCTACGTGCCGATGGACAGTACCGTGGTGCAGGCCCTAGCGGAAGCCGGTGTGTACGTGCCAACGTCGTGCGAGCAAGGCGTCTGCGGCACTTGCGTGGTCCGGGTGCTCGAGGGCGAGCCCGACCACCGGGATCTCTATCTGACTCCCGCCGAGCGGGCGGCAAACGACCAGTTCACGCCATGCTGCTCGCGTGCGAAATCAGCTCGTCTGGTTCTGGATCTCTGAAGGCTGCGCAAAGAACGTCTTCCATATCCGAGGTAATCCAAAATGGCCGGTTGGCAACGCGCCAGCGTTGTCCACCGGCCGTGCCGGTGCCGAGTTCAAGACAGACGATGCGGACGCGCCTTGACAAACGCGCTGCCCCGCGGGCTCGCCACACTGCGGGCCTTCGTGCTCGACCAGAAGCTGCTGGGCAACGTGGAGATCGCCAAAGTCACCGGCCTGCCCAAGCCCACCGTCTCTTGCCTGACCTTCACGCTCGCGTCGGCGTCGGCGTCGGCGTGGCGTGCAGGAAGGCCTGAGTGTGCTGTTTCTGGAATACGCGCGGGCCGGGACCAACCCGAACCGCGGCCAAGGCGTGCATTTCCGCGTGCTGCGGGTCCGCACGGCGGTGGGCCTCGCGTGCATCGTCGAGAACATGTTGCGACCACAAGTTGAATTCACCAGCCCGTCATTATTCGTTACATGGAGCGACTCGCGAAAGCCGGCATCGCGCCTCCCACAGAGTGGGACGTGCTGCGCACCCTGGTTGCTGAGTTTGGCGCCGCTCACCCTCGGCAGCGCGTGCGTGTGACCCGCGAACGCCCCCACCGGCGGCGGGGGCGA
>JAZKFD010000196.1:0-13992 GCA_040386635.1 Pseudomonadota bacterium
TCTTGAGCAGGGTGTAGGTCATCTTGTTCTGCTTGACGTAGGCGTACTCGACATAACCGATCGAGTTGGGCAGTCGACCCACGAAGGCTGCGACGCCTTCGTTACCCTTGCCACCGGCTCCTGTCGGCCAGTTCACGGCAGTACCCTCTCCTACCTTGGCTTTCCAGTCCGGGCTCACCTTGGACAGGTAGTTCGTGAAGATGAACGTGGTGCCCGAACCATCGGCGCGACGCACCGGCGAGATCGCGGCATCCGGCAGGGGCACGCCCGGGTTGAGCGCCGCAATGGCGGGGTCATTCCACTTGGTAATCTTTGCCAGGTAGATATCTGCCAGCACCTGGCCCGTCAGTTTCATCTGGCCAGGGGCGATGCCCTTGATGTTCACAACCGGGACCACTCCACCGATTACGGTTGGAAACTGCATCTGGCCCTTCTTGGCCAGGTCCTCGTCCTTGAGCGGCATGTCCGAAGCACCAAAGGCAACGGTCTTGGCGTCGATCTGGCGAATACCTGCGCCTGAGCCAACCGACTGGTAATTGATACGCACACCGGTGGCCTTGTTGTAATCCGAAGCCCACTTGGCATACAGGGGCGCCGGGAAGGTTGCGCCGGCGCCGGTGACTTCCTGGGCTTGCGCCACGGAAGCAAGGCCTGTCAGGGAAAAAGCTGCTGCGCTCAAAAGCGCGGTACGGATCCGAAACGTCATGGGTTCACCTCAGGTTGGTTGTGACTGCGTTGAAGCGACTCTAAGAATGTTTTGTGACATGCCCGTGACAGGGTTTTGTCACTGTTTTGTCTTGCTGCCGTCACGCATGTGTCACAACGCCTGCCTAAGCTCAGCGGCAACAATTCACTGGAGGAACTCATGTTCAATGCCCGCCTTGCACCGCGCTTCGCGTCCCGCCTTATTGTTCTCGCCCCGCTGGTCGTGCTGGCCGCCTGCGCGACCTCACCCGACTCGACACCGGCCAGTGTCGCTGACACCATCGCACGCGACCCGAGCCTGAGCACCCTGAACGGCCTTGTCATGCGGGCCGGTCTGACCGACACCCTTAAGGCAGCTGGCCCCTACACGGTATTCGCCCCGACGAACGACGCGTTCAAAGCCGTTCCGGCCAAGACCATGGATGAGCTCGCAGCGAATCCGGCCCGCCTGAAGGCCGTTCTCAGCTATCACGTGCTTCCGGTACAAGTCGCGTCCAGCCAGGTCAGGCCGGGCAACGCGAAGACGGTCCAGGGTGCGAATGTCGCACTTTCGAGAGCGGGTGAATTCGTCACCGTCGAAGACGCCATGGTCCAGAAGGCCGACATCAAGGCAAGCAACGGCGTCGTGCACACGGTGGACCGCGTGCTGATGCCGCCCGCAGCGCGCTGAGCCTTGACCTGGTGAAATCCACTCACATCCATCGCCGGGACATTCTCCTGGCCGGCGGCGCGTTTGCTTTTTCAGGACTTGCAGCCGCGCAGTCGGTAAAGCCGACGCCTGCGCTACGACCGTTTGTTGTCGCCCAGGTCATCGACACGTCTGCCGCTCAACAGGATGTCTCGAAGGACTTCGTGATCGGTTCGCGCGCCGCCTGGCAGGACATCAATGCCAGGGGTGGGGTGCGCGGCCGCCTGGTGCAGCACCAGTCGATCGAAGTCGATGGCACCGCAGCCAGCATGAGAGCTGCCGTCGCCAGCATCAGGGACAACACGGCCTGCGTCGCTTTATCCGGGACTGCCGGCGACGTGGCGGCAGGGCAACTCGCCATCGCACTTCGACAGGAGAAGCTTGCCATTGCCCACGCAGCGCCCTGGCTGCAGAATTCATCGGGCGAGATTGATGAAGGCACCTTCCCGATCTTCGCCGCACGCCAGGAGCAGGTGGCTCACGCGCTGCGGTCGCTCGCCGTGATGAGCGTGCGCGACCTGGGCGTTGTTTATGCGAGCCCGGTCGAGTACGCGGCCTACCAGGAAGATTTTTCGCGAACCGCAGTGGATCTCAAGCTGCGCCTGCAGACGTATCGCGCCAACGGCGACCTGGCCCAACTCGGCCGCAAGCTCACGCAGACCACGCCGGCGATCCTGCTGTTCGTCGGGGGCACGCCGGAGCTGGTGCAATTCACCCAGGGGCTGGAGACGCAGGCGCGCCAGCGCTATGTCGTTGCGCTGGCAGACGTGAACCTGCAGACGCTGGTGCAGATGGGCGCTGCCCGCAATACACCCGTGATCGCGACGCAGGCTGTGCCGATGGTCAACGCAACCCTGCCGATCGTGCGGCAGTACCGGCAGGTGCTTTCGCGCCTCTTCGACGAACCGCCGGCGCCGCTGAGCCTGGCCGGCTTCATCGCGGCGCGTTATACCTACGAAGTGCTCAGCCAGATCGAAGCGCCTCCCACGCGCCAGAACGTACTGGCAGCGTTCCAGCGCCGTGCCAACGTCGACCTTGGCGGCTACCACATCAGCTTCGATCCGCGCCGCCGCGGCGGCACCTTTGTGACGCAGAGCATGCTCACCATGGACGGGAGAGTGGTCGGCTGAGCTTGATGCCCGGGCAGTATCGGTGCTAACAGGCCACGGCTGTCAGGTGCGATGCTATGCTGGCCGCAACTGCCCACTCTTCATGCAAAACGGAACCCTGCTCGCCGCCGTCGATCTCGGCTCCAACAGTTTCAGGCTCGAAATCGGTCGTCTCGACCACGGCCAGATTCATCGAACCGAGTACCTGAAAGAAACCGTCCGCCAGGGTAACGGACTGGACGAGTCACGCAACCTCACCACCGAAGCCATGCAGCGCGGCTGGGATTGCCTGGCCCGCTTCGGCGAGCGCTTGGCCGGGTTTCGCAAGTCGCAAGTGCGCGCAGTCGCCACCCAGACGATGCGCGAGGCCCGTAACCGGGATGTGTTTCTTGCCCGCGCGAACCAGGTTCTGGGCTTTCCCATCGAGGTGATCTCCGGGCGCGAGGAAGCGCGACTGATCTATCAGGGCGTAGCACACCTGCTGCCCCAGTCGGACGAGCGCCGGCTGGTCGTGGATATCGGCGGGCGCTCCACCGAACTCATCCTGGGCCATCACTTCGACGCGCAGGTGATGGAGAGCTATCGCGTGGGCAGCGTGGCCTGGTCGATGCGATATTTTCCGGACGGCACATTTACCGACCAGGCGTTCGCGCAGGCCGAAATTGCCGCCAAGGCAGTGCTCGACGAAGCACTGACCGCGTACGACCGCAATCGCTGGGATGTCGCCTACGGCTCCTCTGGCACCATTGGAGCCGTGGCGGACATCCTGGGGGCTACGGGCAGGCCCGGCAGTGTCGTCACGCGCGAAGGCCTTGAATGGCTGCGCCAGCAGCTTCTGTCGGCACGCACTGCGGAGCGCGTTCGCATCGAAGGTCTCAAGGAAGATCGAAGGCCCGTCATCGGCGGCGGTCTAAGCGTACTTCTGGCCGTATTTGATCTGCTGGGAATCGACGAACTGCACGCGGCCCAGGGCGCATTGCGCCACGGTGCGCTATATGACCTGCTCGATCGTGAACATGGCGAGTCAGACATTCGCTCCACCACAGTCAAGCGGCTTGCACAGAAGTTTGAAGCCGACCCTACCCAGGCGCAGCGAGTCGGCAAGGTGGCGCGCCATTTCCTGCGGCAGCTGCGCGTCGATGAGGATGATCCGGCTGAACTGGAAAAGCTCGAACGCAAGCTCGAATGGGCAGCGCAGCTGCACGAAATCGGCAGCGTCATTTCTCATAGCGACTATCACAAGCATGGCGCCTATATCCTGGACAACGCGGACGCGGCGGGATTTGCGCAACCGGAGTTGCATCGCCTGGGTTTACTGGTTCTCGGCCATCGGGGCAAACTGCGCAAACTGGCCGCGGACTTTGACGACGAGGAGTTCGTTCATCAGTTGTTGTGCCTGCGGCTCGCGGTGTTGCTCTGCCACGCACGGCGCGAGCCCGACTTGAAGGGGATTCAGATTCGCCTGTCCCGGCGCGAAGTCACGCTCGACCTTCGCGCCGACTGGATGAAGGCTTATCCGCAGTCGGCCCATCTGCTGCGCGAAGAGACGGTCGCGTGGCAGAAGACCCCGTGGACGCTTGAGCTCAGCTGATTCGCGGCATCAACCGGGGGGTTTTCTCGAGGCATCCTGCAGCTCCTGCAACTGCCACGACACATCGAAGAGCTTTGCCTTGCTCATGTAATACCTGTCGAGCCGCCAGTCGCGAAGGACGTCGATGGCAAGGTCGAAGTGCTCGGGACTAAGCGAGTAAAGGTCGTTGAGCTTGAACGTGCCTTCGGTCTCGAGCGACAGCACGAGCCTGGCCAGGATTCGGGCAGCGGGCTCGTCAGGGTTGTTTTCGATCAGGCGTCGGGCCGATTTGATGGTTCTCATAGCTGTTCCAGGAGTTGGCGCCGCACCTGCCAGGGGCGACAGGGTCTGCACGTTGACATTGTGTCTGCGGAAAGCTGAGGATTCAGACCGTTTCTGGTGCCTGGACGGCGACCAGGATGGTCTGGCCATGCCCGTCACGCTCCCTGGTCCTGAACCACCACACGGCGCCCTTTCTCACCGGGCACGACGGCTGGTTGAGCCCCATCAGGTGCGCGATCGTTTCGCCCAGCACCGGCTGGTGGCCCACGATCAGCACCGGCTGCCGGGAGTCAGGCCACTGCGCAGCTTCCAGGATGTCGTTCACGGTGGCTTCGGGCGCGAGTTCGTTGCGCACCTTGAACTTCCGGCCCAGCGCGATCGCTGTCTGCTCGCAGCGCAGGGCCGGGCTGCTGAGAATGCGCGTGCCTTCGGGCAGCTGCCTGTCCAGCCAGGTTGCGACGCGTGCCGCCTGCTTCTCGCCACGGCCGGTCAGTGCACGTTGCAAGTCGTCGCCATCAGGCGCTTCGTCCTGCGCTTCTGCGTGTCGCCAAAGTATCAGGTCCATATCAGTTTCAATCCTGTCCTTCCGGTGCGGCGTACCGCGCCATGAGTGCGCGCTGCGCACCGTGCGCCTTGGGGTCGGATGCACCCTTGGCGCGCTTGTAATGCCCGTCTGCCATCAGGTCCCAGGCATCCCGCTCGTCATGCAGATAGGCCACGAGGCATTCGTCGATGACCCGCTGCCGGAGCACCGGATCGTTGACCGGCCAGGCCAGCTCGACCCGGCGCAGCATGTTGCGGTTCATCCAGTCGGCGCTCGAGAGGTAAACCTGCTCCTGATCGTCCAGTCGAAAGTAGAAGACCCGCGAATGCTCCAGGAAGCGCCCGATGACAGACCGCACGCGGATGTTGTCTGTGATGCCTGGAACACGCGCAGGGAGCATGCAGGCCCCGCGCACGATGAGATCGATGCTCACGCCGCGCTGCCCCGCGCGCACCAGCGCGTGCATCAGCGGCTGGTCGGTCAGTGCGTTCATCTTGAGCACGATGCGCGCGGTCTTGCCCTGCGCCGCGCCTTCGGCGAGCAGGTCGATCTGCTCGATCAGCTTGCGGTGCAGATGGAATGGCGCAAGCCAGAGCTGATTCAGGCGCGGCAGCCGGCTATGGCTCGCGAGGTGCACGAAGACGTTCTCGATATCCGCAGTCAGGCCGGTATCGGTGGTGAGAAAGCTCAGGTCGGTGTAAAGCCGCGCCGTGCGCGGGTTGTAGTTACCGGTGGACAGATGCGCGTACCGCACGAGCCGCTTGCCCTCGCGCCGGGTCACCAGCAGCATCTTCGCGTGGGTTTTCAGGCCCACTACCCCATACACCACCTGCGCCCCGATGGCCTCCAGGCTCTCGGCCCAGTTGATGTTGGCCTCTTCGTCGAAGCGGGCTTTCAGCTCCACCACCACGGTGACTTCCTTGCCCCGCCTGACCGCTTCCCGAAGCAGGTCCATCAACTCCGATTCGGCACCCGTGCGGTAGATGGTCTGCTTGATGGCCAGCACCTGCGGATCACGCGCTGCTTCGTCCAGGAATGCGAGCACGCCATCGAAGCTTTCGAACGGCTGGTGAATCAGCACATCATTCTGGCGCATTTGCTCGAAGAACGATCTTCCCGGATGCAATTGCACGGGAAACGTCGGCCGGTACGGCGGAAACAGCAGGCGCGGTTCGTCCACCAGGTCGATGAGCTGCTGCATACGCACGAGGTTGACGGGCCCCGGCACCCGGTACAGCGCGCCTTCAGGCAGACGAAACTGCTGCAGCAGGAATGATGAGAGATGCTCCGAGCATCCCGATGCAACTTCAAGTCGCACGGCCTGCCCGTAATGGCGATGTTGCAGGCCCAGGCGCAGGGCCGTTCGCAAGTCGCGCACGTCGTCCTCATCAACGGCCAGATCCGAATGGCGCGTCACGCGAAACTGCGAGAACTCGCCCACGCCACGACCGGCGAACAGCAGGTCGAGATGGGCCCGAATCACGCTGGATAACGAAACAAAAAGCGCCTTTCCACCCGACACCTTGGCGGGCATGCGGATGAGACGCGGCAGGACACGCGGCACCTTGACGATTGCAATTTCATTTTCGCGCCCGAAAGCATCCTTGCCGGACAGGCGCACGATGAAATTGAGGGACTTGTTCGCCACCTGGGGGAATGGATGGGCCGGGTCCAGCCCGACCGGGATCAGCAGCGGCCTGACCTCGCGCTCGAAGTAGTCATGGACCCAGGCCTTCTGCGACGAATTGCGATCACTGGTGGAGACAATCGCGATACCCTTCTTCGCGAACGCCGGGATCAGCTCATCGTTGTAGAGCTTGTATTGCCGGTCGACCAGCGCGCGTGCCGCACGCGCAAGGCCTTCAAAGGATTGAACCGAATATTCACCCTTGATGTCACCAGCCTGCATGGCAGTCAGGTGTGGCGCGGTTCGAACTTCAAAGAATTCGTCGAGGTTGGACGAGACGATGCACAGGTATCGCAGGCGCTCCAGCAAGGGAACTTCTTCCCGATGAGCCCAGTCGAGCACGCGCTCGTTGAAAGCAAGAATGCAGTGATCGCGATCAAGGAACTCGACTTCCGAGGTCGACGCGGATGGCGAAGGTGTCGGGGGAAGCGAGTCCGGCACTGGCGTTTCTTTTGAGGGCATGGGGAGAGTGTGACGATTCAGTGACAGTGTCGGTCCATGCCATGACAACTTCGTGACAGAATTTTCGCGCCGCAAACCCGCGCTTTCTCGTTGAAATGCTCATCCGCCCCTAAAGTGGCGGCGGTATCGGGACGGCAGATCCGATACGCGCATCATCATCGGGAGATCGGCCGAATTGAAGTCCGGGTCCCATGCCGGCGGACCCAGCACCTTCGCGCCGAGTCGCAGGTAACCCTTGATGAGGGCGGGCGGCTCAACATCGAGCGAATCGTCAAGGCGCTCGATTGGCAGCGGCAGTCGTGGCAAAACGTGATATTCGATCGGCGCAAGACTCGACTCACGCACCTGACGCCAGATGCTCGCCGCTGCATCACCGCTCACCACACCGTTGTGCAACATGGGAATGCTCGCGCAGCCAATCATCATGTCCAGCTTGTTGCGCGCCATGAATTCGGCCAGAGCACCCCAAAGTGCGAGGATCACGCCGCCATGGCGATGGTCGCGGTGAACGCAGCTGCGACCGAGCTCAACAAAGCGGTCCCGAAGGCCGCGCAGCCTCGTGAGATCGAATTCGGTATCGCTGTAAGTGCTGCCGGCCCGTTTGGCCTGCGCCGGCGTCAGTACACGATAAGTCCCGATGACCTCCAGCGACTCGGGGTCGCGCACCAGCAGGTGTTCGCAAAAATCATCGAAGAGGTCGGCATCGTGCCCCTCGATCTTCGTCTCCAGCCTCGCGCCCATTTCCTGCGCGAAGACCTGATACCTCAGGCGCTGCGCCTGCCGGACTTCATCCTGGTGGCGAGCCCACGAAACCAGCGCAGCGCTTGGCCCGTTCGGATGGGCAGTTTGTTCAGGGCGGTGAAGCGACCCCCGTGGCAGAGATACCGGCGACAGCGCAAACGTCGGATTCGGGAGTTCGTTCATCGAGGGTCTCCTTGGGTTTCTGGTGAGCCCGAGTCTGCAAAGGATGAGTGACGCGTTTGTGGCAGTCGCGCGGCAGTTTCGTGACACCCCTGCCCAACAGGCTCAGACGGTGCGCGAATACCACCGCGCAAGCGCCTGTTCGCGGTGGAGCGCCAGCGCTGGCCCCTGCGGCACCCAACGCGGCCCGGATGCCGCGGCGCGCAAGGAAAAATCCAGCAAGGACATGTGTCTGCGAAGCACGCGCTCCTGTCGATGCGCAATCAGCGGGTTGAAAATGCCGTGGCGCGAAAATAGCTGGCGCGGATTCTTGCGCACCCAGAGCCAGGAGCCCATTTCCAGCGTCAGAGGCAGGAACACATTGCCAGGGCTTGTTGCCTGCGCCTGAATGACCAGGTGATCCCACAGATCGCCATGGGCGAGGTACTGCAGGCTCTGCGGCTCCATGACGTATTGGTGGTTCGGGTTGCTGCTCTCGAAGATCTCGTGAAGTGCATGCAACTGGCCCAGGCAATGAAACGGCTGGCGGCGGTGCGCCATGGGAAACCAGAGCCGGTCGAGCATGCCGAAGCCCGAATGGCAATCCAGCGCCAGCGACAGCGCGCGGCCTGATAGTTCTCGTTGCACCGCCGCACACATCGCCGTGCTCTCGGCTTCCATCGCATCGCCCGCCCTGCCCCGGTACCACGGCAAGCCTGAGGCGATGCGTTGACCGCCAATCAGGAAAGGCACAGGCTCTACTGCATCGACAGGCGCGTTGCGCATCAGGTCAACACCGTTGGGATTGGCGCGAGTGCCGCGCAGCATGCCTCCAGGGTTGACGATCGGCATGAACACGACCCGCACTGCCCCGAGGATGTCATGCAGCGATGAATCCCAGTCGAGTCGGCACACCAGGCTGCGCAACCATGCAATCAAAACAGACGAGCCGATGCGCTCAAGGCCGTGAACACCGCCAAAGTAGCCCACGGCGGCCGGCGCATCCGGGTTGCCCAGCGTGATCAGGTGGACTGGCAGAACCTCGCCTTGCGGCCCTTTGACTTCGCAAGCGATTTCAACTTCGATGCGCCCTCTTGCCAATGCAATGACGCTATCGAGTTCTTCGAGTTCGCTGATTCCTGCACTGCCTCTCAGCGCAGGCCTCGCTCATTCAGCAACGCCTGTCGCAGGCGCCAGCGCTGCAAGGATGCGAACTCGGCTAGACCACGGATCGCTGCGATTGCCAGGGCAACAAGGTGAAACGGACGCAGCTTCATGAGACCTGATCTTCAGGATGCTTTGTTGCAGGACGATGAAAGACCCTGACTTGTGATTTCACAGTCCTGTCATCACGCGTTCCTACGCTCGCGGGTTGCTTCTTCATGTAATTCACGTCATTCACACAACGCGCGCCAAGAAAGGCATCAGCCCATGAGCTCTGAAATCACGCACCACGAAGAAAACTCCAACACCAGCGACAACCCGTCATTCAACGAAGTGCTTGACGCACGCCTCTCCCGCCGGGGCATGCTGCGCGTCGGCATGGGTAGTGCAGGCGCTGCTGTGCTTGCCACCTTGCCTTTGACCGGTTGTGGCGGCGGTGACGGCGATGCGGTTGCAGCGGCACCTGCACCTGCACCCGCTCCGGCCCTGCGCCTGAGCTTCCCGCCAGTGGCCAAGAACACCGCCGACTTGGTGACGGTCCCTGCCGGATACACGGCCACGGTTAATTACGCGCTGGGCGATCCGCTCAATTCCGCGACCCCCGATTTCAAAAACGACGGCACCGATACCGACTTCGACAACCGCGCCGGCGATCACCATGACGGCATGGAGTACTTCGGCCTGAACGCTGCCGGCACCGCGCGCGACGTCGCCGGCTCCGAGCGCGCCATCCTGGCGATGAACCACGAAGCACTGACCGACCAGTTCCTGCATGCGGCGGGCGTCACTGCCAACCCGCGTCCGCCTGCCGAAGCGGACAAGGAAATCCCAGCGCACGGCCTGTCGTTTGTCGAAGTGCGCAAGGTCAACGGCAAGTTCGCCTATCAGAAGGGCTCGGCCTACAACCGCCGCGTGACGCCGTTGACGCCCATGCTGATCAGCGGCCCGGCCCGCGGCAACGCGCTGATGAAGACGAAGTTTTCCGCCACCGGCAACGACTGCCGCGGCACCATCAACAACTGCGGCACGGGCTATACGCCCTGGGGCACCTTCCTGACGGGCGAAGAAAACTGGGCTGGCTATTTCACGCGCAGCTCGGCCGATGACGCAGCGCGTGGGGGCTCGACCGCCAAGAGCGTGGTCTCGCTCGTTCGTTACGGACGAAACCAGGGTGCGGCAAGCCGCCATGGGTGGGAAACGGCCGGCGCAGACGACAAGTACGCCCGCTGGAATATCAGCAAGCTGGGCGCGTCAGCCGATGGCACCGATGACTATCGAAACGAGCTCAACACCTTCGGTTACATGGTCGAAGCGGACGCCTATGACAAGACGCAGGCGATTCGCAAGCGCACGGCTCTGGGTCGCTTCGCGCATGAAAGCGGCGCCTTCGGCAAGCAGATCGTGGGCAAGCCACTTGCCGTTTACATGGGTGACGACTCACGCGCGAGTACATGTACAAGTTTGTGTCCGCAGCCAACTGGGTTGCCGCAGACGCCAACCCCGCCAACCGCATCACCACCGGTGATAAGTACCTCGACAGCGGCAAGCTGTACGTCGCGAAATTCAACGTGGATGGCTCGGGCAACTGGATCGAGCTGGACATCGGCAATGCAGCGATTGCCGCCTATGCCACGTACGACTTCGCAGACCAGGCCGACGTGCTGGTGAACGCGCGTCTCGCCGCAGATGCGGTCGGCGCCACGAAGATGGACCGCCCCGAATGGTGCGCCGTGCATCCGGTCACGGGCGAGGTCTACTACACGCTCACCAACAACAGCAACCGCAAGGTCGAGCCGAGCGGCAGCAGCCAGCAGGGCGTTGATCCGGCGAACCCCCGTGCCTACACCGATGCGCCGACGGCACCAAGCGCACCGGGCAACATCAACGGTCACATCATCCGCATGAAGGAAAACGCGGGCGAGCCGGGCGCTACAGCTTTCACGTGGGACGTGTACCTCTTCGGCGCGCAATCCGATGCAGACGCATCCAGGGTCAATCTCTCTTCACTGACGGCGGACCAGGACTTCTCCAGCCCTGATGGCTTGTGGTTCAGCCCGAAGACAGGCCTGTGCTTCATCCAGACCGACGACGGCGCCTACACCGATGTCACCAACTGCATGATGCTGATCGGCAGTGCCGGACAGGTTGGCGACGGCGCTGCGCAGAACATCAACTACACCAAGGCCGACGGAAGCACGCTCACCGTCACGACCCGGGTTGGAGCCAAGCCCACCTCCGATACGCTGCGCCGCTTCCTGGTCGGCCCGCGCGACTGCGAAATCACCGGCATCGTCGAATCTCCGGATGGCAAGGCGATTTTCGTGAACATCCAGCATCCGGGTGAAGCCATCAGCAAAGCGAACGTTGCAGATCCGACCAAGTACGTCAGCCACTGGCCGGGCAATGCCGGCTACGGTGCCGGTGGCGCCAATGCGCGTCCGCGTTCAGCAACGATCGTGATTACGCGCAACGACGGTGGGTTGATTGGTGCTGACGGCACCGCGGTGCTGAACAACTACTGATCGACTCGTCTGGTCCTGCGGGATCAGACAGGTTCGAGTGGCGTGTGAGGCAAGGCGGGGAGCATCACTTGAACGGTGTCCCCTGCCCTCACCTCACCGCCCGTTAGCACCACACCCATGACTCCCGCCTTGCGCACAAGCGCGCCACGCGCATCGCGGCCCAGCAAGGCAGCCATCAGCCCGCGCTGGAACTTGTCAATCTGCGAACAGGGATTGCGAAGCCCGGTGACCTCAACGACGGCATCGGAGCCGATCCGCAAGCGCGAACCCGTCGGCAGCGAGAGCAAATCCACCCCGCGAGTCGTGATGTTTTCGCCCATCTCACCCGGCCAGACCGCGTGATCGACAGCCATCAGTTCATCGAACAGCTCGGCGTGAATCAAATGCACCTGCCGCAGATTCGGCGCGTAGGGGTCGCGCTTCACGCGCGATCGATGCTTGACGGTGTGCCCCGCGTGCGCGTCGCCCCGCACGCCGAGCCCGGCAACGAGCTCGATGGTGTCTTGGGCGAACTTGCTGAAACTGTGCGCGGCGCTTGCGTGCACAGCGACCACACTGCCGCGTCCCATCAACCCGCCTTGACTGCCTGCACCAGGCGTTCGGCCGTTGCCTGCGCGACTGAGGCGTCACGCGCCTCGACCATCACGCGCAGCAAGGGCTCGGTCCCGCTGGCACGAATGAGAACACGCCCGGTGCCTTCAAGTTCAGCCTCGGCGCGCTGGGTCTCCCGTGCAAGGGCCTCGCTCTTTTTCCAGTCCTGGCCAGGGGCCAGGCGCACATTGATCAGCGTCTGCGGAAAAAGCTGCACGTCCTGCAGCAATTGCGCAAGCGTCTTGCCACTGCGGACCACAGCCTGCAGCACCTGCAGCGCGCTGATAAGGCCGTCGCCCGTGGTGTGCCTGTCTAGCGCCAGCAAGTGGCCCGAGCCTTCCCCGCCCAGCAGCCAGCCGCGGGCGTCGAGCTCTTCCAGCACATAGCGGTCGCCCACCTTGGCGCGCACGAAAGCGACGCCGCGCTGCTTCAGTGCAAGCTCGATCGCCATGTTCGTCATCAGGGTGCCCACGACGCCAGGCACATGCTCACCCCGATCGAGGCGCTCGGTGGCAAGCAGATAGACCAGCTCGTCGCCGTTATAGAGGCGACCCTCAGCATCGACCAGCTGCAGCCTGTCGGCGTCACCGTCCAGCGCGACGCCAAAGTTCGCCCCACTCGCCTTGACCTGCGCAACCAGCGCCTCAGGGTGTGTCGCACCGACGTTGTCGTTGATGTTCAGGCCATCAGGCGAGCAGCCGATGCACACGACTTCCGCACCCAGTTCGTGGAACACGAGTGGCGCGATGTGATAGGCGGCGCCATGCGCCGCATCGATGGCGATGGTCATGCCGCGCAGCGTGAGATCGCTTGCAAACGTGCTCTTGCAGAACTCGATGTAGCGGCCCGCTGCATCGTCCAGGCGCCGCGTCTTGCCCAGGTTCGCCGAGTCGGCCCAGACGGGCGGCTCGTCGAGCGCCGCCTCCACGGCAAGCTCCCAGTCATCGGGCAGCTTGGTACCTTTGGCACTGAAGAACTTGATCCCGTTGTCAGGGAAGGCGTTGTGGCTCGCACTGATCACCACGCCCAGGCTCGCGCGCTGTGCGCGCGTCAGGTAGGCCACGCCCGGTGTGGGCAACGGCCCGAGCAGCACGACATCGACGCCTGCAGAATTGAACCCGGATTCGAGCGCGCTTTCCAGCATGTAGCCGGAAATGCGCGTGTCCTTGCCGATCAACACGGTCGGGCGGCTCTCGGTTTTCTTGAGCACGCGGCCCACGGCATGCGCCAGCCGCAATACGAAATCCGGCGTGATCGGCGCCTGGCCCACGGTTCCACGGATGCCATCGGTGCCGAAATATCTTCTGCTCATTGGGGAGTCTCCATAGTCTCTTGTTCTGATAACTTCCGACCCGGTTCGGCCTGCTGCAAGGCGTTCAGCACCTTCAGCACGGCCAGGGTTTCCTTTACGTCGTGCACCCGCACGATGCGCGCGCCGCGATCCACTGCAAGCAGGGCTGCGGCAAGGCTTGGGGCGAGACGCTCATTGAGTGGCAAGCCGGTCACCGTGCCAAGCGATGACTTGCGCGACCACCCCGCCAGCAGCGGATAGCCTGCGTCGCCAAGTTCACGCTGGCGCGCGAGCAAGGCAAAATTCTGTTCAACCGTCTTCCCAAAGCCGATTCCGCTATCCCACACGATGCGACTGCGAAGCACGCCGGCATCCAGCAGCCTTTGTGATGCCGCTTCCAGGAACGTCCTGACCTGCGGCACAGCGTCGCCTTCCATCGGCGAGCGCTGCATCGTGCGCGGCTCGCCGTGCATGTGC
>JAZKFD010000197.1:0-12835 GCA_040386635.1 Pseudomonadota bacterium
CTGGGCATGGCAGTGCGTGTACTCGACACCGGGGCGCTCGGCGTGTTGATGCCCCACGTCGACACCGTCGGGGAAGCGAGGATCATCGCTTCCGCCTTTCGTTATCCCCCGCTGGGCCATCGCTCCATCTCAAGTACCCTGCCGCAGTTCCACTTCCAGCCCCCGCCCGCCGACCAAGCCTGCCGCGAACTGGACGCGGCAACCCTGGTGGGTGTGATGCTGGAGACACCGCTCGCGGCGGAGAACGCCGACGCGATCGCCGCGGTCCCCGGCATCGATCTTCTGTTCATCGGAGCCACGGACCTCGCGGCGGAATCGGGCTTGCACGGCCAGTTCGCGCATCCGAGGATCGAGGCCATGCTCCGGAACATCGTCGATGCGTGCCGGCGACACGGCAAGCTGGTCGGCATCGGCGGCATCGCCGACGACACCACCCTGGCGCGCTACTGCGCCATGGGTATGCAGATGGTGCTTCTGGGCACCGACATGGGCTACCTGATGGCGGCTGCCTCCGCACGAAGCCGTACGCTACGAGCGGCCATGGATACACCTGCCACCTGATGGCGCCGCACCGCACCCCCGCGCAACGAGCTCCATCGCCTCTGGCGCCAGACGCCGCCCGTCCGTAGTGAAAGACTTCGGCGACGTGTCCGCCGAGTCCACCGGATGCCCCCGTGACCCATACACGCTGGCCTCCCAGAAACCGATAGCCCCCCATCGCGGTGGCTGATCGCATGCCTTCTGTGCGCACGCTGTCGGTCACGATCAACGGCAGCTCTCGCGCATGACCTCAGAAGCACGGGGGTAGTCCGTGTATCCCGTGCTTCCCCCCACGTACCAGGTGGCCATGTCATCCTTCGCCAGCGGCCATTGCTCGGCGATGCGCACCGGAAGGTCCGGATTCGCAATGAAGGGGCGCCCGAACGAAACCGCATCCGCGAATCCCTCGTCCAGCGCGGACTGGGCGCTGGCGCCGTCAAAGTCGGAATTCAGGACGAAGGCGTTCTTGAAGACCTTGCGCATCCGCGGCGCGATAGCCGGACGTTCGGCCTTGCCGAAAGTCCCGGAGAAACCAGGCTCACGCACCTCCAGAAATGCGATGTCGAGTTCTGACAGCATTGCCGCCGCTGCCTCGAACAACGCTTCCGGGTTGCTGTCGTTGACCCCCTGCCGCTCACCATTGGGTGACAGCCGCACGGCAATACGTTGTGCGCCGATCGTGTCTGCCATGGCTGCAATGAGCTCGCGCAGGAAGCGGATCCGGTTGTCGATGGACCCGCCATACTCGTCGTCTCGGAAGTTGGCACCATCCCGCAAGAACTGGTCGACCAGGTAGCCATTGGCAGCATGCACTTCCACGCCGTCGAAGCCGGCTGCCATCGCATTCGAGGCCGCCCTGCAATAGTCCTGGATCACCCGTTGGATTTCTTCGCGGGACAGTGCGCGCGCCTGCACCGCAGGCAACTTCCCTCCATAGGTGTGTATCAGCCCCGGCACCGTCGGGCTGGCCGCCGTCGGCGGTTGCCGATCCCCAGGAATCACGAGCCCCCCGAATGTCGTCGCCGAGGACGACACGGGTTGGCCCCGGCCTGGGAAACTTGGGTGCACGACACGTCCCATGTGCCAAAGCTGGCAGAAGATCCTACCGCCCGCCGCATGCACGGCCGACGTGATCGGTGTCCATGCATCCATCTGCATCGGGTTCCAGATGCCCGGTGCGTACGGCCATCCCAGACCTTCGAGGGAAATGCCGGTGGCCTCCGTCAGGATCAGGCCGGCCCCGGCACGCTGCCGGTAGTACGCGATCATCACGTCGGTCGGCACGTGGTCGTCGGTCGCGCGACCCCGGGTCATCGGAGACATCAGGATGCGATTGCGCGCCTGCACCGCTCCGAGTTGGACGGGCTCAAACAACGAGGGCATGCACGGGGTTCCTTCGTGGTGAATGTGTGGGTTCAGCCGCCCGGCAGGGATACCGCGAACACGAGGAAGCCTTCGTGATGCGAAGCGCCGCGCGCGGCCACAGCGGTCACCATCGCAGCCAAAACGGCGCATGGATGAACGGCACGATGGTAGGTGGAGCGCCACCGCAGACCCCGGGCTTCAAAGGCCGACTGCGGAAATTCGTATGCATGAACTTCGGCGCAATTTTCTTGACCGGGTCGGTTGCCGAAGCCACCATCCCTGCGGATTCCTACACCATCCACAACGCCCGGAGACACCATGACCCCTTCCCAAGCAGCCCGCGCCCTGCGCCTGACCGAACTGGCGGTGGCAGCATTCCTCGCCACCGCCAGCTTCGGCGCTGCAGCACAAAACACCCCGCCCTTCAAGATCGGCCTTGTCACCGACATGGCCTCCGGCTACAGCGATCTGTCCGGGAAGTACTCGGTCGCAGCAGCGCAGATGGCGATCGAAGACTTCGGGGGCACCGTACTCGGCCGGAAGATCGAACTGCTCACGGCAGACCACCAGCTCAAGCCGACCGTGGGATCGGCCATCGTGACGGAGTGGTTCGACCGCGATGGCGTCGTGGCCATCTTCAACATCACGGGCTCTTCGGTTGCACTCGCGGCAAATGCCATCGCCAAGGACCGACCGACCAAGGCCATCGTCAACACCAGCGCCAGCAGCACGGACCTGAACGGCAAGGCCTGCCTGCCCAACGCCATCCACTGGGCGGCCGACTTCTACGCCTACGCCTATTCCACCGCGAAGTACATGAGCCAGGGCTCGAAGACCTGGTATGTGATGCTGCAGGACACCGCTGCTGGCCCCCCGGCGCGCGCAGCCGCGCTGGCCGGTATCCAGAAAGGCGGCGGCAAGATGGTCGGCGAGGTGAAGGTGCCCACCAACTCGGGCGACGTGTCGTCCTTCGTGCTGCAAGCGCAAGCCTCCAAGGCGCAGAACATCATCCTGGGCTTCGGTGCCAACGACGCCGTCAACATCATCAAGTCGTCGAAGCAGTTTGGACTTCAGCAATCGGGGATCACCTTCGTCCAGGGCGCCGGCATGTACCAATCGGACATCAACGCGATGGGACTGGATCTGGCATCGGGCGTGACCTTCGTGACCCCGTTCTATTCCGAGATGAACGACGAGGCGCGGGCCTGGTCAAGGCGCTTTTTCACCAGGACCGGCAAGTACCCCTCCTTCTCGCATGTAGCGGACTATGAAGGCGTCACGCACTACCTGAAAGCCGTGCAGAAGGTCGGCAGCGACGACGCGACCAAAGTGATCCCGGCGATGCGGGAAATTCCGGTGAACTCCTTCGCGCTCAAGAACGCTCGGATCCGTGAAAACAACCAACTGATCCGCCCGATGTATCTCGGCCGCGTGAAGACAGCGGCCCAATCCAAGAACCCCGGCGACTTCGTGGACCTCATCGCCACGATCCCCGCCGAAGAGGCCTATTCACTGATCGAGAACAGCGAATGTCCGCTGGTCAAGAAGTGAAGGCTGCAATCACCGCGCTGGCGACCATGCGGTACATCGCTCGTCCGCCCCTGCCGGGGACGCCCCATGGATGATTACATCCTGGAGGCCCGTGGCCTGTCGCGAGACTTTGCCGGGTTCCGGGCCGTGAGCGATGTCGACATCCGCGTCCGACGCGGCCAGATCCACGCGCTGATCGGACCCAACGGCGCAGGCAAGACGACGATGTTCAACCTGCTGACCAAGTTCCTGCAGCCCTCCGCGGGAACCATTGTGTACAACGGCAAAGACATCACCCGGACCAAAGCCTCGGTCGTTGCACGCATGGGAATGGTGCGCTCGTTCCAGATCTCTGCAGTGTTTCCGCACCTCACGGTCCTGGACAACCTCCGTGTGGCCCTTCAGCGCAAGCTGGGCACGAGCTTCCATTTCTGGAAGAGCGACAGCAGCCTGGACAGGTTGAACACCCGCGCCGAAGAGCTCATCGTTGCGGTAGGCCTGGGCGCATTCACCCATTGCGTGGCCGCCGACCTGTCCTACGGCCGGCGCCGGGCGCTGGAAATCGCCACCACCCTGTCGCTCGAACCGGAAATGCTCTTGCTGGACGAGCCCATGTCAGGCCTGGGACGGGAGGACATCAGCACCGTCTCCGATCTGATCCGGGAGGTCGGCAGGAAGTACACCGTACTGATGGTGGAACACAACCTGTCGGTGGTTGCCGCGCTGTCGCAGACCATCACGGTGCTGGCTCGCGGGCAGGTGCTGGCAGAAGGCAGTTACGCAGAGGTTTCCGCCAACCCTGACGTGCGGGCCGCCTACATGGGGACGACCTATGCATGACGACGTGCCCTCGGATGCGCTGCTCACCGTGCGGGATCTTCGCGCCTGGTACGACGAATCCCAGGTCCTCCACGGGATCAACTTCTACGTGCGCAAGGGCGAGGTCGTTACCCTGCTCGGTCGCAATGGCGCAGGCAAGTCGACCACGCTGAAGTCGATCATGGGCATGATCGACAAATGCAGCGGCCACATCGGGTTCGCGGGGAAGAATTGCACGGAACTAAGTTCCGACCGCATCGCCAGACTGGGCATCGCCTTCTGCCCCGAAGAGCGCGGCATCTATGCCAGCCTGAGTGTCGAGGAGAACCTGATGCTGCCGCCGGTCATCGCCTCCGGGGGCATGACGATCGCGGAGATCTACAAGATCTTCCCCAACCTCTGGGAGCGCCGGAACAGCCATGGCACCAAGATGTCCGGCGGCGAACAGCAGATGCTCGCGATCGCCCGCATCCTGCGAACCGGCGCCACGGTGCTGATGCTGGACGAACCGACCGAGGGCCTCGCACCGGTGATCGTCGAGCAGATCGGCAAGGTGATCCAGACACTCAAGCAGCGCGGCTTCACCATCGTGCTGGTAGAGCAGAACTCCCGGTTCGCGCAGGCCTGCGCGGACCGCCACTACATCGTCGAACACGGGCGGACCGTCGACATGATCGACGCCAGGGACTTCGACAGCGACAGTGACCGCGTCAAGTCCTTCCTCTCCGTGTGACCAAGCCCCTGGATACAACCATGAGTGATCTCTTCAGCTTCATGCCGCCCGCGCCCGCGATGTTCGGGCAGCTCCTGATCGGGCTGATCAACGGCAGCTTCTACGCCATGCTGAGCCTGGGCCTAGCGGTGATCTTCGGCCTGCTGAACATCGTCAACTTCACGCACGGTGCGCAGTACATGCTCGGAGCGATCTGCGCCTACCTCCTGCTCACGAAGCTGGGCCTGGGCTACTGGGCGGCCCTGGTCCTGTCGCCGCTGATCGTGGGCCTGATCGGCATCGTCCTGGAACGGCTCTTCCTGCGGCACCTTTACCGCCTGGACCACATGTACGGGATGCTGCTCACCTTCGGCGTCGCGCTCGTCTTCGAAGGCCTGGTGCGCAACCAGATCGGTTCCGCGGGGGTGCCTTATCCCACACCGGAGGCACTGAGCGGGGCCTGGAACCTGGGCTTCATCTACCTCCCTGTGTACCGGGTCTGGGTCATCCTCATGTCGATGGTGATCTGCCTGACCACCTGGTTCCTGATCGAGCGCACCCGCCTCGGTGGCCACCTGCGTGCGGCCACCGAGAACCCCAAGCTGACACGCGCCTTCGGCATCAACGTTCCCAGGCTGGTCACGCTGACCTATGGCTTCGGCGTCGCACTGGCAGCGCTGGCCGGCGTCATGGCGGCTCCCATCTACCAGGCGAATGCGCAAATGGGGGCGGACGCCATCATCGTGGTGTTCGCGGTGGTGGTGATCGGCGGTATGGGCTCCATCGCGGGTGCCATCGTCTCGGGATTCATACTGGGCCTGATCGAGGGTCTCACCAAGGTGTTCTATCCGGAGGCCTCCACGACCGTTGTCTTCATCACGATGGTGATCGTGCTGCTCGTACGCCCGGCGGGACTGTTCGGCAACGCACTGCTGGCGTCCCAATCCCACGGCTCGGGCAGCGGGCCTTCGCTGCAAGCCAAACTGCCACTCGGCGTCTTCAAGGCGCTGGCAGTGGGGGCCATCGCCTTCATGCTGGTCGCGCCCGCGTTGATCTATCCGGTCTTCCTGATGAAGGTGCTTTGCTTCGCGCTCTTCGCCAGTGCCTTCAACCTGCTGCTCGGATACGGGGGCATGTTGTCCTTCGGCCATGCCGCCTTCTACGGCACGGCCAGCTACGTCACCGCGCACTGCCTGAAGGTCTTCGGCGCCGATCCCCTCGTCGGAATCCTCGCAGGGACCGTGGCATCGGGGGTTCTGGGCATCCTCTTCGGGTTCGTAGGCATACGGCGCCAGGGCATCTACTTCTCGATGATCACCCTGGCGCTGGCACAGATGGTCTATTTCCTGGCCCTGCAGGCACCGTTCACCGGCTCCGACGAGGGTATTCAAGGCGTCCCCCGCGGGAAACTCTTCGGCGTGGTCAATCTCGCGGACACCACCACCATGTATTACTTCGTGCTGGCAATAAGTCTGCTGGGCCTGGGCATCGTCTACCGCACGATCCGTTCGCCGTTCGGAAACGTCCTCAAAAGCATCCGAGAAAATGAGCAGCGCGCAATTTCCCTGGGGTACGACACGGACCGCTACAAGCTGCTGGCCTTTGTACTGTCCGCCACGCTGGCCGGCCTGGCCGGTTCGTTGGATGCCATCGTCTTCCAGCTGGCCTCTCTCACCAACGTCCACTGGTCCATGTCGGGTCATGCGCTGCTCATGGCGATCCTGGGCGGTGTCGGCACTTTCTTCGGGCCCATCGTGGGTGCGGTCATCGTGGCGGCCATGGAGAACTATCTGGCGCCGCTGGGTGCCTGGGTGACGGTTATCCACGGCCTCATTTTCATCGTGTGCGTGATGACCTTCCGCCGCGGCATCGTGGGCGAGGCCAGCCGCTACCTGGCAGCCCGTTCGGCCAAGGACCCGGAGACGGCGGCCTCCGCCGATGCATCCCGCAGCGCCTCTTCCCCCGCACTTCCCATTCAGGCAAACCAGGCGTGACATATCCTTTCATCTCCCGTAAGGCCGTCGTGACGGGCTCGGGTAGCGGCCTGGGCCGCGCCATCGCACTGGGCCTGCTCAAGGCCGGCCACCAGGTGCTGGTCGTCGACCAGCGTGAACCGTCGATCGCTGAGACTCTGTCCCTCGCCCAAGGCATGGGATGCGGGGAGCGGGCCTTCGGCTTCACCATCGATCTGACAGTCCATGACGCGGCGATGCTGGTCATGGACGCCGCCGATCGGTGCCTGGGTGGCGTCGAGATCCTTGTCAACAACGCCGGCATCGGGCCCGACACGCTGCGCAAGGACTACTTCGGCAATCCCGTGCACTTTGACGAGATCTCTGACGACATGGTCCGGCTGTTCTTCAACGTCAACGGGATCGCGCCTTTACTGCTGTCCATGCATGCGACCCGGCGCATGCGCAAGGGGGGATGGGGCCGGATCATCAATGTGACGACCAGCAACGACTCGATGATGCGGCCACATCTGATTCCCTACGGTGGCACCAAGGCGTCCCTCGAGTCGCATTCGGCGGCGATGGCGCAGGAGCTGGAAGGCAGCGGTATCACCGTCAACGTGGTGGTCCCCGGCGGCGTTGCCGACACGGGCATGGTGCCGGACGCGCTGGGCTTCGATCGTGCCTCCCTGATCAAGCCCGAGGTCATGCTTCCGCCGATCTTCTGGTTTCTGACCGAGGGCACGAGCGCACCCAACAACAAGCGGGTGCTGGCCGCGACCTGGACACCGCAGGCGGACGCAAACAATGACCCTGCTGTGCGCCCTATCGGATGGCCGGGCGTGGGAAGCAAGGCGATCATCCCTGCAACCAGGAAACACTGACGCAACGCAGCGCGCAACGCGGGACGCCTATTGCGGAATGGGGGGCTGTTCCGGTGTGGTCGAGAAGTGGTGTTGCAGGATCTTCCACTGCCCCGCGCGCTCAACGAGTATCCAGGTGGTGCGCATGGTGGTGCCCGAACGCTTCCCGGAGGTCAGCACGAAGCTGAAGTCCCCATAGCCCTGCGCCAGATAGACCTTCGGCGCCAGCGCGATCATGACTTGGTCACGCAACTCCAGCCGCGTGGATGCCAACAGACCGGTGTACGAGGCGAAGTAGCGGCGCATCCCGTCATGGCCTATCGACATGCCCGGTCTTCCGCCGTACATCACGACGTCGGGCGTGTAGAGGGCCGTCAAGGCCTCCACGTCCCACGTGCGCGCCGCCATGTTCCATCGATCCGCGACGTCTCTGAGCACGTGATGGGCCTCGTTGTCAGCGGTCTCAGTCGCTCCGGAAGGTGCCAGGGCTTGGATCATGCGCGAGTTCCGATAGTAGAGAGGCTTGCATCCTACGATCGACCCGCGAGAGAAGTAGCCGTTCCGTTGCCCGAACGCGCGGGATTCGCATGCGTGAATTCCCCGCAAATCGCCTTGCCGTCCAGAACGGCGAATGCCACCATTGCTTGGGTTCAGAGAGAGAAACGTCCCATTTTCACGAGACAACTTTTTGAGAAGGCAACAGGCGGATATGTCCACAGAAATTCACAGTGCCCAGGCAACGGCGTCGCGCAACGTTCCCGATCTGCATACCGTCAAGCGGTTCGTCGAGATCCTGCAGCAAGGCCAGGAGTTCTACTACCAGCATGCGGAAGAACAGGACTTCGTGGAGGGCTTCCGGCCCTATGCACTCTACAAAGACCTCGGCCTGCGCAAACCGACCGGCGGGCTGGTGCAGGCCCATCTGGTACGGCTGCTTGGGGAGTGCACCGACGATGTCCGCAAGACGCACTACCACGACACCTGCTTCCAGATGGTGTACGTGTTGAAAGGCTGGGAGAAGATCCAGGCCGAAGGTCACGAGCCCGTGACCATGAAGGCTGGCTCCGTCTGGATCCAACCCCCCAAGATCAACCACATCGTCCTCGACTATTCCGACGGCTGCGAGGTGCTCGAGATCATCCTTCCCGCGGACTTCGACACGAAGGAAGTCTGAGCACCGCTCCGCACTCTCAGGACGATATCCCCCGGCGACAACGTTTGCAACAGACCGAACAGAGACATCACATGCCCAAGGTGCAAGCGGCCAGAAGGACCGCGGTCGTCGTCGGGGCGACCTCCAAGTGGCAGAGCGACGGCCGCAATACGAAGCTCGCGCACGACAGGGCCCTCGATCCGGAGCAATTTCCGGTGGAGATCCGCTGGGGAATCGGTGGTGCAGTGGCCCTGAAGTTTGCGCGTGAAGGGTACTTCGTGGTGCTGACGACCCGCAACGCCTCCAACGCATCGGGGCTCGAATCCGCGATCCGTGCCCACGGAGGCGACTGCATGACCGTCGAGCTCGACCTGGCATCGGCAGACTCCATCGCATTGGCATTCCGGGAGATCCGCGAAGTCGCAGGTGACCCGGAGGTGGTCGTCTACAACGCCGGCTCGATGGCAGGACGCGAGCTTCCGCCGGAGATGGAGCTTCTGGAGCACATGCCTCTTGAGATTTTCGACGAGGTCCACCATCTGGCAGCCCGTGGACCGTTCCTGGTGGCCAAAGAAGTGCTTCCGGCGATGCGGCGAGCCGGATCCGGAACCGTGATTTTCACCAACAACGCCATGTCACTGCGAGGCAGGAAGCGCCACACCGGCGAGTCGCTCTACTATCCGCGCGTGATGTCGCGCGCGCTGGCGCAGGTGCTTACCGAGGAATACTCCCGCTTCGGGGTGCATATCGCGACAGCCATCATCGAGGGTTACATCGACTCACCCGGGACCCGCGCCCTGGTCAGCTGCCAAGGCACCCAACCGCTACCCGGCGCGGCCAAGCCAACCGTGCTGGTCGACCCCACGCGAATTGCCGAGGCCTATTACTACCTGCACACCCAGGACCGTTCGTGCTGGACGCACGAGATCCAGTTCACACCCCACGATCTGATCCCGGCCCACTGACAGCGGAAGCAGGGCTGTGTGGGCGAATGCACAAGCCCGACGATGATGGCAAGCTGGTTCAGTTGGACACCAGGCCGCCATCCACGTTGTAGCACTGGCCCGTGATGTTTCGGCCACCGGCGGATGCGAGAAACACTGCCATCGCGGAGATGTCCTGGGGGGTGTTGACCCGCCCCAACGGAATGGACTGCTCCGCCACCGCCACCTGTTCGTCGACCGTCTTGCCGCTCTCCGCGACGCGGCCTTCGTAGACCTTCGTCACGAGGTCTGTGAGCGTCACGCCAGGACAGATGGAGTTCACATTGATATCGTGCCGCCCCAGCTGTTGCGCCGCTGTCGCGGTCAGCGCCACGACAGCGCCCTTGCTGGCCGCATAGATCGCGTTCGAGGCCAGCGGCCATCCGCGCCCGGAGATCGATGCGATGTTGATGATCCGGCCGCCATCTCCCTGGCGAATCATCTGCCGCGCCGCAGCCTGCAGGCAGAAGAACACGCCCTTGGTGTTGACGCGCAACATGCGGTCCCAATCGTGTTCTGTGAGGTCCATGATGTCGGCGGATCGGCTGATCCCCGCGTTGTTCACGACGATGTCAAGACGCCCGAGCCCAGCCACAGTGCGCGCAACCATCTGCAGGATGCTCGGCACATCCCCGCAGTCGGCCGCTAGCGCAACAGCCCGCCTGCCACGTGCACGCACCTTCTCGGCGGTGCGGGTTGCGGCATCCAGCTGGATATCGGCCACCGCGACATCCGCGCCTTCATCGGCGAACGCAACCGCGATCGCCTCCCCTATCCCATTGCCTGCGCCCGTCACGAGGGCTGTTTTTCCTGCAAGATCGGGCATGACTCAATCGTTGCTGATGTTCAAGCGCGTGATCCAGGGCTTCCAAAAATCGATGTCTCTGCGGACTACGGCTGCATACCCCTCCTGCGTGGAAAAGCTGGGCGTGAAGAGCGCGGTCTCCAGCGCCTGCCTGAACGGTGCGTTTGCCATGCATGCCTTGGTCCACCCTTCGACGGCATCGATCGCCACCTGCGGCGTTCCTGCCCTCGCCGTAACACCCAGCCATCCAGCGCGTGCGAGTGAAGCGTCCTTGAGCTCTTCCACCACGGTCGGCACGTTGGGAAACTTCGCTTGCCGTTGCGGGGAGAAGCTGACGATGGGCACCATCTTTCCGCTCTCGATGTAGGGCGCCGCCGATCCTGCGAGGATGACCAGTGCGGGAATGTCCCCGGCAAGCAGCGACACAGCACCCGCGGCTTCCCCGGCGAAGGGCACCAGCGTGCTCTTGACATCGAGCTTGGCCGCCAATGCGGCACTCAGAAGATGCGATGCCGAAGCGATACCCGGATTGCCGATGTCGATGCCGTTCGGCCGAGCGTTCGCATAGGCCTGAAAGTCCTTCAGGCTCTTGATCCCGGACTGGGCACTCGTCACCAGCATCAAGGCCGCGGTGCCGAACATGGCGGCTCCATGGAACTCTTTCTCCGGATCGTAGGGCTGCTTCTTGAAGATGAAAGGCGTGATCGTCGCCTGGGACATGCCGTACACCATGAGCGTGTAGCCGTCGGCAGGTGCCTGCTTGAACGCATTGGCAGCAACAACGCCGTTCGCACCCGGTCGGCTAAGCAACACCATAGGTTGCCCGGTGATCTCCTGCGCGCAGGCCATCCAGCTGCGCGTGGCGGCCTCGATGGCGCCCCCTGGCGGATAGGGAGCGATGATGGTGATCGGTCTGCTCGGATAAGTCTGAGCGAAGGCCGTCGCGCCGGCCACGCCCATACAAAGGACTGCCATGGCTTTTCTGCCGATTCTCCATGCCGCGCAAAGGGCGCCAGTTTTCGTTGTGTTGTTTCGCATCATGTCTCCTTGCGCCGTGGACTGTGCGCGCAGTGTTGAATGCCATCATGGTGGCATTCGGCGAGATACAGGGTCAAGGAGTTCGGCCGGAAATTCGCCTACCTGAATTTCGCACACGCGCGCCCCTGATCGCATCCATTTCGCGCCGCGCCAGCCCTGCCATGTCCGCGCGCAGCGTGCGGATCGCGGCCGCCTACTGCGAGCGAAAACGAATGGAGAACGCTCCGAGAGAGATACCCTGTCGCCAATGCACTCCAGTGCACCGCGCGAGGCGGCTCAGGCGCACCACCGGGATATGGCCGACAGCATGGCATGGGTCACGGTGTCTTCGCGCCGCCGCATGGTGGCGATGTCACCACCCGCGGAGATCGTGATGGGGACTTTGTTGTAGGTCTTCTTCACCGGAACGGAAATCCAGCAGCTTTCCGGCCAAAGCCGACCGTACACGAGTGCCCTTCCCTCGCGGCGAAACTGGTGCACCGTTTCGATCGTTCGCGAATACGAGTCCCTCGCGAAGGGTGACAGCTCGCGGCTCTTCTTCACGATCGACAAAGCCTGGCCATCACTCTTCGCCATCAGCGTGGCAAGGCCAGCGGCAGAACAGGTCAGCGGCGCCCGGAGACCCTCCAGAATGTCCACAGGCGTGGGCTTGCGGCCAGGTACGACCTTCACGCACTGCGCGCTGTAGTTGTTCTCGATGGAGAAGGTCACTGTTTCGCCGGTCTCTTCGGCAATTTCGTTGAGCACGTCCGTCGCGCCCGAAAGATCACCACCCGGGTTGCCGAGCCATTCGCCCAAGGTCACGACGCGCGGTGACGGGAAGTATTGCTTCGTCTCGCTGTTGAAGATCAGGTATCCGCTCTCCACAACGGTCTCAAGGATCATCTGGGTACTCGATGCGGGCCAATTCAGGGCACTTCTCAGCTCCACGGCCTTGAATGGACGTTGGATTCGCTGGGCGTATTCCAGAAGATCGAGTACCCGCACCGCGGATTTGACCTGCGCCCCGTTACTCGCTTTCTCGACGGTTTTGGCCGCAGACTGCGTTACTTCTGGAATCATGGCTGAGCTCCCG
>JAZKFD010000198.1:0-10578 GCA_040386635.1 Pseudomonadota bacterium
ATGTACTGCCTTCCGAGGCCCGGCACATCGAAGAACTCCGACGCGAATTGCTGGATACCGCACGGGGCTACGGCTACGAGCTGGTGATGCCACCTTTGCTCGAGCATCTTGAGTCGCTTCTCACGGGCACCGGTGAAGCACTCGATCTCCAGACCTTCAAGCTCGTGGACCAGCTGTCTGGCCGCATGATGGGCCTGCGGGCCGACACGACGCCCCAGGCAGCGCGAATCGATGCTCACTTGCTCAATCGCCAGGGGGTTGTGCGCCTGTGCTATTGCGGCCCGGTGCTCCACACGCGACCCGGTCGTCCCCATGCCACGCGCGAGCCGCTTCAATTCGGCGCAGAAATCTTCGGACATGCCGGCCTGGAAGCGGACCTGGAGGCCTTGCTGCTCGCCATGGACTGCCTGAAGGCCACCCGTGTCGGTCCCCTTACGGTTGACATGGCCGATGCCCGCATCATCAGCGCATTGATGGCCGGTGTTGCGGTCGATGCGCAGGCCCTTGGCCGGATTCATGGCGCGCTCGCGGCCAAGGACACCAGCGAGCTGGCCGATGCCACCCGCACGTTCCCGGTTGCGGCACGCGAGGGTCTGCGTGCCCTCGTTTCGCTCTACGGTGACAAGAAGGTTTTGCTCGAAGCCGAGAACGCTTTGCCGTCGTCCACGTTGATCCAGGAGGCGCTGGGCAACCTGAAGTGGCTCGCCAGCCACCTCCAGGGCGCGAGCGTTTCGTTCGACCTGGCCGATCTGCGCGGCTACGCTTATTACAGCGGCGCACGTTTTGCGATCTACACGCCCGGCGCCAGCGATGCGCTGGTACGGGGTGGCCGTTACGACGAAGTCGGCGCGGTCTTCGGGCGCAACAGGCCGGCAGTTGGCTTCAGCCTGGACGTCAAGGAAGTCGTTGCGGTGGTGCCCAAGCGGCCGCTCAAGGCCATGATCCGCGCGCCCTGGCTCGATGGAAATGCCGACGCAGCCGGGCTGCGCACGGCGATCGCAGCGTTACGCCAGACAGGCGAGACCGTGGTCTGCGTCCTGCCCGGCCATGACAACCAGGTCGATGAATTCCATTGCGACCGTGAGCTGGCTCTCATCGAAGGTGCGCGTTGGGTCGTGCGCCCCCTGAATTAATTTTTCTCCAGGAAGAAGTGCAATGATGAAGACGAAGGGCCGCAATGTGGTCGTGGTCGGCACCCAGTGGGGTGACGAGGGCAAGGGCAAGCTGGTTGACTGGCTGACCGAAATGGCCCAGGGGGTCGTTCGGTTCCAGGGCGGCCACAATGCCGGGCACACGCTGGTCATCAATGGCGTCAAGACCGCGCTTCACCTGATCCCCAGCGGCATCATGCGTCCCGGCGTGAAGTGCTACATCGGCAACGGTGTCGTGCTCTCGGCCGCCAAGCTGTTCGAGGAGATCGAAGGCCTGGAGAAAGCCGGCGTCGAGGTGCGTGGGCGCCTGCGTATCAGCGAGGCCTGCCCGCTGATCCTGCCGTTTCACTCCGCCCTGGACATTGCACGCGAAACGCTGCGGGAGCAGGGTGGCACCGAAAAGATCGGAACCACCGGCCGCGGTATCGGCCCGGCCTACGAAGACAAGGTCGCCCGGCGCGCACTGCGAGTGCAGGACCTGAAGCACCCCGGGCGCTTCGCTGAAAAGCTCAAGGTCGTGCTCGACCTGCACAACTTCATGCTCACCAACTATCTCAACGCACCCGCGGTTGACTTTCAGCAGGTGTTCGATGAGGCGATGAAGCATGCCGAGTTGCTCAAACCCATGATGGCGGACGTGTCGCGCGAGCTGAACGAAGCGCACCTGCACGGAGACAACCTGCTGTTCGAGGGCGCGCAAGGCACGTTGCTCGATGTCGATCACGGTACCTATCCCTATGTCACGTCGAGCAACTGCGTGGCCGGCAATGCGTCGGCAGGCGCTGGTGTCGGGCCCGGCATGCTGCACTACATCCTGGGCATCACGAAGGCGTATTGCACCCGTGTGGGGGGCGGTCCGTTTCCTACCGAACTCGATTGGGAAACGCCGGGCACCGTCGGGTATCACCTGTCCACGGTGGGCGCCGAGAAGGGTGTCACAACCGGCCGTTCGCGACGCTGCGGCTGGTTCGATGCGGCGCTGCTCAAGCGCAGCGCGCAGGTCAACGGTCTGTCGGGTCTGTGCATCACCAAGCTGGACGTGCTCGACGGCATCAAGGAGCTGATGCTCTGCACGGGCTACACGCTCGATGGCGAGCACACCGATATCCTGCCCCTTGGCGCAGATGAAATCGCGCGCTGCGAGCCGGTGTACGAAATGATGGAAGGCTGGACGGAGAGCACCGTGGGTGTGACTGACTATGACAAGCTGCCGGTCAACGCGCGGCTGTATCTCCAGCGCATCCAGCAGGTCACCGGCGTGCCCATCGATATGATCTCCACCAGTCCCGACCGCGATCACACGATCATGATGCGGCACCCGTATCTGCCCTAAAGGAAGCTGTTCATGTTGACCGAAGACGGCAAACACCTGTACGTCAGCTATGACGAGTACCACAGCCTGATCGAGAAGCTGGCTATCAAGGTGCACCAGTCAGGCTGGCACTTTGACACCATCCTGTGCCTGGCGCGCGGAGGTCTCAGACCCGGCGACATTCTTTCGCGCATCTTCGACAAACCGCTGGCCATCATGTCCACGAGTTCGTATCGCGCAGAGGCCGGAACGGTGCAGGGCCATCTGGACATCGCACGCTACATCACCACACCCAAGGGCGAAATCGCGGGCAAGGTGTTGCTGGTCGATGACCTGGCGGACTCGGGACACACGCTGCACGCGGTGCTGGAGATGCTGCGAACCAGCTACGGGCCGATCACCGAGTTGCGTAGCGCCGTGATCTGGACCAAGGGCCTGTCGAAGTTCACGCCCGATTACTCGGTCGAGTTCCTTCCCACCAATCCCTGGATCCACCAGCCGTTCGAGGGTTACGACTCGATGGGCCCTGAAAAACTGCTGGAAAAGTGGAAGGTCTGAGGGGTGCGGTAGCGCCCACACGGCCTGCTCTTCCATTCGCGGCTGATAGCATCGCGCCCCATGTCCCTGAAGCTCGAATTCCAGCAAGACGTAGGGCTGCTCCTGGTGCGCGTTAGTGGCCGCGCAGTTCTGGCCGACATGTTCGACATGATTGATCGCATTGCCCACGAGGCGCGATCGCGCAAGCTGGTGCGCGTGCTCGTGGACCAGACCCAGATCATCGAAGACTTCAAGTTCACCGACCATTTTGCGATTGGCGAGAAGGCGGTTTCGGTCTTTGATGCGCTGACCCGGGCGGCCTCGGTTGTGCAAGCCTCGCGCCGAACCGGAACCAGCGAGAACGTTGCCCGGAGGAAAGGCGCAGCCCTCGCCGTTTTCACGTCCCGGGACGAAGCAATTTCCTGGCTGAAGGCTGATACCTGAAATCAGCGAAAAAGTGAACACAAGCGTATCGAGTAGATACATTTATCTCACAGACTGAGGTCTTTGCTGGTATCGTTCCCGTCCTCAGGGTGAGCAGGGTCATGGGGGCGCTGCCGATAAAAAGAACTCAAGTGATACCTCTCTTTCACAGTCTTGAACGCGTCCGCACGAAACGTGCATTCCCGGAAGATGGCATAGCGCTCGGCACCAAAGGCACGGTTCTCGAACTCACGCCGGGCGGCTGGTTTCTGCTCGTGCGCCTGGACGGCTGCAAGGGGCAACTCGATGGCGAGACCGTCTATCTGCGTGCTGCCGACCTCGAGCTCCAGCCAAAGGACAACCTGTCCAGCAGGCTGACAGCCGCCGCAAGCGCTCGCGCCTCGCGGTGAACCCCGGGTAGCCCGGTCCAGGCGCCTATCCCTCACCGCGCTTAGGCAATTGCCCTAACGCGATCATCCGCCGCGTGCACACAATTTGTTCTTCACAAAACTGAGCGGGGCGAGGGCAATATGTTCAATGGCAAACTGATTTCGGTTTTCCAGTCGAGGCCGAAAGATGCGGCCCACCAGTGGGCGGCAACCGTGCCTGCAAGGCTCGACGACATGGTGACCCTCGAATCGATCAGGTCCAGTCCGGATGAGGGCTACCCGAGCTTTGCGCCTACCGCGCCGATGGGACTGCCGCGCAACTGAGATCGGGATCGGCACCGGCGCTGCACTTCAGCAAATCCAGCGCAGAAAACCCCGTCACACCTGAGCCGACGGTTTCATCGTCGGGCTCTTTTGCCCCCGGCACGCGGCGTACGCGTCAAGCGAACGGTCGTATGCCGAGGTGGCGATATCGAGCAGGCCCAGGACCGAGTGAAAGTAGTTGTCGTGCGTGATGTGCCGGCTTCGGCTCGCTTTCACGCAGTCCAGGGCCACACCGCTGCGGTCTTCGAACCCTGCTGACAGCCATGTGATCCATGGGACACGTTTTTGCACGTCCGGCGCCAGCGCATAGGGCAGCCCGTGCAGATAGAGATTGTTTTCCCCCAGCGATTCGCCGTGGTCCGCCACATAGATCATGGCGGTGTCCCAGTGCGCTTGTTCTGTCCTGAGCCAATGGATGGTCGCGGCCAGCAGGTGATCGGTGTAGGCAATGGAATTGTCGTAGGCATTGACAAGGGCGTCGCGGCTGCACTCCTGCAGGTTGCCGCTTTCGCACTCCGGCTGGAACCGCTTGTACCCCGCAGGCGATCGGCGTGCGTATGCGGGGCCGTGGCTACCCATCTGGTGCAGCACGAGGACAACGCCCCGCGACCGGCTCTCCGCCGGCAAAGCTGCGATCCTCGCATCTAATCCCTCCAGCATCACACCGTCAAAGCACTCCCCCTTGTCGCATGACGTCGGGCTGTCCGGGGCGCTTGTGCTTGCACGGGCCACACGGTCGCACACGCCCTTGCAGCCGGCCTGGTTATCGATCCACAGGACGGCGAGTCCGGCATGTCGCAGCACATCGAGCAGGTTCTCGTGATCCTGTTCGCGCGATTCGAAGCGCTTCTGGCCGAGGTGCGAGAACATGCAAGGCACCGATGCGGCAGTGCTCGTGCCGCATGACCATGCATTGGTGGAACTGGCGACGTTCAGCGCCTGAAGTTCCGGCGTTGTGTTTCGTGCATAACCGTTGATGGAGAAATTGCCACTTCTTCCGGTCTCACCCAGCACCAGCACCATCAGGGGCGGCTTGCCGGTGGCCGTTGGTGCCAGCACTGCGTCCGTGCCCAGCGGTTCGAGCTTCATCGGCCCGCGCCGCAGCGGCACCGTCGCCAACAGTCCTGCGGCATATAGCGAATTCATCGGGTTCATCATGTAGCGCAGCTGCTTGTGGTTGCGCATGGACGAAGCCAGCGGCTGGAATGCCAGCAAGGTCGCAATGACGGCCAGCCCGAGCGCCGCGAGGGCAGCGCCCAGGTTGCGCGCCAGCTGCCTGGTCCAGGGCGCATGGCTGACCGGCATCACCCAGACGATCCATGCCGGAACCCCCGCCACCAGCGCAATCGAGACCGGCATCCAGGGGCTCCACAGATCCGCTGCCTCATGGACATCGGTCTCCAGCACGTTCACGAGCATGGCCTGGTCGATGACGATGTTGTAGGCGTACATGAAGTAGCCGCCTGCCGCAGCGATGACCAACAGCGCGATCACGACGGGCTTGAACGTAAGCCGCCATGCCGCAAGGCTCATGAACGCCGCGAGACCGCCTGTCATCATCAGCGCAAGGGCCGCCGCCAGGCCCCAGCCGGACGGCGCCGCCAGCAAGCCCAGGGAGTCCATCGCGCGCCACAACGGGATGTTGGCGACCGTGGCCATCCAGCCGCTCGCACCCGCCACCACCCAGACGGGACGCACCTGGCGTGATGTTTTCATCGGGCACCTCCGGCCTGCACCAGCCCGCTGGCCCGCGCGCGCCATAGCTCCATGAGCGCGTGAATGCCCAGGGCCACACACCAGCAGACGAATCCCGACCACAACGTGTGGCTCATGAAGTGTGCCCCGCGCGCCTGCTGGGCGAGACCGAGCACCATGCCAGCCGCGAGTGATGCCATCAGCCAGCGATCGGCGAGGGCGGGCGCCTGGCCGGCAAACGCGAAGTACCCGCCCATCAGGGCAAAGCCGGCAGAGGCATGACCCGCCGGAAAGCAATGACCGGAGCCACCATCCGCAATCGCGGCCCAATGGGACACATAGCGCGCGAAACCACCGAATATCTCGAGGTCCGATGGGCAACTCGTCATGCTGAAGGACTTGACCAGGCTCACTGCGCCAGCTGCAACCAGCGTGGTGAGAGCCAGTTGCGCGCGCTGGCTGGTCGATAGGCGGCGCAGCACGCCTGCGGGCCACCAGACACCGATGCAGATCGCCAGCGCAATGACCCATGACAGGCGCCGCGCGCCGCCATGCAGCACCGAGGAGAACAGCCAATGCTCGCGCAGTGGAAAACCGTGGACGCTGCCGCCCCACCGGGCCATTGCCAGATCCAGCCCTGACAGGTCCCAGGCCGCGATCGCAACGAACGCCACCAGGCTCCATTTGAGGAGCGTTCCCATGTTTTTTTCATGCATGGGTGAGCAGCGTGAAGCGGCGGGCTTAAGGCATTCTTAAGACTGGCGCCTGCACAATGGGGCCATGCGGGTATTGGTGGTGGAAGACGACGAAGGAATTGCGCGCGGCCTGGCAGCCAACCTGCGTCGGCACGGCTGGGCCGTGGACGTCAGCGGCGACCTGTGCACCGCATGGGCGGCTCTGCGTGCGGAGCCTTTCGACGCGGTCTTGCTGGACCTGGGGCTGCCCGACGGGGACGGAACCACGTTGCTGCGCAACCTGCGGGCTCGCAGCGAACCGCTTCCCGACCCATCGACACCGGTGCTGATCATGACGGCGCGCGACACCGTCGGCGCCAGGATTGAGGGGCTTGACCTGGGCGCAGACGATTACGTCACCAAGCCGTTCGACTTCGATGAGGTCGCGGCGCGCCTTCGTGCCTTGAGACGGCGTGCAGCCGGGCGCGCGTCGCCGGTGCTGACCCACGGGGCATCGAAATCGATCCTGCGGCACACACCGTTCGCAGCGATGGCGAACTGGTGGAATTGTCTGCGCGTGAATTTGACGGTCGTTGAAATCGCGCAGCTCGAGACAGAAAAAGCCAAGGCCGGCCACCTGCCAACACTGGATCTGACCGCCAGCTACAACATCACGCGCAACCCCATCAGTCCCGTTCAACCTGGCGCAGTGGCCGCTCTTCCCGTGCAACGTCATCTGCGCGAGCAGACTCGCCACCATCATCAGACCGTGCTGGTGGTGCTGGTGGAAGCGAGCCCGCGCGTGCTTTCGCGATCACAGATCGAGGCGCGGATGTACAACTGGGAAGCCGCGCTCGACAGCAACGCCATCGAAGTACACATCCACCGGCTGCGACGCAAGCTCGGAGAAAACCTCATACGCACCGTGCGCGGCGTCGGATACTTCGTCCCGCAGCAGGCGAACCCGTGAAGCGGCGCACCCTCACCCAGCATCTGCTTGTCTGGACGCTGGGCGCATTGTTCGTTGTCTGGGCGAGCTTCATCGCCATCGGCTATCAGACCGGCCAGCATGAAGCCGACGAGATCACCGATGGCCATCTGGCGAGCCTGGCGGCGGTGCTTGTCGATTACAGCGCGGGTCCGCTCACCTCTTCAGCACCTGCGTCCGTTCCCGGCGGATCGGCAATGAACCTGAAGGCTCACGATTACCAGCAATCCATGAGCGTGGTCGTGTGGGATGACGCGGGCCAGGTGGTAATGCAGCGCGGTGGCGCTGCGCCCCCGCGGGTAGCACCGACAGAGGGATTCGCAACGCTGATGCTGGGAGAGCCGCTCCAGCCCTGGCGGACTTTCTCGCGCTGGAACAGTGGGCGCACGCGCATGGTGACGGTGTTGGTGTCCGAGCGCGAGCGCGATGAGCTGGCGTCGGACATCGCGCAGCAGATGATGGAGCCAGGCCTGTGGTTGCTGCCGGTGATCGCGCTGGTTCTGGGTCTGGCGATCTATCGCGGGTTGGCGCCGCTTTATGCGCTGTCGCGGGAAATCCTGGCGCTTGACATCCATCGGGCCGAACCGCTGCAGGTGGCCGGTAGGCATCAGGAGTTCGACGCTGCGGTGGGGGCGATCAATGCATTAGTCGCCCGGTACAACGCCGCCCTGAAAAACGAGCAGGCGCTGGCCGACGAATTTGCGCACGAGTTGCGCACTCCGCTGGCATCGCTATCGCTGCAGGCGAGGGCGCTGCGCGGCGCCAGTGCACCGGTGGTCGATGAGGGTCTGGCGCGTATCGAGGCCGAGGCACTGCGGGCCGGCACGGTTTTGTCGCACCTGCTGGCTCTTGCACGGGCGAGCCGCAGCGAAATCGCCCAGACGACGCAGCAAGTCGATCTGGATTTGCTGGTGCGAGGCGTGGTGGCCTCGATCGCGCCGCTGGCCCACGAGCAGGATCACGATATCGGCGTCTCGGGCGCCGGTCCCCTCCATGTTTTGGGGCACCCGGTGTTGCTCGAGATGGCGCTGCGAAATCTGGTTGAAAACGCGATCGTTCACACCCCCGCCGGTACGCGGATCGATGTGCAGGTCGATTCAGCCGGGAACTGGGTGCAGGTCTGCGACGACGCCCTGTCCAGCGTCGCGGACGCCGACAGCAATGCCGCAGGCCCCTCGCGCACCAGCGGAACGGGCCTCGGGCATCGCGTGGTGCGCAAGGTGGCACAGGTACACGGCGCACAGTTCTCGCAGGAGCCGGCCCCAACGGGCTTCGCCCGCTGTTACCGGCTGACCTTTCCTGCGCCTACCAAAGCCGTTTGAGCAGCGCGTAGCCCGTCAGCGCCGCTGCAGGCAGTGCGAAGAACACCAGCCAGGTGATCCGCCATTTCAGCTCACTGAGCGCCGGGTCCCTGGCATGTATGGCCTCGAATTGCGAGCTCCTGAGAGCTTCGCGGGTGAAGAAGATCGCCGCCGCCGCTGCTGCAATGATGAAGACCCAGCCCCACCACTTTCCCGCACCCACCGCGATGCCGATGGCCAGGATGGGATAGAGCACAAGAGGCACGCTGTACGGAAACGAAAAGCCGCCGGCGCCGGCCTCATTCGATTCGCCGGCCTGAGCGGATTCGTCGGCCCGGACGGGTTCGGCTGCCTCGGCACCATTTGGCGGTGAATCGGAGGTTGCGGTCTGCTCGCCTGGTAGGTCGGCCATGGCTGCTCCTTGCGTGGCGGATTTCGATTCTGCATCACACGCGAAGCGCAGGCGCGCCTGGCGCTACCATGGTGCCTATGAGCAAGCAGCCCATCACCGAACTCATTCACCACGCATACCTTCCACCGGCCGGCTTCAACGCACCACAGCCCGGCGTGTTCAAGGCCTCGACCGTCATCTTTCCGAATATTGCGGCGATGCGAGCGCGGGACTGGCGCACCAAGAAGGGCTACACCTACGGCCTGCACGGAACGCCCACCACCTTCACGCTCGAAGAGCGCATCGCCTCGCTTGAAGGCGGCAAGCATTGTTTACTTGTTCCCAGTGGCCTCGCCGCAATTGCCAACGTCTCCATGGCCCTGTTGAAAGCGGGTGACGAGGTGCTGATTCCGGACAACGCCTACGGACCCAACAAGGCCCTGGCCGATGGCGAGCTGCGGGCCTGGGGCATCACCCATCAGCTCTACGACGCGATGAATCCGGCGGACTTGCAGGCACGCATCAGCGCAAGGACCAAGCTCGTGTGGCTGGAAGCGCCCGGCTCGGTGACGATGGAATTTCCCGATCTTCCCGAGCTGGCGCGTCTGTGCCGGGCGGCCGGCGTCCTCACAGCGCTGGACAACACCTGGGGCGCAGGACTGGCGTTCAATCCTTTCGAGCTGGGCGGCGGGGCAGGGGTGGACATTTCGATCCACGCGCTCACCAAGTACCCCAGCGGCGGAGGCGACGTGCTGATGGGTTCGGTTGTGACCCGCAACGACGAGCTCGCCGTGCGGATCAAGATGACGCACATGCGCATCGGCCTGGGTGTTGCGGGCAACGACGCCGAGGCGGTGCTTCGTTCGTTGCCGAGCATGCCGTTGCGTTACCGGGCGCACGACCTGGCCGCGCGGGAGCTCGCGCTATGGTTGCAGTCCAGGCCGGAAATACGGGCGGTGCTTCACCCGGCACTGGATGGCTCGCCCGGGCACCGTCACTGGCGGGCGCTCTGCGGTGCCCGAGATCTAGCTGCCGGGCTGTTTTCCGTGGTGTTCGATGAACGCTACAGCGCTGCGCAGGTCGATGCTTTCTGCGATGCGCTCACGCTGTTCAAGCTCGGCTATTCCTGGGGCGGTCCCGTGAGCCTGGTCGTGCCGTACGACATCCCCTCGATGCGTAGCGCGCGCCTGGGCAGCTGGAAAGAAAAGGGCACGCTGGTGCGCTTTTCCGTCGGACTGGAAGCTGTGGAAGACCTTCGCGCCGACCTTGAAAACGCAATGGGCGCATTGACCTGACCGCTGCCTTTCCCGCAGGGTCGTTTATCGCGTACATTGGGGCAATCAAAGCGAGAAACGGAAGGCTCAGTGGCTACACCCAACTACGGATACGAGAA
>JAZKFD010000199.1:0-3992 GCA_040386635.1 Pseudomonadota bacterium
CAAGTTCAAGTACCAACCCGGCTTCACCCATTTCGATTACGTCAATCCCGACGCACCCAAAGGCGGCGAGTTGCGCATGGTGTCGGGCTCGCGCATCTCGACCTTTGACAAGTACAACCCGTTCACGCTGAAGGGAAACGCGCCTTCGTTCACGGCCGACCTCCTGTTCGAGGGCCTGCTTACGGCACCCATGGACGAGAACGGCGTGGGCTACGGCCTGCTGGCAGAGGATGTCGAAGTCGCGGCCGACCTCATGTCCGCGACCTTCCGCATCCGGCACGAGGCGCGTTTTCACAACGGCGATCCGGTGACGGCCGCCGATGTGAAGTACAGCTACGACACGCTTTCGTCCAAGTTTGCACACCCGTCCTACGGCAATACGCTTGCGGATGTCGCGGGCGCCGATGTGGTCGATGCCCGCACCATCCGCTACCGGTTCAAGAAGAAAGACCGGCAGATGCCGCTGGTGGTTGGCGGGCTGCCGGTGTTCTCGCCCAAATGGGGCATGGAAAACGGCAAGACCAAGCAGTTCGACCAGATCGTGATGGACACGCCGATTGGCACCGGGCCCTACAAGATCGGCCCTGTGCGCTTTGGAAACGACGTGACCTTCGTTCGCGATCCGAACTACTGGGGACGCAACCTGCCGGCACGCAAAGGAACGGCCAACTTCGATCGCATCACCGTCAAGATCTACCGCGACAACACCGCGCAGCTCGAAGCCCTGAAGGCAGGTGAGTTCGACCTGATGCAGTTTTTCTCGGCGGGCGACTGGAACCGCCGGCTGACCGGCAAGCGCATCGAGAGCGGCGAGCTGGTGAAAATGAATTTCCAGCACAAGTTGCCGGACGGCTTCTATAGCTTCGTGCTGAACACGCGCCTGCCCAAGTTCGCCGATCGCCGCGTTCGCATGGCCATCGAGCTGGCGATGGATTACGAGTGGATGAACGTCCACCTGTTTCGCGGCAGCTATGTGCGGGTCAAGGGCGTCTTTGGCAACACCGATTGTGAAGCGAACGGCATGCCATCGCCGGCCGAAGTCGCATTGATGGAGCCATTCAGGGCGGATCTGCCGCCCGATGTTTTCGGCACGATGGCCGTGCCGCCGCGCACCGACGGTAAAGATTCGCTGCGGGGCAACCTGCTCAAGGCCCGTCAGCTTCTGTCCGAGGCCGGTTGGACCTATCGCGATGGCGCCTTGCGAAACGCAAAGGGCGAGGCATTCACCATCGAATTTCTGGACAGCACCGAGGCCAAGGGTGCAACCACCACTGCCGCCTGGAAACGCGCCCTGGACAAGCTGGGTATCGATTTCCGCCTGCGCGAAGTCGATTTCGCGCTCTGGCAGCAACGGCTGGAGTCGAACAACTTCGAGTTGCTGGGCATTTCGTTTCCCGGTACGCACTTCCCCGGCGCCGACTATGCAGACCTGTTTGGAAGCAAGGCGGCCGACACGCCCGGCGCCGGAAACTATGCAGGCATCAAGAACCCAGCGATCGATGCGATGGTGGCCAAGCTGACGGTCGCCGAAAACCAGGAAGATTTTCTGGCTGCCTGCCGGTCCCTCGACCGGATCATTGCGCACGGCCATTACCTGATCCCGGCGTGGACGAGCCGCAGCCGGCGCATCGCCTACAGCGACTGGAAACTCGAACGGCCCAAGACCATCCCGACGTATCCGCCCGAAGGCGTGCCGTACATGGACTGGTTCATGCTGACCTGGTGGGCCCGTAACCCGCCCAAGACTTCCAAATAGGCCGCCCATGTTCGCGTATGCAATCAAGCGCATCCTCCTGATGGTGCCCACGCTGTTCGGCGTGCTGCTCATCACCTTCATCGTCACGCAGTTCGTCCCGGGCGGACCTGTGGAGCAGTATCTTGCCGAGGCCAAGCGCACGGGAGGGGGCGGCGACACCTCGTCCTATCGCGGAGGGCAGGGCGTCGATCCGAAGCGGGTCGAGCAGATCAAGCAGCTTTATGGCTTCGACAAGCCCCCCGCCGAACGCTTCTGGCTGATGATCAAGCAGTATGCGCAGTTCGACCTGGGTCGCAGCTTCTTCCAGAACAAGCCGGTGGGGCAACTGATTGTTGAGAAGTTGCCGGTCTCGATCAGCCTGGGCTTGTGGACATTTTTCATCAGCTACCTGATAGCGGTGCCCCTGGGCGTTGCGAAGGCGGTGAGGGCCGGCACCCGGTTCGACTTCGTGACCACCATCCTCGTGCTGATCGGCTACGCCATTCCCGGTTTCGTGCTGGGTATCGCCTTGCTGGTGATTTTTGGCGGACAGCTCAACTGGTTTCCGCTACGCGGCCTGACGTCCTCGAACTGGGCCGAACTAAGCTGGGGAGCGCGCGTAGTTGACTACCTCTGGCACATCACCTTGCCGGTCACTGCCATGGTGTTGGGAAGTTTCGCGGTGACGACGATGCTCACCAAGAACTCCTTCCTGGAGGAGATCCGCAAGCAATACGTGCTGACCGCACGCGCCAAGGGCTTGTCCGAGCGTCGGGTGTTGTGGAAGCACATCTTTCGCAATGCGCTGATTCCCATCGTGACCGGTTTCCCGGCTGCGTTCATCGGAGCGTTTTTTACCGGCGCCCTCTTGATCGAAACGCTGTTCTCGCTCGATGGGCTCGGGCTTCTGAGCTACGAAAGCATCATCCGGCGCGACTATCCGGTCGTGCTCGGATCCCTCTATGTCTTCACGCTGATCGGGCTTGTCACCAAGCTGATCAGTGATCTGAGTTATGTCTGGGTCGATCCTCGTGTCAAGTTCGATTGAGTCCCCGGTACCGGCCCCGGTGCAGTCCGTTTCTGCCGGGCAGGCAGGCCCCGCAGCGATCGCGCTTTCCCAGAGCCCGGCAGCGCGCGCGTGGCGTCGGTTCCGGCGTAACCGGCTGGGATTTACCAGCCTGGTCATCTTCGCCACCCTGGTGATCCTCAGTCTCTTTGCCGAGGTGATTGCCAACGACAAGCCCCTGGTGGTCAGCTACAACGGCACACTTCATTTCCCGATGGTCAAGACCTATCCGGAAACCGCGTTCGGCGGCGACTTCCCGACGGAAGCCGATTACCTCGACCCATACATGCGCAAACGCCTGTCAGAGCAGGGCAACTGGGCGCTCTACACGCTGATTCCGTACGGCGCCTCCACGATGGCGTATCACTCGCCGCTGCCGTTTCCCAGCCCCCCGTCAAGCACCAACTGGCTCGGTACCGACGAAAGGGGACGCGACCTGCTCGCGCAGCTCATCTACGGGTTTCGCCTCAGCGTGTTGTTCGGACTTGCGCTGATGGCGATTGGCGTGGTGATCGGTGTCGTCAGTGGTGCGATCCAGGGCTACTTCGGCGGCAAGACCGACCTGACCATGCAGCGCCTGATCGAGATCTGGTCTTCGATGCCCGAGCTTTATCTGCTCATCATCTTCAGCGCGGTGTTTGCACCCAGCGTGGCGCTGTTGGTGATCTTGCTGAGTCTGTTCGGCTGGATGGGGCTGTCTGACTATCTGCGGGCGGAGTTCCTGCGCAACCGCCAGATGGATTACGTGAAAGCCGCGCGCGCACTGGGCGTTGGCAACGGCCGCATCATGTGGCGCCACATCCTGCCCAACAGCATGACGCCGGTGGTGACGTTTCTGCCGTTTCGCATGAGCGCGGCCATTCTGGCTCTCACCTCGCTGGATTTCCTGGGCCTGGGCGTCCCACCCGGAACGCCGTCGCTGGGCGAGTTGCTCGCGCAGGGCAAACAGAATATTGACGCGTGGTGGATTTCGATTGCCACATTTGCAGTGCTCGCGATGACGCTGCTGCTGCTGACATTCATGGGCGACGCCTTGCGTGATGCGCTCGATCCCCGAAAGGTCGACAAATGAACCTGCTCGAAGCCAAGGGGCGCTCGCCAAGCCCGTTACTCGACGTTCAGGATTTACGCGTCTCTTTCGGCGGCAAGGCCGTCGTCATCGAAGGCGTAGGACGCGACTTGTTCAGCGCG
>JAZKFD010000200.1:0-300 GCA_040386635.1 Pseudomonadota bacterium
TGACGGGCTCGGGCATCGCCGAGTACCGCACCTGAGGTCGTTTAAAGATCATCGGAACTCCTAAGAATTTGATTCATCGCGCAGGCTCGGGCTGGCGCCGCTGCCGCCAGCATCGCCCGAGCGCAATGCGTGCGCGGCCGTTGTGGCCGCATGCGTTATCTGCTGCTTACGGCGCATTTGCTTCGCCCATGCGGGCTCGGCCGCCGGTGCGCTGGCTTCGCTTGCGTCCGCCACCTTGGCCGCAGCAGGTGCCGCTGAGTCGGCGACGAAGCTCGCCACGCCGTCCTTGACCGCCTTTGC
>JAZKFD010000200.1:310-3822 GCA_040386635.1 Pseudomonadota bacterium
AGTCCCGCGCTGGTCGCGCGCACGCCGCTATCGCCCGATGCGGCAGCGCCGGCCTGATAGGCTGACTTCGCGCCGCTGGCCATCGAACTGGCAGACCGTGCCGCGGAGGCGCCGCCGCCGATGGCAGCACGCGCAGCACCCGGTGCCATGCGCGCTCCAGCGGCAACCGCAGAACCCGCACCTGCCACAGCAGCACCGCCGGCGACGGCCAAGCCGGCAGCTCCCAGCGCCGTCCCCGCCGCCGCCCCTGCGCCAAGCTGCGGCGCACCGGACACCAGCCCGGTGGCAATACCCGGCCCGAAAATTCCCAATCCCAGCATCGCCAGCGCGGCCAGCATGATGACCAGCGCATGGTCGATGGACGGCTCGGTGCCCGGCGGCACCGTGAACTCAGCGAACAGGCCCGTACCGATGCCAACGATCACGGCCAACACCAGCACCTTGATGCCCGAAGACACCACGTTGCCCAGCACCCGTTCAGCCAGGAACGCCGTCTTGTTCCACAGCGCGAACGGCACCAGCACGAAGCCCGCGAGCGTGGTCAGCTTGAACTCGATCAGGGTGACGAAGAGCTGCACCGCGAGCACAAAGAAGCTCACGATCAGCACCAGCCAGGCCAGGAACAGCACGGTGATGACATCCAGATTGGCGAACACCTCCGGAAAACCCGTCAGGTCACTGATCTGACGCATGATCGGCGCGCCGGCCTCCACGCCCACCCGCGCCAGCCGGCCCGGCTGCAGCAACTCGCCCTGTGTCATCGATGAACCTGACGCCACCAGTCCGAGCCCGGCGAAGGACCGGAACACGATGCCCGACAGGCTGTTGAAGTTGTTCAGGATGAAGGCGAAGGCGCCGACATACAGCACCTTCTTGATCAGCTTGCCGATCACATCGTCGCCACCACCGCCGCTGGCATTGCTCATCGCCCAGAAGAGGCCTGCCAGGGTCATGTCGATTACGACCAGCGTGGCAGTCAGAAACCCCACCTCGCCGCCCAGCAGGCCGAACCCGGAATCGATGTAGCGCGAGAAGACGTCGAGGAAGCGGTCGATGACCGACAGGTCATTCATCGCTCAGTCCTTGGCAGGTGGTGCTGACGCCGCGCGTGCCTGCGCCTGCGGTGTGTGTTTCGGCCCACCGCTGCCGAAGAAGCGCCGACGCGTGGCCTCGGCCACGGCATTGCACTGGTCGTCACCGACCTTGGCGTGGTCGGCCTTGCACTGCGCGCGCAATTCCTTCAGGCGCTCGGGATTGGCTACCAGCGACTCGACGGACTCGATGGGCGCAGGTTTGCTGCAAGCGACCAGCAACATGGCTGCGACAGCGGCCAGGTTCATGCTTAGGAGCTGTTTCATGGTCGCTCCCCTCAGTTGCCGTAGAAGTTGACCGTGTAGGGCGTGTATGGGGTGCCGTCGCCCTGGAAGCGCCGACGAACTTCGCGCGCGCGCTCCTGCACCGCCACCTGCCGCGCCTGCTCCAGCGCCGCCGCTCGGTCCTGCGTGATCTGCAGTTGCTGCGCTTGCATGGCCTGGCGCGACTGCAAAGCAAGAAGTTGGTTCGTCGCCTGCATCGCCTGCAATGCGCCTGTGGCCGACTGGCTGCGGTTCACCAGGTCGGTCAAGGTCCGTTCGTCCGACGTGAAGTTCTGCACCGCTTGGGACTGCACCTTGGTCGCGGTGCGCAGTGCTTCGAGCGAATGGGTCCAGCGTGTGCGCGCATCGGTCGCCATCTGGGTCCCCGAAGTGGCCGCCGTGTACGACTCGGGGTACAGCCGCCGGAAATCCGTCTCCATCTGCGCAACGTTGAAGGCCAGGCCCTGGCCCTGCTGGATCAGCTGGTTCGTCGCCGCCAAGGCGGCGCGCAGCTCGCCCAGCGCGCTGAAGTTCAGGCTTGTGAGGTTGCGCGCCTGGTTTGTCAGCATCTGCGCCTCGTTTTGCAGCTGACGGATCTGGTTGTTGATCTGCTCCAGCGTGCGGGCGGCTGTCAGGATGTTTTGCGTCAGATTGCTCGGATCGATCACGACCCATTGCGCGTGGGCGACGGGCGCGAGCGCGATGAGCGACGCCGCAGCGGCGGCATAAAGGTGCTTCTTCATGGCGAGTTCTCCTGTGGTGATGAAGGCATAGACGGAAACGTGGGGATGAGGTCAGCGGCCCAGTGGAGACCGCGATGGCGTAACCAGGCTGCGGCGAAGTCCGGGGAGTTGCCGGCACCGCACACGGCATCGATGGCTCGTTGGTCTTCCGGTGTGGACGCGCCGGCGAAGGCCAGCGCTACCGACCCGAGCCCGAGGTCGAAGACGCGGTTTCCCAGCCGAGACTGATAGTAGTAGTCCCGCTTAGGCTGTGCGGTCGCGACGATCTCGATCTGCCGGCTGTTGAGCCCGAAGCCTTCGTAGATCACGCGAATCTGCGGCTCGGTCGCCTGCGGGTTTGGCAAAAAAATGCGGCTTGCGCAGCTCTCCACGATGGCCGGCGCAATGGTCGAATCCTTGATGTCCGCGAGCGATTGCGTGGCGAAGATCACCGAGACGTTCTTCTTGCGCAGCGCCTTGAGCCACTGGCGGATGCGCGAGGCGAACACCGGCTCGTCCAGAAACAGCCAGGCCTCATCGAGGATCAGCAAGGTCGGCGCGCCATCGAATCGTTCGTCGAAGCGAGCGAATAGGTAGCCCAGCACCGCCAGCACGGCGGCCTTACTGTGCATCAGCTCTTCCATCTCGAAGCCCTGCACGGATGAGGCGCCAAGCCGGTCCGCATCGGCGTCGAGCAGCTTGCCGTGCGCGCCACCGAGCACATAAGGCTGGAGGGCTTGGCGAAGCGCGTTCGATTGCATTAGCACCGACAGCCCCGTCATGGTCCGCTGTTCGACCGGCGCGCTGGCCAGGCTGTTGAGCGCGGACCAGACAGCGTCCTTCTCTGGCGGGCCTACGGCGACGCCTTCCTGAACCAGGCGGCCCTCGATCCACTCGGCCGCCCAGGTGCGGTAACCGTCCCGGTCGATGCGTGCCAGCGGCTGGAACGCAATGGCACCGTCGGTGCCCAGGTCGTAGTGCTCGCCACCAAGCCCGAGGATGGTGGCCCGCATCGAACGCCCCATGTCGAACGCGAAGATGCGCGAACCCGGGTAGCGACGGAATTGCATCGCAAGCGTCGCGAGCAGCACCGACTTGCCCATGCCGGTCGGTCCCACGATCAGCGTGTGGCCCACGTCGCCAACGTGCGTGACCAGCCGGAACGGCGTCGAACCATCGGTGCGGGTGACGATCAATGGCGGACCATCGAGATGCGCATTGCGCTCCGGCCCCGCCCACACGGCCGACACCGGCATCATGTGCGCGAGGTTCAGAGTCGAGACGATGGGTTGACGGACGTTGGCGTAGGCGTGGCCCGGTACCGACGACAGCCAGGCATCGACTGCGTTCAAGGTCTCGGGTATGGTGACGAAGCCCCTGCCCTGGATGGCTCGCTCCACTGCGCGCAGCTTTTCGTCGGCCGCCGTGGCGTCGG
>JAZKFD010000201.1:0-18153 GCA_040386635.1 Pseudomonadota bacterium
CATCATCCTGATCGACCTCGTCCTGGCGGGCGACAACGCGATCGTCATTGCCCTTGCGGCACGCCAGCTTCCCAAGGATTTGCAGAGAAAAGCCGTGATCTGGGGCACGGTGGGCGCCATCGCCATCCGGACCCTGATGACCGTGTGCGTGGTCTGGCTGCTCAAGATCCCCGGCCTCATGCTGGTCGGCGGCCTGGGCCTGATCTGGATTGCCTACCGGCTGCTGGCCGACACGGGTGGTGAAAAGGAGCACGGCGCAGTGGCCACCACCTTCTGGGGCGCCATGAAAACCATCGTCATCGCCGACGCGCTGATGGGCGTGGACAACGTGCTGGGCGTGGCGGGCGCCGCGCAAGGCTCGTTCGACCTGGTCGTCATCGGGCTGCTGATCAGCGTGCCTATCGTCGTTTTCGGCAGCACGATGGTGCTCAAGCTGGTCGAGCGCTTCCCGATCATCATCCAGGCCGGTGCGGCCGTGCTCGCCTTCACAGCCGCCAAGATGATCGTGGGCGAGCCGCTGCTGGCCAATGTCTTTGATGAGCAGCTGCTTCGCTGGGCGACCTATGCTGCGGCTGTCGTGGGCGTCCTGGCCGCTGGTGCCTGGGCGGGCCGCGCCATGCGACCGACCGCCAACTGACCTCACCGGAGCGCACCATGGAAAAAGTCATTGTCTATCTGGACGACGCAGACTACGCGCAGCAGCACCTGGCCCCTGTGCTTGCAGCCCGCGCTGGCCGCAGTCCTGGTGCGACTACGCTTTGGGTCCTGGTTGCCTGCGCCCCGCGCATGACGCGGCGCATCAGCAAGTGGGTGTCTCACAGTTCGCGTCTGAACTGGCGGGCCAAGTGGTGCGAAAAGCTCTTCGCGGCCGTCGCACCGCAACTGCGCTCGGGCGGCGATGAAGTGTCCCTCGAAATGGTGGATGGGCCTCTAAGCGATCTGGGTCGCAAACTCATGGCCGAGCACGGGCCCTGCCGCGTCATCGACGCCCGTCGCCCGAGGCTGGGAGAGCCACTGGAACAAGCCACGCCTACAACCCGGGGCAAATGGGACGTGCCGGGCGCGATCACCGGGCTTGCCGCCATGCTCGTGCTGGCCGCCGACTAGTCGCACCGGGCGGTTCGCGCCAGAGCCTCAACTCAGGCCGGTGTATGCTGGCCGCATGCTCAAGCTCATCGTCAAATGGCTGCTCAGCGCCTCGGCGCTGCTGCTCGTCGCCTACATCTACAGTGGTGTCGTCATCACGAGTTTTGGCGCGGCCATGCTGGCCGCCCTTGTCATCGGCTTGCTCAATACTTTCGTCCGGCCCATTCTGGTGCTGCTGACATTCCCCGTGACGGTCGTGACGCTGGGGCTGTTCCTGTTCGTGATCAATGCGCTCATGTTCTGGGCTGCATCCGGCGTACTCGATGGCTTTCAGGTACAGGGCTTTGTTGCCGCGCTCATCGGCTCGCTCATCTACACGCTGATCGGCGTGGTGGTCGAGTCAGCGCTCGAGCGCCTGTTCTCGAAGAAGTGATTCGACCTGCCGCGCGCGGCTGTCGATGATTGAAGCCTCGATGTGGTCCGCGCCACCACGGCGCGCGATCTCCTGGGCTGACCGGAACCGGTCCATCGCCGCCTTGTAATCGAGATGCGCGACGCGCGATTCGGCCTCGGCGCGGATCGCACGCAGGGTCTGCCCGAGCGCGGTGTGCGCGGTCGCAAGCACTTGCCAGGCCTGCGCATCTTTCGGATGCAGCGCCACCCAGGTCTGGAGCTTTTGCGCTGCCTCGGCTGCGCGACCACTGACGACCTGCGCCTGCGAGGCCAGGATCAGCTCGGGTCTGGCGGCTGCCGCGCCATCGAGCTGCCTGGCTGCACCGGCCGCATCGCCGGCCTGTAATGCGATTTCGGCCGTGAGCAGCCGCACGTGACGCAGCGCGGCCTTGTCGCCAGCGGCGACCGTTGCCAGCCGCGCGGCGACCCGGCTCGCCGCCTGCGGATCGCGCAGCTTCGAATGTGCCAGCGCCGCGGCGTAGAGCCCGCCCACCTGGCGCGCGCGCGATGCGGCCGCGAAGCTTGCCGATTCCGATTCGGCAACCAGTGCGCGCAGCGCATCGACGCCGGGGTTGGAGATCACGCGCGAGCGTCCCACCATGATGGCGTGAATCAGGTCCGGCTCGGGTGCGGGCGAACGCGCCCTTTCGGGCAGCCGAGAACGCATGTCCGCGATGCGTTCGATGTTCATGGGGTGCGTGCGCAGATACGGAAAGCTGCCGTTGTCGTTCAGCCTTGAAGCCTGCTGCAGCTTTTCGAACATGCCCACAAAACCCTGCGGTTCGAACCCGGCCTGCGTCGCAATCCCCAGGCCGATCCGGTCCGCCTCACGCTCCATGTCACGCGAAAAATTCAGGCCCTGCTGCGCCGCGAGCGCCTGGCTGCCGACGATCAGGGCCTGGCCCATGTCGGCGTTCTTGCTGGCGGCAATCGCGCTCAGGATCAAGGCTGCCATCAGCAAGGGGGCCTGCTTGGATTGCTGCGTCATCATGCGCGAGATGTGCCGCTGGGTCACATGGCTGAGCTCATGCGCGAGCACCGAAGCGAGTTCGTCGCGCGTGACGGTCACGCTGACCAGCCCTAGATGCAGCCCGAGCCAGCCGCCGGGCAGGGCAAACGCGTTGATGGTGCGGTCCTTGCCCACCAGAACCTGCCATGCAAAGCGCTCGTCGAGTTCGGGCGAGAGCTCGCCCCGGGCCCTGGCGCCGGCCATCAGACGCGTCCAGATTTCCAGAACGTACTCATCAATGACCGGATCGTCGATGTAATCGGGATCGCGGTAAAGCTCAGCCGCGATCTTTTCGCCGAGCTTGCGTTCTGCGCTCGACGTCATGTCACTGCCGTCGCCCAAGGTTGGAAGCTGGGCAGGCGCCAGAGTCGGTGTCGCCAGCAGCGCGAGCGCCACCGAGGCGATCACGCTACGGGAACGGATGATGCGGGCAAGTAGTTTCAATAGGGGTCCAATGGCACGAAGCCGACGATCGCAAGGCTGCCCTGATCGAGCAGCGCCGTCCAGAAAAGTTTCCGGCTCACTACGGGGAGGTACAACAGGGTGTCGATGGGGCGGCCGGTTCGGGCGACAGCCTCATCGATGACAGCCGTTTTGGCCGCAAAGCGCGCACGCAGTTGAGACACCGGCCGCGCCGCACTCTGCACGGCCCCACGAGCCTGCTCATAGGGAATCCAGAAATCCGGCCGCGCGCCGATCTGCACGCCTTGCAGCGCCGCCACGGTGGCATTGGCACTTTCGGTCTGGTCGCGAAATGGCCGTACTGCAATCAGCGTGGGGCCGCCCAGAGGTGCGAGCTTAATACCTGCAGGCACCTCATCGAGCAAGTCTTCCGGCACATCCACGCCATGCACGACGCGGAAGCGATCAATCTCGAATACCAGGTGCACCGGGCGCGCGACCGAGACGGTCCACAGGCCGTAAACCAGGGCCAGCACCTGTAGCACGCCAACGAAGGCCAGGTCGCGGCGAAGCTCGGCCCGGGGCTTGGCTCGATTGAAGACGGCGAAGGTAATGAGCGGACCGAGGATGACATCCACCGCCACCAGGATCAGGAAAAGCTCGCGTCCGCCGGAGATTTCCCGGTAGGGATACGGATACCAGACGGCGAACACGAGCGCCGCGGCGGCAAGGGCGATGACGAGGCTGATTCCCAGGTGGATGCCGGCGGCACGCACCCTGTCGTTCCAGTTGACCATGGCCCGTATGATGCGCGAACTTGATGTCCCCCGCGTAAACATGACCGCACCCAACCCGCTCACCCACTTCGACGCGCAAGGCCAGGCCCATATGGTCGATGTCGGGGACAAGGCGTCCACCAAGCGCATCGCCGTCGCGGCAGGCCGCATCGAGATGCTGCCATCGACGCTGGCTCTGATCGAGTCGGGAACCGCGAAGAAAGGCGATGTGCTGGGGATTGCACGAATCGCCGGCATTCAGGCCGCGAAGAAAACCAGCGAACTGATTCCGCTATGCCATCCGCTGCCGCTGACGCATGTGGCGATCGAGTTCGAAATTCATCGTTCGGAGAACGGCGGCGCGGCCGGTGTGGCCTGCAAGGTGACGGCGGAGACGGTGGGGCAAACCGGCGTGGAAATGGAGGCGCTTACCGCCGTTCAAGTCGCCCTGCTGACGATCTACGACATGTGCAAGGCGGTGGATCGCGGTATGACGATCAATGGCGTAAAGCTGCTGGAAAAGCAGGGTGGGAAGTCGGGGCACTGGGTGGCGGGGTAGCGGTTTAGGGGGGGCTAGAGGGAGCTAGTGGCGTAAGGGGGCTTGCGATGAAGATTGGAGACTTGGCGCAGGCCACGGGGACGCAGGCGCAGACGATCCGTTACTACGAGCGCGAAGGCCTCCTGGCCGAGCCCGCGCGCACGGATTCGAACTACCGTCGCTACGACCAGACTCACGTCGCGCGACTCAGCTTCATCCGGCACTGCCGCTCGCTCGACATGACGCTCGAGGAGATCCGCGCCTTGCTGCGGTTCAAGGATGACCCCGCAGCGAACTGCGTGGCGGTCAACGAGCTTCTGGACGAGCACATTTGCCACGTGGCCGACAGGATCCGGGAGTTGAAACGGCTCCAGGCGGAGCTCAAGGACCTGCACGCACAGTGCGACGCGCACGGCGCCTCGTGCGGGATCCTCGGGGCCCTCGACAAAAAAGGAAAATCGGTGGCAAAGTCTGCGGGCAAGGCCCACATCGCGGGGTCGCACGGCCACCACTGAAAACGCTTGACCCTGTGTAGCGGCCAGAGGGTGATGCAGTTTAGGAGAACCGAATGTCCGCTCACTGCTGCGCCCCCGCAGAGCCCGCCGTCGATCCCCGTTTCCGACAGGCCCTCTGGATCGCCTTGATCATCAACGCCGCGATGTTTCTCATAGAGATCAGCGCATCGTTCGGCGCTGGCTCTGTGTCGCTGCTGGCCGACTCGATCGACTTTTTCGGCGACGCCGCGAACTACGCGGTCTCTCTGGTGGTTCTCGGCATGGCCGCTACAGTCCCGTCCAGGACTTCGATACTGAAGGCAGCGTGCATGGGGGCTTTCGGCGTCTTTGTGCTTGCGCGGGCCGCATGGGCAGTCTCCACTGGCGTCGTGCCCGAACCAGCGCTGATGGGCGCTATTGGCGCTTTGGCGCTGGCCGCCAACGTCGGAGTCGCCCTGCTGCTCTACCGTCACAGGACCGGCGACTCCAACGCCCGTTCAGCCTGGATCTGCTCGCGCAACGACGCGTTTGGCAACGTCGCCGTGATCTTGGCGGCCCTGGGTGTGTACGGCACGGGCTCCGCGTGGCCAGACCTGGGCGTAGCGGCCCTGATGGCGGTCCTTGCGATTTCTGGGGCCGCGACGGTGCTGCGCCAGGCGCAAGGCGAACTTCGCGAGGCACGCGCCCACCAAAGGGGCACTGGGTTGCGCGATAGCTAGCCCCAGTGCCACCCTACTTCTTCGCCTTCACCCACGTCTCATAAGCATCCGGAAAAGCTGCGCGAAACCGCGCCAGATGGATCACCATTTCGGCCTCGCGCCCCAGCAGGGTGCCGCTTTCGATCAGCTTCTCGATCACACGCGGCTCCGGCGAGTAATGCAGCGTGTCGAGCGCCGTCTCATAGGTCCACTGCTTGTTACCCAGCGTCAACGGCGTCAACGTGAGCTCTGCGAATCGCACCTGGTTACGAAAAAGCCACGACCCCCGGACCATCGGTAGCGGGTCGTCGCGCATGAAGCTGTCGCGCGCTTCGGGGGCCAGGTAAACCTGGCTGACGCGGCGGTATTCCCATGCGGCATACAGGCACCCCACGATGACGACAATGGACAGCACGGGGGCGAATGACGGGGCGTAGCGCGCGGGTGGTGCGGGAACCGCGTCGGCTTCTGAGTCTTGCCAATCCGGTACCACCCGACGCGGCGCACTCAGAAACCCCAGCGCGAGCCCCGCAGCAATCTGGAACGGTCCATACCAGAGCGGATATTCCAGCAGGCTGTGAAGCCCGAGCACGGCCACCACAGCCCAGGCCATTTGCCGTGCGCCGTCGGTTTCCTTCCACGGTTGGCCGCGCCATATCGCCCACGCAGCCGCAACGCAGGCCAGCGCCGCAGCCGGCACGCCCAGTTCCACCGCCAGGTGCAGCGGCAGGCTGTGCGCGTTGTCCAGGATGTCGCAGAAACGCGCACCGTCGTACAGCGTCATATAGTGCGCATAGTCCAGCTCACCCCAGCCCCAGCCGAGCCACGGTTTCTGCGAAATGAGGTGAAGCACGTTGGACCACAGCACAGCCCGGCTACTGCACGAATCGACCGACGCCACGCGATCCCAGAGCCGGTTGCCGGGCGACCCGCTGGCCGCATCGAGCAACCAGGGAAGCGCCAGCGCCGCCATCGCATAAACACCAAACCCGACGAGCCAGAGCTGTACACGCGCCTTCCGCTGGCCGGGCCACAAGCACGCAAGCAACCCCAGGCTGATCATTTCGGCCAGGCCCGTACGAGAAGTGGTCGCAGCGTTGCCGATGGCAAGGAACGCGATCGCCGCGAATGCATGCCACCCTGCAAGGTGGCGGCGCGCGAGCCAGAACAGCGCGGCCATCCCGATCGCCGTCAGCGAAGCGAACTGGTTTCGCTGTCTGAGGTTGCCGTAGGCCTCGCCAGCAGCAGTGGCGCTGAAGAAAGGCGTAAAGCGATCCGATTGCCCGAAATACTGAACCAGTGCAATCGCAGTGCTTAAGATCGCGGCGGCAAGCCAGGCCCATGCAACTGTGCTGATGAACGTGTCGTCGGTTGCCCCGGCATGCCCCATGCTCGCGGCCATGAAGACCAGCACGCAAGCGGCGGCGAGGGCCACCGTCTCGGAGCCGACGCCGCTTCGTAAAGTCGCCCAGGCGGCGAACGCAGCCAGCGAGCCCGTGATGAAAAGGCCCGGTGAACGCGACCGCGAAATGCCGTAGGCTGCTGCGACGCACAACGCACTCAGGAGCCAGGGCTCAACTGATGTCGAGGGCCCGCTCGCTCGCGGCGAAAGCCAGGGCAGAGCCAGCAGCACCACAAGCGTCATGGCGCGCCAGGGAAACGCAGTGGCGCTCACCGGCGAATACCCAGCCGCTCACCTGCCTCCTGGCCGGTAGTGCCAGTCATGAGGGCCTGCTTCATCATCCGTCGTCCTTCGAGTGCCGATAATCGATGATATCTGGAGCCTGCGTGCCAATGGATCGCGCGACATCGATAATGGCGCACGTCTTGTCTACGGAAAAGTTTACGGAAAATGGACCAATGCGCGTTGTGGTGGTGATGTCGACCTTCCGGGGCGCACGTTTCGTCAGGGAGCAACTGCGCTCGATCATCGAGCAATTGCCGCCGGACGGACGAATTCTGGTTCGCGATGATGGGTCGGACGACGACACCCCAGGTATCGTCGCCGACATGGCAGCAACCGAGCCGCGTATCTCGCTGAGCCGCCAGCAGAACGTCGGCTTTGCCCGGAGTTTCTTCCTGCTGCTTGACAGCGTTCCGGACGACTGCGAAATGGTCATGCTCGCCGACCAGGACGATGTGTGGCTGCCCGACAAGATCAACAGGGCATGGAATGTGATCAACGGCGAAGACCCCGGGGCCGTGCTGTATTGCTCCCGGCTGCACCTTGTGGACGCCGAGCTCAGACCGATCGGTCTTTCTCCGTGCTGGCCCCGGCCAGCCTCATTCGCCAATGCAGTGACGGAAAACATAGTGACCGGCTGCACGGCGGCCATGAATCGAGCGGCACTCGCGCTGGTTCGGCGAGTCGGCGATACGCGGCTGGTGCACTTCCATGACTGGTGGATGTACTTGGTGGTGTCGGCATTCGGCAAGGTGGTGTACGACCCCCAGCCGACAATCCTGTACCGGCAACACGGGGGGAATGCGCTCGGAATGGGGGCAGGCCTCGGACGCTATCTTGCAATCATCCGTTTCGTGCGCAGGCACAGCTGGGTGCGCATCATGTTCGATCAGCTCGAGAACTTCCGGGCCACGCACGGCGCGGCGCTGACGCCTTCGCAAAGTGAACTCCTCGACAGCCGCTTCAACCCGCACTCCAAACTTAGCATCGGCCGACTGGTGCTGGCCCCAGCGTGGCAGCGGCAATACCTGCTCGGCGAGCTACTGTTGCGCGCCATGATTGTCTTCGAGCTTGTGCGCCAGCGTGGCGCCCTCGCATCCAAGCACTCTGATTACCCATAGCATCGAAACCGGTGCTGCCCGCCTGCGCTGCTCGCTAACTTCTTGAAGCGAGCAGCGTGATGAACTCCTCTTGCGCAGAATTGCCTACCACGCCATGCAGTGCGCCCCCATGCCCTAAGAGTCTCCATTCCGAAGCATCAGCGCCCGCAGCGGACGCAATCGCCAGACTCTCGCGCACCAAGATCCGCATGGAGCCTGGTGCGGGATGCACCTGCTCAAAGCCTTCTTCTCTTAGCAGCTTCGTTAGCAATGCAGGATGGAATAGCTGCAGGTGGCGCGGCGGCTCCAGACCACGCCAGTAAGGGCCGAACCTCGCATGCCCTCGTGCGTCAACGTTCGGTGTGTCGATAAAAAAGAATCCGCCAGGCTTAAGGGCACGGCGGGCAAAGCGCAGCATCAGCCGCGGGTCGTGCACGTGCTCGATGACGTGACTGATCGTCACTGCATCGAACGGTCCCTCGTCCAGCGCTCGATCCTGCTCGCAGTGCACCTGAAATCCACGTAGCCGCGCCCGCTCTGCGGCAGCTTCATCGACCTCGGTCCCGACACACCTCCATCCTGCCGCACGGGCCCAAGCCATGAAGCGGCCGTTACCGCATCCGATGTCGAGCAGGGTGCTCCCCGGAAGCGGTTGCGGCAAAAAACGGATCGTCGCGTCCATTTCGTAACGCCACCGCGGATGAAGGCGAATGGGCCACGCGACGGGTGCTCGCAGCATGCGACGGCGGTCATGGCGACTCGCCAGATACTGACGCGTCAAGATGTTTTTCAACCGCTGCAAACCCGAACCGCGGTGGAGCGGGTCGTCCCCATCTTCCGCTGTATGAGTGTGATATGCGGCATAGGCCAGATGAATCGAATCCTCGGTCGGACGAGGATCCAGATATGCGAGCCGGCACGCGCAGCATCGGTGCAGCGTCCATGCGAAATGCGGGCTGGGGAACAGCCAGTCGCGCAGCTGGTCGTGCAGCGTTTCGCGTTCGGCAGCACCGCAGATCGGACAGGCGCCGAGGGTTTCGAGTCCATCATCTGGCCAGGAGAGAATATCCGCCGTCATGTTCGGCTGCGAAACACGTCAATCAGTTCCCGGTGCTTCGCGCTAGCCAGCAGCAGCGGCGGCAACAAAAAGAGCGCTCGGACCCAGAACGACGCAACCATCGCTGTGCACATAAGCGCCAGAGCATAGACCAGCGTGACGGCATAGATGCGCCAGCATGCTCTGGCGTGTGCGGCCGGTAGCAGGCGCGCTGCATGGTGGCAGAACACCGCGGCGTCGATGAGCACGCGAAGCGTCCAGGCCAGGGCGACGCCCACGACCCCGTATGCAGCGGTGGTCAGCCAAAGAAGCAGGAGGTACGCACCGAGCTCAGCCAAGTGCGTACATGCAATGCGCTTGGTGTCGCCGGCCGCTTGTACGCGCTGGAAAAATACCTGCGCCACGCAATTCACGAGCACGCCCGCTGCGAGCACCTGAAGGGCGACGGCGCTGGTCGAAGGAAGAACGTCGCCCATCCAGGCACGAAGAATCTCTGGAGAGAAGCAGGCCAGCGCCGCCGCAGGGAGAGCGCAGCCGAGTGCAACAAGGCCTGCGATTCGCGCGAGAAAATCGTCGTCTGCGCATCCTGCGCCTGAAGCCGCCGCTGCGACCATGCGCGGAAAAAGTGCCGGCAGCACTGCTGCCGGCAGGAGGGAAATTCGCGTGGCCAGCTCATACGGGCTCACATACTCGGCCACCTCGACCAGTGAGCGCTCAAACCCGAGATAGAAGCGATCCATGTAGGTCATCACCGGCCCGATGAGATTGGAGACGGTGATCCAGCCACCGAAGTGGAGCATGGGTCGAAGCACGTCCAAAGAGCAAAGCACCGGCGTGCGGAACAGCGCCGGCACCAGGCGCGAGACAAGGGTCGCCTGCACCAATGCACCTGCTACTCTGACCAGCGCAATGATGGCTGCAAGCACCTGAAGGTCCTGGGTCCAGAACGTGGCGACTGCCGTAAGCACCACCGTCGCAAGCCCCACCGAGATCCTCACGTAGTTCAGTCGGGAGAAGTCGCAGTGTGCCAATTGCACGCTCGTAAGCAGTGCGCCAAGGAAAATAATGGGCATGACACAGGCCAGCACGCGAATGCCCGCCGTCAATTGGACCTGCAGGGGCGCGGAGCCGCTAGCAAACGCAGCAACGAACGGCGCCGCAAGCGCGGCCACGACGGCGGCGACGCCAGCGCCAAGCACAAGCACCACGGCGGCCGCAGTTCGCACCGTATCGGGAATGTCGCGCGTCTGACCACGCGCTACGAGCATGCTGGCCCGGTAAGCGACGGCGGCGCTAAAGCCAAAGTCCAGCACCCCAACGTATGTGAACAGCGCCAGCAGCAGCGACAGGGCACCGAAGCCCGGAAGGCCGAGATTCGTGGTGAGCACCGGTAAGGCAAGAACGGCCGCGAATATCGGCACCAGGAGTCCGGCCGCGTTCAAAACCAACTCGCGCCGCGTGGGCCAGCGGGCAGCCTCGGGTGGCGATGTCGCGCCGTGACGTTCGACCAATCCGGACATCGCCTCTCAATCCGCCCGTTTTCTTAGCGCCCGCCACGCGGCATGAAACTCAGCCTGCTCGCAACCAACCTTTACCGCGCCTGTGGCGATTGCGGCGGTGGCCCCGAACGCGTGGGGGTCGAGCTCGCGCCAGTACTTGTATGTCATTATTCCAGCCTCCTTCACGTAGAGGCGCCGCTCGCCCCCGGGATACACCCGCGCGAAGAGCCCGTCAAAATGTCGCTGGCGCATACGCAGCAGTGATGCCGTCCGCCCACAGGAAGTCCGGCAGCCCATCGCACTGCCGAACCCACCACGCGATGTGCCAGTGCCAGTGCCAGTGCCAGTGCCTTCACCGAAATTTTCTCGTCGTTCGTTTCAAAGCACGCGCTCCCATGGCAGGCCCGACCGGCCCCGAATGTTGTCGCAGGTCATTTTGTACCCGGGCGCGACCACATCCTGCGCACTGGCGATCAGCACCGGACTCATAGCCCGCCAGTACTTGTAATACACATTCCCATCGTCGAGCACATACAACTTCATGTCGACTCCCGCGTAATTCCTCACGCGGCCATTTGCGACAGGACTGGTGGAAGCGGTGCGCGGCGGGAAAAACCTCGGACAGGACTTCTCGATCTGGTCGAACGCGTCCTCGATTGAAGCATCGAGCGGCGCTGCAGGCGCAACCGCCACCGGGTAGCGCAACTTGCATATCCAGAAACCGAGGCGCGAAACGTTTTCGGAACTGGCTTTTTCCAAATGGCCGATTGCAACACGGGCCAAGCCGCGTGACGGCGCCAGTTCACAGGTTTGCGAACGATCCACCGCGAGGCGCTGCGGGCCGATCTGCCGATCAACTTCATCGAGGAGCAAGTCGCGCGGTAAGCCTTCAGGCGTCATGTACGCCGGCTTGGATGGCACTATCAGATGAAGAACTGGAGCATTTCGAAAAATCGCATGTGCTTTGCGTGCTTCCTGGGACACGGTCTCGTCTGTATGGAGCACGGAGATATTGATCCAGTTCGATTTCGGGTGGAACGCGGGCGCGATGAGAGAGTAGGACATGCTGGTGATGGTGATGAACGTGCCCGGCGTCTCACGAAATCGCGGACTGAGAGCGATATCGAAGGAAGGGCCATCACCCCAGGCTCCGAGATTCCATCCGACCCAGGGTCTTGTTTCGACGGCGACTGCTGTCTGCAAGGTGAGAATGCCCAGGGCTACTGAGAGGCGCACAAATCGCGACCACGGAATCCAGTAGACGATTGCGATGCATAACGGACCTGCGGCAAGAAGAATCGGCAGGAAGTATCGCCCGTTGCCACTCGTCGCCAGCCACGGTACGAAGGCGGCCGTCACGAATCCGAGCATCACGAGTGGCGCCAGCGGCCTCGGCTGTGCCCGTCGTGCAGATATTAACCAAACGATAGCCAGTAACGCAATGAAGACGAACCTCAGGTCAGGAGCCATGATCTCCACGTAGACGTTGCCGTCGGGCGAGGCCATGGCAATGGGGCGTAGCAGCGCCTCTCGCCATGTGTCGGGCAGGAAGCGATTCACGATGGCAACCCCTTTCGAAATGGGTCGAACCAGCGATCGAGGAAGGGGAAGAACGGATTGCCGTAATGGCTAGCGAGTTGCCAGCCCCAGTATCCATATACGGCTGCGAAACTTGCGACCGTCAAGAAGCCTCCCAGCACGGCCAGTTGCACGCGATACGAGAACTGCCCGGGGACACACACCCAGAGCAAAGCGAGCACAACTGCGATCGGCGCATTGCTTAACTTGAACGCGATCGCCACACCCGCGAGCACAGCAGACCACGCAACGGATCGGGTCGCCAGTTTTTGTGTCTCAGCGCGCCCCGCGAAAGGCGCCATCGCAATGGAAATGGCCCAGAGCATTGGAATGGCGGCCAGAAGGTCATTGGATGTCGATCCGAAAAGCGAAATAGTGACACCTGTCATGAAGGCAAGCGTCACGGCTATAGCTCGCATAGCCGCATCGAACCAGGTTTGACCCGGCATGCAATCACGCGCCAGCTGCCACACAGGTGGCACCGCCAACAGGTAGAGCGCCGCAAGCGCGATGCCGGCCTGTACGCCAGTGGCGCCCCAGGCGGACAATTGGTACAGCGGCCAGTAGAGGTAAGGGAACTGATAAACCTGAGAGTTCCCCGCCAGCACGTCGAGATCGAATCTCGGATGCGCTGCGGTCCAGCCCAAATAAAAATGGTGATTGATCGCATCCCAGCTGATACCGAGTTCGCCGCGGACGATGGGGACAGCTGCAAAGGCCAACCAGGCTGCGCACAGCAGCACGGCAAGTTCGACTGCCGGCTTCATGTCGGTGCGTGTGCCTGCGGGTTTCATGCGCGATCACCCGATCGCCAGAGAGCCTGGAGTGCACCGGCAAATAGGGCGCCCGCTGCAGCCTGCATGCCTACGACCATCAAGGTTACAGCGGGAATAGCCGAACGCATCGTCTCTCGCGGATCAAGAGCGCCGAAGCCAGCGTCTTGCCAAAGTCCCACCAGACTGGCAGACCACACCATTCCGCCGAGCAGCATGGTGCCGCCCGCAACAATCCCGGATTCGATGCTGACCCAGCCCTGCGTGTGCGACATCCACCGGGGCAGCGGGACCAGTCGTGCCATCACGGCCATCCATTTAGTCAAAAATGCCAGTTGGATCAGCTGCATTCCCAAGACCGTGGCGCCGCCCATATACAGCAGCGAATGCACGTCGAAGCCGATGGCCACAAAGTTTAGCGGCCCCCGACCAAGGACAACGAAACCGGACAACCCAAATCCCAGGAGAAGGAGTCCGGGATACAAAAAGAGCCAGCGAGGACAGAACAGAAGCAGAAAGCGAAGATGTCGCCATCCGTCTCGCCACGTTCGCAAATGCGACGCACGTCCGCGTCCATCGCGGCGCAGCACCGTTGGCACTTCTTCAATTCTTAATCCGGCCATCGCCGATTTAGCCACCATCTCGCTGGCGAACTCCATTCCCGGGGTGACAAGCCCCAGGGAGTGTATAGAAGCGCGGGAAAAGCCTCTGAGTCCACAATGGAAGTCGCCGATGGGCACACGAAAAAAAAGTCGCCCGATAAAACTTAGTACCGGGTTGCCGAGGTAGCGGTGAATCAACGGCATGGCACCCGGGTCGATGCCGCCCCGAAAACGATTGCCCATGACAAGGTCGGCGCCTCCGCGCAGCCGCGCGAGAAATTCATCGAGATTCGAGAAGTCGTAGCTCGAGTCTGCGTCTCCCATGACAACAAAACGCCCGCGCGCTGACGCGATTCCGCTCATGAGGGCGGCGCCGTAGCCGCGCTTTGGCACTCGGACGACACGGGCGCCTGCGGCAGCTGCCAACTCTTGCGACCCGTCTGTTGAGCCGTTGTCCGCGACCAGAACCTCTCCTGCGATTGCGCGGCTTTCGATGAAATCTCGCGCTGCTCGAACGCAGCCCGCTACCGTGCGGGCTTCGTTCAGGCACGGCATGAGAATTGTGATTTCCACTTCGGAAGAATCGTCAGCTGTCATTGAAGGAAGCGTGCAGGGAAGCTATGACACGAAGCATGCTCCCAAATTGAAACGAGCGGCCGAAGCCGCTCGCTCATTTAAGCCGGTGTCGGCTTAGCCGCGGCAAGAACCTGGCAGGTACTTTGCGGTGATAGGGTTGGTAGCGCCCGGGCCGCATTTCCAGCCGCCAACCACGGTGCCCTGGGTGTAGGCGGTGATCAGGGCGCCAGCTGCGGTTGTTGGGGTCAGATCAAGCGTCTTGTCATCGATGCCGGCGTCGCCAAAACCTTGTGCCGTCACGGTGATCTTTCCAGCGGCGTCGGTGGCGACGGATTTTACGTATTTCGACTGCTGAGCCGTGGTTTCGCAGCCCCAGTCGTTGGCGGAAACAGCGGTCAGCGAACCCGTCTGGTACACCTCAGAAATAGTGGTGCGGCAAGCCGACGCAGCCAGAACCACTTCAGACAGCTTGGCGCGCTTGGTGTAGTCCTGATATGCGGGCAAGGCGACCGCGGCCAAAATACCGATGATCGCGACCACGATCATCAATTCGATAAGGGTAAAGCCCTGCTGCAGCTGACGTTTCATTGAGAAACCTCCGGTTGTTAATGGATGAAAAGCTGAGTTACTTTGCAATTGCTGTGCCAAGGCGTTGGCCGTGTAAAACTCCCATTAACTCAGCAGTCCGGCTGCTCGATCTGTCAAATCATGGCCTAGGCGCCGGTGTGGATCGACATTTTTGTCGATCTATGTCTTTAAAGGGCATGAGGGGCCAGGCCGTTCTTTTTTATGCCCTGACTCATCCGTTCATCAGCCGCGGCAAGAGCCTGGCAGGAACTTGGCCGAGATCGGCGACGTGGCTCCCGGGCCGCACTTCCATCCGCCAACGACGGTTCCTTGCGTATAGGACGTAATGGGTGTGCCGCTCGCTGTGGTTGGTGCGAGGTCAATCGTTCTGTCGTCGATGCTGGAGTCGCTGAAACCGGTCGCAGTGACCGTAATGACGCCGGCCGAGTCAGTTACTACGGACTTTACATATTTCGATGTCTGTGAAGTGCTTTCGCAACCCCAGGCATTCGCAGCGACCGACGAGAGCGATCCGCTCTGGTACACCTCGCTGATGGTAGTCCGGCAGGCCGATGCGGCCAGGACGACCTCGGACAGCTTGGCGCGCTTGGTGTAGTCCTGGTAGGCCGGCAGCGCGACGGCTGCGAGGACACCGATGATCGCGACTACGATCATCAATTCAATCAGGGTGAAGCCCTGTTGCAGCGAACGACGCATTGGAGATCTCCTGCCAGTTGTGAAGCTCATCATCTTAGTAACAATTATCGACAAAACATGCAAAATTGATCAACAGTTGCTACTTGATGCAAACAGCCCGCACCATCTTGAGATCCGTGAGCCCCATCATCACTTTTTCCATCCCGTCCATCTTCAGGGTTCGCATCCCGCCTTCGACGGCGGATGCAAAAAGCTCGGCAACCCGTGCACGCTCCTGGATCAGTCGCTTCATTGAATCGTCGGTGACCAGCAACTCATGAAGCCCGATGCGGCCCTTGTAACCGGTCTTGTTGCAAACCTCGCAGCCCTTTGCCCTGTAAAACTTAAGGCGACCGTCCTGCCCGTAGGTCTGGACCCAGCGGTCATATAGCTTCCTGGCTTCGCCGGCGTAATCGGCTTTCCACGCAGCAGAGTGACGAAGCTCTTCGACATACTCGGTGACGAACAGCTTGACCTCGTCTGCATCGGGAAAGTATTCGTCCTTGCAGTCGCACAGTTTCTTGGCCAGGCGCTGGGCGAGGATGCCGAGCAGTGCGTCCGCGAAATTGAACGGATCCATGCCCATGTCGAGCAGCCGGATGATCGATTCTGGCGCTGAATTCGTGTGCAAGGTCGAAAAGACCAGGTGACCGGTGAGAGAGGCTTCCACACCCATCGACACGGTTTCCTTGTCACGCGATTCGCCCACCATGATGATGTCGGGGTCTGCGCGCAGGAAAGCCCGCATCACCAGCGCAAAGTCGATGCCGGCCTTCTTGTTGATCTGCACCTGCCGGAGGCCCTTTTGCGTGATTTCCACCGGGTCCTCGGCCGTCCAGATCTTCGTGTCGGGCTTGTTCAGGAATTTCAGGATCGAGTGCAGCGTCGTTGTCTTGCCCGATCCAGTCGGGCCGCACACGTAGAACAGGCCGTAGGGCTTGCTCACGGTCTTTTCAAGGCGGGTCTTGTTGTGCGACGTGAGTCCGAGCTTTTCCAGGGGAATCGGCTCGCCTGCGGCCAGGATACGCATCACCACGTCTTCGACACCGCCGGCCGACGGTATGGTTGCGACGCGCAGCTCGATGTCGAGCGGGCCCCACTTCTTGAACTTGATCTTGCCGTCCTGCGGTTTGCGCTTTTCCGAAATATCAAGATCGCACATGATCTTCAGGCGCGTCACCATCGCCTGCCGGAAATGCGAAGGCACTTCGATGTAGGGCTGCAGGCTGCCGTCGATGCGAAACCGGATGCCCGTCTTGGCCTTGCCCGGCAGCGGCTCGATGTGGATATCCGAGACCTTCTGGTTATAGGCGTCAACGATCACCTTGTTGACGAACTTGACCAGCTCGTTGTCAGCGGCTGCCGAAACATCGCCGCCGTCTTCGGATTCGTCGTCGCCCGCGGGAGCCGACAGGTCAGCCAGCAGCTCGTCGATGGATGCCCCGGCTTCTTCGGCGCCCCACAGCTGGGCCAGTGTCTCCTCGAATTCGGTTTGCGTCGTGACGCGGTATGAGAACTTGCTGCTGCGCGGAAACACCTGCGGCACGATACGCGAACCACGCACTGCTTCAGGATCGAGGCACATGACAACCAGGCCCTCGGGCGACTCTTCGAGCGGTATCCAGCCCTGCTCCTCGACAAAGTCCCGCTTCAGTGGACCCTGCAGGGCTTCGATGCGAACACGCCCCTTGTTCATGGGCTCGTAAGGCACGCCAAAGAACTTCGCGAGCGACGGGCCCATCTGCGCCGGCCGTATCTGGTAGTTGGCCATCAGCATGTGCTCGACCGATTTGGCTTCCTCGCGCGCCTGCTGGATGCACTGCGCGAGTTCGGCCGCAGTCAGCACGCCTGCGGAAACCAGGCCGTCGTACTTGGTCGCCCGCCGCCGCTGGCCGTCCTCGGCCTTTTGCATGCGCTGGCGGATGGCGGTTGCGAGCGTCTTGCACAGCTGGGTCGCACCTTCGATTTCCAGCTCGCCGAATGGCTCGTCGCTCTTGTTGTTGATGACCTGCAGCACGCCGTGCAGTGTGTCGCCATCCAGGATCGGCACCACCAGCATCTGCTTGGTGCGGTAGCCCGATCGCTTGTCCACTTCCTTCAAAAAGGTGAGCGTCGGATGGACGCGCTTGAGTGCTTCATCGTCATAGACATCGATGACGTTGAGCATCTGCCTGCTGAAGGCTGCGTAGCCGGCAAGGCTCTGCGCGCTGATCGGCAGCTTCAGGTCCTTGCTGGTGTTCAGGCCAGTCTTGACCTTTGAAACGATGGACGCGCGGTCTTCACCGATCGCGTAGAGCGTCAGGCGGTCGGCGTTGAACAGCTTGCAGATGTCCTGGCTCGCCTCCAGCATGATCTGGTCGATGTTTTCGGTTTCGTGGATCTTGGTGGTGACTTGCTGCAACTGGCGAAAGAACAGGGCCTCGAACGATACGCCGCGCTTTTCGGGCGGAAGCATCTGGGAATCGAAGAAGGCCTGGTCGGTGTCGCGATTTTCCGGCTTGAGCACAGCGCTCATAAATCAAACTCCTGCCCGGCCCGCAGCCAGCGGATATCGTGCGTGACGTT
>JAZKFD010000202.1:0-15723 GCA_040386635.1 Pseudomonadota bacterium
TGAGAAAGGTGGCACCCATGCGTTGGTTCAAACCAAACCTCAGGAGCAGCATCTACGGCATCTTCTCGGCTGGGGCGGCCCGGGGCGATACAGGCATCTCAATCGACGTGATCGATATCGAAGTCGTTCGCAAGGAAATGCTGGCGCTACTGGACGATACGCATGGCGAAAGGGTCGCCAGCGTCAGGCGCCGAATCACTTATGCGGGTGAAATTCAGGGACTGTGGTTTCTTCGCGGTGAACTGGTGGCGGTGTTGGCCAATACGCACGGCGAATCGGTGGCGCGAGCGCGGGTGGCCCAGGTGTCGGGGCTTTTCGATGGGCTGGTTCCAGAGGGCTTGCGTTCGAGGCCAAGTCCGCTGCGCAGCTAATTGTCCTCGGGTGCACGGTCAGGCGCCAGGGCCAAGCGCCTGCTGCCGCTCAAGATGGCCTGTGGGTTCGCGCTGGATGTCACCCAGGATCTGGCGTTTGACTCGCTCCAGATTTCGGGCCGCCAGCCTCTCGAACTCCTCCTCTGACAAGGGGTTTGCCTGCACTTCGGACGTGTGCAGGTCATGAAGTATCTTGCGGCACGCCATCCGGAGTCGATGGCAGTACGCATATTCGAGCGTCAAGCCCTGAATTCGAAGCGCCACCGGGCCCGGAAGGAGGTCGCGATCGGACTCGCGGAACACCTCGACCTCCAGTGTGCGCAGGCCATCCTGATCGCCTCGCAAAAGGCACGAGGAGCGCACGGCCTTAAGTGCCTGAAAAGCGGCCTCCCAGTAGCAGATTAGCTCGACCTCCCGGGTTTTCAAGGCAGGGCGAATCGACGCAGTCGCCTGCACGGCCTGGCGGTATTCGATGCCGTTCAGCTCGCTGCGAAGCCGCCTTTGGTACTCCAGCCTGGGCGACTGGACAGGCGTTGGCAGCGGCGCATACCGATCCAGCAGTACCTTTTCGATGCCGCCCAGCGCCATTGCCGCCTGCGGGTTTCCCTTAAAGATCAGATCATCCCGTATGGCCTTTACCAGGACGGAAGCGACGTGCCGGGTGCGAAGCGCCACGGCTTCAGCCTCTGACATCGCCGGATACTCACAAAGAATGTGGTCGACGGCCGCGCCGTTTTCAGCGGCAGAACTGGCCAGTACCAGCTTTAGCTCGCCTGCAAAGCGGTTCTCGAGCGCAAGCTTGGAATGTGTGTGGCTGCTTAGGGGTTCAAGCCCGGGTCGCGAATTGCGGCGCTCGGCCCCGGGCGTTAGCAAGAGCGGATGCCTCGGAGGGTCTGCCGACAACTCTGCAGACAAACTGCTAGCGGCCAATCCATTTTCGACGTCATCCGACATTGCACGCACCGGACGCGTCGCCGGGCTGCGTTGTTTGCAGCATCTCACGGTGTCGTTGCCAGCTGGAGCCATGCTGTTGGGGTGGTGAGTGTTTTCAATCTCAAGCAGTGCATGCAGACCTTGGAGTGACGTGCGAAAGCGGTATCACAACCAGTTGCATGGGACGCCGCAAGAGATACTGAAGGCTCGCTGGCATATGACCTAATACTTTATACGATGTATATTATGTAAAGTCACAGAAGCCAAGGAAAGGCCCCGAAGGGCCTGTCCGTCTCGAGCTGTCGGCAGCTTAAGACTTCTCCCCAGACTTGATCTCACCCTTTTTGACAGCGGCGGCCGCATCTGCCTTGCGTTTCTTTGCTGCAGCTGTGCGCTCGTCCTTGGTGGCGACCTTGGCAACGCCCTTGCTGGCATTGGAGGCGTCCTCTGCAGGATGGGATTTGGCGACAGCGGCACCCTCGGCTTTACGAGCGGACTTTGCAGCCGCCTTTTCACTTGCGTTGGCCGCCTTGGCTGGCGCTGCCTTGGACTGAGCCGGATCGGCTTCGCCCTTGGGTTGCGCCTGCGCGCCGACTGCCAGCATTTGCGCCAGCACGATACCGACCGGAACAAGAATCTTGTACATAGCATTACTCCTGGAAGTTTGGTTTCTTTCGTCGGGGATACCGAACTGCATATCCTGAGAATCAGTATTTCATCGAGCGCAGTCACCGGGCTTGATGCATATCAACAAGAAACGATGCGCCGGCTTGAATCCGGGTTTACTTTGCGGTTTGCTGGCGCAGGTACTCCGAGCGCTTCATGGCCAGATAGGTCTCGCGGTCGATCTCGCGCAGCTGTGTGGGAAACTTCTCGGTGGCATCAAACCAGCTGCGAAAACGCGTTTCAACCCGTTCTGCGGGCGGCAGCGACATCGAGGCCAGATAGCTGTCTATTGCAAGGTAGTAACGCATGGTGTTGCGCTCGACCGCGCCGCGCATGCCGCCGATGTAGCGCGGTGGCTCTCCGGTGGCCTGCCTGTCGGCGACTGTGAAACCGACCTTGTCGCGGGCAATCGTCGAAAGGTAGACCTGCATCGCCATCCGGCTCATCGAGCCGTAGCTGAACGAGTACCCCATGTGGATGAAGGTCCGCCCATCGTCCAGGGGCGTGGCTTCGAGCAGGATGCGGTAATCCCGCGTGTCAAAAGGCCCCTCGGGGGCCTGCAGTTCCACCGCCAGATAGTCAGGTGTCGAACTCACGGTGCGGAATCCAAATCGAACGCGGGTGGCCGCTCCCAGGGGCTGGTCAAACTTCTTGCCCACCCGAAGGTCCAGCTGCGGCTTTGGCGAATCGCCCGCAACACGGCAGTATTTGGTGTTGAGATGCAGGATCAGCACCTCGCACCACTGCTCGGGCTGGGCAAGCGCGCCGCTTATAACGCCAAATGGCTGGGAAATGATGGCATGCACATCGCCTAGCAAGGTGCGGTCGCCCTCCACCGATGCGAGGTGCACCGGCCCGCGAAACGGGCTTCGCTCCAGGGCCGGCTGGAGGGTCGCATACCGCTGGCGCAGTGAAGGCGCGCTGGTCGAAGGCGCCGCTTCTTGCGCCCATGCCACCACTGGCATCAACAGGCACAAGGCCCAAGCGACCGCGTTGCGCGACCGCAGGCGCACTGAAGCATCCAAGCGCCCTGCCTTCGTCCTATGCTGAACACCGTATTCCATCGAAGCCTCTTTCCGCAATCAAAGCGATCTGGAGGAACACGGTAAGCCGAGCGCCCATGCAGATCAAGCGCGCACGCCTATAAATCTTCGCCCTGCTTGCGCCATATCAAGGGTTCGACCGCGCACAGGCGTCAACTCACCAACTGCGGTACCTCCTCGCGCTCCATGGCTGCAGCTTGCGCATCTTCCTTGAGCCGGCCGATCAGCCGATCCTTCATCGAGGTGAAGTTGCGCAGCGAGAACATCTGCAGGTAGAGCAGTTCCAGCTCGTCGGCACGGGCGAGTTCGGCCAGAGCCTCCGGACCCAGTTCGCGCAGTTTCCTGCGGCTTACACACTGCATGCCACTCATCGTGAGCCGGGCGCCTCTTGGCGACGTGACCTGCGCCTGCACGGATTCGAGCAAGCCGAGATCGCGCACCTTCTTGCCAAAGCGCCGGGTGCGTTCGAAGTGCGCCTGGTACTCGCGCAGGAACTGCATCACCTGCCGCACATAGGCGGTGGGCTTTCCGTCGTGCGTGAAGAGTTTTTCGCCGCGCCCTTCCCTGTTCACGCCCGGATGCGATTCATCGATGCACACCGCGAGTCCCTTGCCGTCGGGCGTGCTTGCGAAAACGAACGGATAGCGCCGTATGAAGGCCGGAATGTAGCGAGCCGTCCAGTGGCTGTCGCTGGATACATAGACGTTGTGGACGCCCCGCATTCCCAGTACCGCCGCGGGCAGCACATCATCGCCGACTTCGGTGAATACGATCGCGTATTCGGCCGCCGCGGCCGCCATTTCAACTGCCATCAGCGGTACTGCGGTCACGTTCGCGCTGAACCCATAGTCACGGGTCGCCTCGATCGAGACGTCGCCGTGCCGCTGGAAGGTGACTGGCACCACTGATTCGTAGATCAACATCTGCTTGGTCATGGTCTTCTCCTTGAGGTGAATGAATTGCAGCTTCTGGATGGGATTCATCGAATGTCGGCCGTCGCGCGCACGCGTTGCCTGACCGCCACCTTGGGCAGGTCGATGCGGCATCGCGCGCCCGCCGGAACGCCGCGCTCGCCCTTGGCCAACTCGAGCCGCACGCCGAAGGTGCCGCTGGCCGCATCGAGCATTGGATCGACCACGACCACCTTCGCCGGGTAGCTGCCGCCGATCGCCGGATCGAGCCGCACCGTCGCCATGTCGCCCCTGGCGACTTGCCGATAGGCTTCGGTGGGGAGAATCGTTTCCACATGCAGCGTGCCGACCTCGGCCACTTTCAGGATCGGCTTGCGACCCAGCTCGTTGATTTCGCCCGGGTGCATCAGTCGTTCCACCACGATGCCATTGACGGGGCTGAGCAGGACGCGCTGTCGCAGCACCTCGGTGGCGCGGCGCAACTCGACTTCAGCCACCCGCCGGTTGTCATGCGCCTCGCGAAGCTCGGCCTCGCTCAGGCGCCGCTCGGCCTCGGCCTCGTCCACATCCTGCTTGCTCACGAAATTCTGTGCGACCAGGGCGCTGCGCCGGTCGTGCTTGATGGCGGCGTATTCGGCCCGGGCCTTGCGCGCATCGACGGCGCTTTTCATCTCGGCCCGCACCCGTGCCAGATCGGCAGCCGCCTTCTCGACGCCGGAGTCGAACTCGACCAGCACCTCGCCCTTTTTGATGACATCGCCCCGGTCCACGCGCACGGCGGAGATCAGCGCTTCGAGTGGCGCGCCTATGTTGATGATGCGGCGCGCCTCGACCTGGCAATCGAATTCAGCTGCGCCAAGCGGAAGTGCGGCTGCGATCAACACGCAAGCCGCTGAAAGTCGGTTGGTCGTTTTCACGTGCTACCCCTGTCGGCCCGCAAAGGCCATCATCTGTTGAAGCTTGCGGTCGTCCCGCATCACCTGCAGGCGCTGCGCGGCCTGCAGTCCCTGCGCCCTTCGCTGCGTGCGCATCGAAAGCCACTTCGCCAGTGCCGCGGGCACCAGGGCACCGGGCGCCTTCCGGCTGCAGGCTGCGAGTAGACGTCCACGCCCGAACTGCACGAACAGATCGTCCTGCAGGCACGCCATCGATTCGCAGCTGCCGGGGTCACCCTGCCGGGCGCAGCGGCCAAAGAGCTGCCGGTCGATGCGCGCGGACTCATGCAGCTCGGTGAGGATCACGTGCAGCCCGCCGGCCCTGCGCACGGCGTCATCAAGCGCGATGTCGGTGCCACGCCCGGCCATGTTGGTCGCAACGGTGATGCAATGCGGTTGTCCCGCCGCCGCCACGATGGCCGCTTCCTCGCGGTCCTGTCTGGCATTGAGCACGCGCGCCTGGATGCCGGAGGCGGCCAGGTGTGCGGCGATGGTCTCGGACATGGCCACCGAGCGCGTGCCGATCAGCACCGCACGCCCGTTCGCGCGCATCTGGATGCACCGCTCGCTCAACGCGGCCAGCCGGTCGCCCGGGTGTACGAAAACGCGATACCCAAGGTGGTGGCGGCGCACCGGGCGGTGCGTCGGGATACGAACCACCGGCAATCCGTAAACCGCCCAAAGTTCTCCCGCCACTTCGTGAGCGGTGCCCGACATGCCGGCGAGCCGCTCGTAGCGCGTGAAAAAGGCCTGATAGGTCATGCGGGCCACCGGTACCCGCTGCGGTGTGACGGCAAGCGACTCCTTCGCCTCGACCATCTGGTGGAGGCCCTTCTCCCAGCTGCGGTCGGCCAGCACCCGGCCCGTGAACTCGTCCACGATCTGCACCTTGCCATCGCGCACGATGTAGTCGCGATCGCGGCGATGCAAATGCAGTGCGGTGAGCGCCTGCAGGCACAAATGTTCTCGCGCGCGCTCGCTGCGCCAGAGTCCTTCGAGGCGGCAGCTGGCGGCGAGCTCAGCCAGGGCCTCGCGGCCCTCCTCGGTCAGGTCCACGCGGCGTGCGGCAGTATCGACCAGGCAATGCAGCCCGGGCTCGAGTCCGCCTGCAATCTCCAGCGCCTGCCGGTACACCTGCGGATCGATGATGTCCTGTTCGCCCGAGATGATGAGCGGCGTGCGAGCCTCGTCAACCAGCACGCTATCGGCCTCATCGATGATCGCGAAGGCGAGGTCAGGAAGCATCGGGCCGGCCGCCGCGCCCTGCCCTGCGAGCAGTGACTGCATGCGGCTGCGGCGGGGCGACCTGCCACTGCCCGCGCTGAGGCCATCGCGCAAGTGGTCGAATACCAGGTCCTTGTTGGTGCACCAGGTCACGTTGCAGGCGTAGGCCGCACGCCGCGCCGCCCCATCCTGGCCTTGCTGCGTGAAACCTACGGAAAGGCCGAAGAAGGCAATCAGCGGCCGCGCGAAGTCGGCGTCGCGGCGTGCGAGATAGTCATTGACCGTGATGACGTGAACCGGCCGGCCTGCCAACGCTGCGCAGGTGGCGGCCATGGCGGCAGTGAGCGTCTTGCCCTCACCGGTGGCCATTTCCGCACACATGCCGTGCAGCAGCGCTGCCGCCCCGGTCAGCTGCTCGGGGTATGCGGAAAGTTTCAGGGACCGCGATGCGCCTTCACGCACGAGCGCCAGGGCCGATGCGAGTTCCTGGTCGGCCACGTTGGACCGAGCCAAAGCGCCGCGCAGCGCTAGAGCCTGCGCTCGCACCTGATCGTCGGTCAGTGCGGCAATTGCGTTGGCCTTTCGCATTGCGTCATTCGCGATCGCCTGCAATTGGGGCAAGGTGCCGGGAGTGAATTGACGCACGCTGCCCCAGCGCGACGACAGCCAGAGGTCGAAACGGCCCGGGGCCGGTGACGGCGACGCCTGCGCCAGACGTGCCGCGCGCTGGGGCCAGGCGCGGCCGCCAACGGGGTGCAGCACAAGGGCAGTTTCAGACATCGAAGCGCGACAGAAAAAGCTGGCGGAGCTGTCGCCACGCCTGCTGGCCTGCAGGAAGGGGCGTCAGGTCGAACCGCACGAACACGCGGGTGCCGACAGGCGCTTCGATATCACCCGCCGCATCGATGTCGAACTGAAACACGCGGTTCAGGGTCTTCTTGCCTTCCGGGTCGCCGGGGTCCATCGCAAAAGGTCCGCCAGCTTCCAGGGCGAGCGCACGGCTTGGAAGCTGATCCTTGCCGGCCGGAACTTCACGTGCGATACGGGCTTCAAGCTCCGTTTCGGGCGCCGACGCCACGCGAACCGACACAGCGCGCACATGCAGGCGGACCGAGTCGATGTCCTCCTGCGGGACCACCGCGCGCAAGATCCGCCGCCCGCCGGGATCGATATGGCCCACGATGTCTCCGCTTCGCAGAAACCGCCCTTCCAGGTCGCCGACCCGCTGCAGGATCAGGCGGCCATCGGTGCGGGCCTGTAGCCGGTGCCGCGCTGATTCGTCCTGCAGGCGTTGCAGCGCCGCGCGCTCGCCCGCCAGCGCCTGCTCGGTGACGGCTGCCCGTGAGCGCTCGGTAAAACGTTCGGCGGCCAACCGGATGTCCAGCTCGTCCACCCTGGCCTGCTGCAGGTCCACCTGCGCGTCGAGGGAGCGGTCGGACGTCTCGAGCACCACATCGGCATTGCGCACCTGCTCGCCGGGCCTGCGCAAGACCGCGCGCACAAAACCGCTGGTCTGGGCGCGGACGTGCGCATCTTCGGGGAGCCAGACAACGCCGTGCGCCATGGCGCGATTGGGCAGGGGCACAGCAAACAAGAGCAACCCGGCTGCCAGTGCACAGACACTTACGGCGGCCAGGGCCGGAGCGCGCCGCGTGCGCAGCGAGTCACCGGTCACCAGGTGCCGCAGCCCCTTGACCACCGGCCAGACCAGGCCCTGGGCGACCGCCAGCAGCGCCAGTGCAATGCCGACGACAAAGAATTGCGTGGCAATGAACAATGCGATGGACACCATCACGAACAGCCGGTAGCAAGCCGCAAGGGGTGCATAGAACGCCAGCCAAGCGCGCTCCCCCGGTTGCAGCGGTGCCGATGGCCGCAGGTTGGCGCCGAAGACGTGGCGGTCGATGGCATCGAGCACGAAACGCTGCGAACGCTGCGCCAGGTTCGGCATTTCGATCAGGTCGGAGAGAATGAAATAACCGTCGAACTTGAGCAGAGGATTGAGATTGAACACGATCGTCGAGACACCCGCGATCAGCATGACGTTGAAGCACACGGCACGCACCAGCCCCGGCTCGACCGCCAGCCACAAATACAGTGCCACCGCTGCGAGCGCCGTTTCCACGAGCATGCCCGCGGCCCCCACGCCCGCGCGACCCCACTTGCTGCGAAAGCCCGTGGCCCCCGAGCTGTCCACGTAGGGCACCGGAGAAAACACCAGCAGCATGATTCCGATCTCGTGCACCTGGGCGCCACCGACCTTGGCGGCAAAGGCATGCCCCAGCTCATGGAGCAGCTTGACCACCGGGAACGTGAGCCACAGCAGCACCAGGTTCTGCGCGGAAAGAACCCGGTCGGACAGGTTGGCCGAAAGGTCGCTCCAATTCATGCCGGCCAGCACCAGCGCGGGCAGCACCAGCGCGGCCCATATCGCCAGGCCGGGCCAGCCGACCAGTGGCTTGACCAGCGGCATCGCCCGCTCCAGGAAACTGTCGGGGTCCCACAGCGGCAGGCGGATCGCAAGCGGATTCTTCACCGATGCCCAGCGGCGGTTGCGTGCAATGCGGTCATGGCGCCCGAAGATTTCAGATGCATCGGGCGGCACGTCGCAGCGCACCACGTCGGACATATGCAGCTGTCCGATCAGCTGCAGCAACTCGTCTTGCGTGGGCGCCGCGTCGCGCAGTTGCGCCAGCGCGGCGTTCCAGATCTGGTCGATGCTGCGTGCGCCGTCCATGCGACCCAGGATTTGGTAGGTCTGGGGCGTCACGCGATGGGTGCGGCCGTTCGACGGATCGTGCAGCACATACCAGGGCTGGCCGCGATAGCGATGCCGCGCGACGCGCAGGCTCGGGTTCAGCTGCGGCTTCAGGCCGGCCACGCGGTACCAGTGCTGGCTGAAAAGCTCGCTCACCGGACGCTCCCTGTCATGGCAACCACCGCCACAGTGCAAGCCGCACCCAGTCGGACAGCCCGTGCGTCCACACCCACAGCACCTTGCGTTCGCCGACCTCCACCTTGCCAACCCCCTCCATGCCGGGCCGCAGATAAGCCACGGCGCGGTCGAGTTCGGCCTCGACGCGGAACAGGTTCGCCCCATCGCGCTGTTCGGCGACGGGCGTGATCGTACGAACCGAAAACGGCAGCGGCTCCTTGCTCAGCCCGGTCAGCACCAGGTGTCCACGCTGCCCCTGCCTGAGCTCGCCGATGTCGCGCTCGTCCACGCGAAGAATCACCCGGTAGGCGTCCAGCGGCGCAACTTCAAACAGGGTCTGTCCCTGTTCGACCGGCGATCCCAGCAACTGGGTGAGGTCACCCGAAACGACCAGCCCGTCCACCGGGGCCGTGATGCGCGCGCGGACCAGCTTTTCTTCGACGAGATCGAGCTGCGCCTGCGCCTGCCGCTGCTGGGCACTCGCCTGTGCGGCGGCCGGCCGGTCACGCCGGGCATTGGCGTCGTGGTATTTCTGCTCGGCCTGGTCCGCCTCGCTGCGGTAGCGCGCCAGTTCCAGGCGCAGGTCGCGGTCATCGAGCGTGGCCAGCACGTCGCCGCGGCGTACCTGCGCGCCAGCGCGGACCGGCGCGGACGCAACAAAACCCCGGAATGGCGCGACGGCCGCGCGCTGCACGACACCTTCGATCACCGACTTGGCAGTGACCCGGTAGTCCATGTCGGCGATCGCCAATACGACGGCAGCAACCACTGCGGCCAGCGCGCCGAGCTTGAACGATGCGTTGCCGCGCCCGCCCAGCCGCTGCGCCACCCCGCGCACGCCATCGCGCAGCCGGCCCGCCAGCCACTGGCGCCGCGCGAGTTTGTCTTCCAGCGATGGACCGCACAGCAGCGCTGCCGTTTCCAGCAGGGGAACAGCATCCGCAGCCAGTCCTGCCGCATCCGACGATTGCGGCCACTCCACGCTTATCGCGCCAATGGCGCCGCGCCTGCCAACCAAGAGCACCGTGGCGATCGCGCCCAGGCCGGCAGCGACACGCTGCTCATCATGCGCGACAGTCACGCGAAACGCCTGGTCAGCGGGCGCAGGTGTGGTCACCGTGGCGCCCTGGTCCAGAGCTTCCTCCATCAGGTTTTCGGCGCGGGCGATCTCCTGGCTGCGCCGGTCGAACCAGGCCACATGCGAGATGGCTTCCATCCGCAAATGGCCCCGCCGCTCGAACCCCAGCAGCACGCGCGTGGCCGACAGGCGCGATGCGAGATCGTTCACCAGGGCCATCGCGGCTTCCAGGGCACTGCCCTGCTCGCCCACCACGGCCAGCAAATCCAGCGCCTGCGCGCTGCGCGACGAACGGCCCTGCGAAGCCTGGGCGGCCAATGCCCGGGCCCGGCTCTCAAGCCAACCCGCGCCCCAGTGCAGTTGCTGCAAGGCGCGTTGCAGCGCTGCGTCGGAGATCGCTTCCAGCTCGATCACCGCCACGCCCACGGCCTGACCATCGACGACGGCCGGATATGCCGCTTCCGCCAGGACCATGCCTGCCGCGCCGCTGGTGCTGGTGCTGGCCAGCGGGCGGCGCTCGCACAGGCCGCGCCGCTCTCCCAGCGCCTTGCGCGCCGTTGCGCCCAGGTGCGAGACTTCGGACCTGGGCGTCGGCCACACTGCCACAGGGCCATAACCCCCCGAGGGCGCCTGCCAGACCACCACGCCCGAAACAGGTTCGCAGCCGGCCGTTTTCAGGGCCATGCACTGCAGCCTCAACCAGGCCTCGCAAAAAGCGCCGAGCTCCTGTGCCGACGCAAACTGCGCCCATGCCGCCGAAGACAGCTCGGGACCGCTGCGTTCGGCGACAGACTCGGTCAGCATCGCGTTCGCGGCCTACAACTGGAAGTACAGGGAGCTGTTCAGGCCCCCGGGTGCGGCTCTTGCCCCAAGCCGGGACACGAACTGCTCCTGCCACAGCACATCGCCCCGGGCGAGCATCAGCGAACTTCCGGCGGCCAGGCCCGTGTTCCAGTCGATCGCAGGGCCCGCGGCCAGTGAGGACGTGCCGCCCGCCTGGGTCATCGCCGCCGAGCCGGCCTGCGCATCACTTGTCTTCAGGCCGAAGCTGTCGAATGACACCGCCCCGCCCGTGGCGAGAAGCCCAGCGGTGCCATCGACCACCGCGCTGTTGTACGCGTAGCTGAAGACCGCAGCCCCGTCGAGCGTGACACTGACGGTCGATCCCTTGAGCACCACACCCAGCGCACGGTCCACGCCGGTCGTGATGTCGGGTCGGGAAATGGCACTGTCGATCACCCAGCCCGAGCGTTCGGAGTAGTGGCCGATGAGGATCTGGTCCGTCGCCGCCGACAACGCCACGAACTTGAAGTCGGTTGCCGAATACTGGTCGAACGCGATCCCGCCGATGGCCGAATCGCCGGTCAGCGAGAACTTCGCATCGATCTGCAGCACCGCATTGGCGTCCGCGGCGATCGAATTGCTCGCCAGCGCGATGGCGTCCGCGCCCGGTGTTGCCACCATGCGTCCACCGTTCATCTGCCAGTCGCCGGCTACCGGGCCGAGCAAGCCACCGGCCCCGGTGAACTCGTCACTGGCGACATAGGCGTAGTTCGGCGGGAGGATCTGCAGGCGCACATCGTCGATGAGGGCGCGCGCGTTGTCGCCACCCAGGCCGAACATGCCGTCCCGGATCGGATGACTGATGCCCAGCGAATCGACCCGCGGCGCGAAGGCATAGCTCACCGACTGCTGGCCGTTGACCACGAACGTCACCGCATTGCCGTTGACGGCGAGCAGCACGTTGTAGTCCTGACCAGCCTTGAGCTGCATGTTCACGCTCGCCAGGGCCTGGAAGCCCCAGCTGGCGCGCTGGCCGATCTCTAGCTTGTTGGTCGAGACATTCAGGCCCGCGAACTTGAAATCGGTCGCGCTCACGTAGTCGAAGATGACGTACGCGTTGGCCTTGAAACCACCGGTGGGCTTGATCGCATTGATGGTCGCCGCGATCTCGAAATACGTCGGGAGCGGCTCGCCGGTGAAGTACAGGCTGATCGCGTCCGTTGTTCCCGAGGCTGCAGCGGGAGCGACTCCGTATTTGCCGGCGGTGATGCTCCAGCTGCCCGATTCGGGCACGAAGCCCTGGCCCTGCTGGTTGTTGAAGTCGGCGCTGCGCAAGACATCGCGCTTGCCGCCCGGAATGTTGCCTGCCTGTGGGTCGGCCGGTGCGCCGGTCTGGTCCTGCCAGGCGGCGTCCTTTTGCAGCACCAGTCCCATTTCGCCGAAGGGCTCGCCGTTGCGCGCCGCAGAGCCGTTGCCGTCATCCACCACCGTCGGATCGGCGCCGTCGCTGCGTGACAGGGCATACAGGAACTCGGGCAACTGGGGCTGCAAGGTGCGGCTGACCGTCGCCATGCCGAACGGTGCGAACGGGACCAGGTAGCTGTTCCACTCGCCGACCCAGTCGATCAGGCGGTCGCCGCCGGTATTGCCGATCAGCACATCGCGGCCCGCACCGCCGTAGGCGCGATCCTCGAACGTGGTGTGCGTGTCGGGCTCGTCGTTGAGGCTGCCATGCGTCGAGTGCCGGTCGTCCATGTTCATGAGGTCGTTGCCCCAGCCGCCATACACATTGTCACGCCCGGTGCCGCCGACCAGCCAGTCGTTGCCGGTGTCGCCAAAGATCCTGTCGTCGCCGTCGTCGTTGGCCGGGCCCGTGGTGATGGTGTTCTTGCCGTTGGTGGGCACGGTTTCGCTCGCCCTCTGCACACCATCGTCAGGGTTGAAGTTCAGGAAGAACGCAGTAGCGCCGGCGAATCCCGCGTCGCCTGGGCGCACCCGGTCTTGTGCGGTACCCCAGCCCGCGGCATTGGCCACCCGGATTTCCTCACGCGGCGCGTACTCGTCGTAGAGGGCGAATTCCCCCGCACGTTCGCGGTTCGGCCCGCTTCCGTCCGTGTCTTCGGGATTGAAGCGCAACTGGTCACCCTCGTTGACAGTCGAGCCGCCCAGTGTCGCGGCGCCGGGCGTTCCCAGCATCGCATGCGTGTAGAAGTAAGGCAGCGCCTCGCCGCCGGAGATGCCGTCGTCTCCCGATCCACCGTGCAGCCAGTCGCTGCCCGTGCCGCCGTAGATGACGTCGTCCGCAAAGGGCGCGCCGTCTTGCGAGGACTGCCCCGCATAGCCGAACTCGTCGTCGACCGCGCTCCAGAGCGCGTCCACCACCATGGGCGTCAGGTCCATGGCTTTGTTGAGTTGGTCTGCCACGTTGATCGTGGCGGTCTGGATGTCGCCGGGCGTCTCGATCCGTTCGTTCAGCACATTGCCGTTGCTCTCGCGTGTGTTCGGGTCATTGGCCAGCAAGCCCGCGACACCAAAGAGCGTCTCGCCCGCCGTGCTGTTGCGGCTGGTGCGGATGATGCCGTCGTCGCCAATCACGCCGTCCTGGCCGGTGCCGGCGCTGATCCAGTCGTGGCCGTAGCCGCCGATGACATCGTCATCGTGCGCATTACCAAACAGGATGTCGGAGCCCGCCATGCCATGCACGTGGTCGTTGCCGGCTTCGCCATGCATGTAGTCGCCGGCGCCGTTGTCGCTGGCCTGCGTGGTCTGCACACCTGAAGTGAGCAGGTCCTGGTCAAAGTCGGGACCCCCCAGCGTGTAGTCGAGCCACTGCGAGGCACGCACCACCAGCGATTCGCTGCCGGTGTAGGCGGAGTTGTCGTACTGGAAACGGCGATAAGTTGTTTCGCCGGCCGGCAGCTCCGCGGGATTGAGCGAGACGATCCTGAAGATGTTGCCGTTATCGCCCAGCATGTGATCGGCATCGCGTCCGCGCTCGGACTCCGAGACGATCTCTGCCGCGGTGCCGGCAGGGTCCGCGCCATCGAGCGACACCTGCAGATAACCCAGGTCGCCATGAATGGTCTGTATGCCTGCGCCGCCCCACATGGAGTCGCTGCCGTCGGGCCGCATTTCGGGCGTTGTGAGGCCATAGAGCGATGAGCTGCCGCCGATCATGTCGTCGCGGCCCAGGCCGCCCAGCATCACATCGGCGCCGCCGTTGCCTTCCATGGCATCGTCGCCATCGCTGGTCTGCTCGGGCACGCGGAAGTACAGGGTGCCGCCGGTCTGGCCGGGAGGCACACCGATGGCGTCAACGATCGACAGTTCGACATTCACACCGCCTGCGGGCACCGCGTCGTCGATCACGCCGTCGCCTTGCATCAGGTCGTCGCCCAGTTGCCCGAACATCAGGTCACGGTGCGCGCCGCCTGCCATCACGTCGTTGCCGTAAAGCCCGGCTTCCGTGTCGTCGGCGTGATCCAGCAGGAACACGAAGCGACCGCGGGTGTCGTCCGGATCCTGGCGCGGCGTACCGTCCACGTTGACGGTTACCGTGCTCTCGGTGGTGGTGTAAAGGGTTGATCCAGTGAGCGTGCGGAAGCGCTCGCTCAGTTCGTCACCCGTGCGCCAGGCGATCGCGTTGTCGCCTGCGAGCACGTCGTTCTCGTTGCCGCCATCCATCAGGTCATTCCACTGGCTGGCGCCCGTTGCAATCGAGATCGTGGTTGACAGCAGTTCGTCCGCGCCGCCCTCGACGTTGTGCCCGCCGATCAGGTCGTCATCGCCATCGCCGCCCCACAACCGGTCGTCGCCCTGCTGACCCAGCAGGATGTCCATGCCTTCTTCGCCCCAGATGCGGTCGCCTTCGCCGCCATCGGTCTGGCCGATGGCGATCGCGAAGAAGTTGCGGCTGTCGATGTTCGGCAGCACGCTCATCTGCATGTAGATGCGGCCATGGTCGCCAAACAGCAGGTCGTTGCCGTTGCTGGAACCGTCGACGCTGCCAGCACTGAGCAGCAGGTCGGCGCCGGTGTCGCCCCAGATCGAGTCGGCGTCGGTTCCGCCGAACGCACGGTCGCGTCCGTTGCCGCCGTAGATGATGTCACGCCCGCCGTTGTTGGGTTGCTCGGTCGTGACCAGGTCCAGGGTGTCCAGGTCCACGTCGCGCAGCGCGAACGCGGTCGGCAGTGCCGCATTCCAGCGTGCATCGGACGGATCGAACGACAGCTCGCCCAACCTTCCCGTGGACAGCCACTCGAGCGCACCGTTGTCGCCCAGGATGATGTCGTTGCCGTCGGCGAGGTTGCTTGCGCTGGTCGGATTCTGGCGATCGCCCCAGAGCTGGTCGCCGCGTACGCCGCCCAGCAGGATGTCGCCGCCCGCGTCACCGGAGATGAGGTCGATGCCGCCCGTGTCGTCGAGCGCATCGTCCTCGTCCGTGCTGCGGATGAAGGCGATGGCGCCGCCCCGCACCAGCAGCAGGTCGCCTGCGGTGTCGGGGCCGCCGTCCAGCGAGGGCGCGACCCCTTCGATGCGGCCGTTGTCGCCCAGCAGGATGTCGCGGCCGTCGCCAGCCACCACGGTTGATGCATCGCCATAGATCACATCGCCGGCCGTGCCGCCCATGGCAATGTCGGCCCCGGCGTTGCCCGAGATCGTGTCGACGCCGCCGAGTCCGTCGGTGTACGACACGATCAAATCCAGCGTCGCGAGGTCGGCTGGGCTGGCGAGTGTGGGCACCAGGTTGGCGTCCAGGTCGCGGCTGAAATCGACTTCGCCGTTGTCACCCAGCAGGATGTCGTCGCCATCCACGGCGAGCGCCGCGAGTGCGTCGCCGTAGA
>JAZKFD010000203.1:0-13439 GCA_040386635.1 Pseudomonadota bacterium
TTATTTGCTTGGGAAGCAAGAGTCCTGCCATTGAACGACGCCCGCGTGGCAGCGTCTGGATTCTAGTCGAGCCGGGACCGCGCGCCGACTTCATCCACCGACGCGAGAGCCTCACCCACCAGGGCCATGCCCCGATCCCAGTCGTCCGCCATGCCACGGGTCAGGGCAGTGACGTCCAGCGGCTTGCCGGTATGCACTGAACGCGCGCCCTTGAGGATCAGTGCCTTGTTCGCTTTCGAGATAGCTTCGAAGTGCGCGGCCGCGGCGGACAGCGGCGTGCCGGGGCTTGCCCGTTCAAGCCAGCGCAGGTGGGCCGCCGCCAGCTCGAATGCGGCGCCCGCCTGGCGAATCGAGGCAAACGCCCAGGCGTGATAGCGGTCCATGCCCGCCTGTCCCATGAGCGGCATGTCCTGCGCCATGCGCGCGGCAAATCGGGTGAACGGATTGGTGCGGGGGCGCCACGCGTAGTGATGGCGCAGCAGATCCATCGACATCGCCGCCAGTTCACCGGGCCCGCGTCGCACCAGCCGATCAAGATGCACCAGCTCTGCAAACAAAGGCATGAACGCGGGGTCGTGAGCCTCACCGAGCCGGAAGGTGCGCTCGAAATCCTCGCCCTGCAGTTCGAAATAGCCCGCGTTATGAAAGTAGCCCAGCGTGCGTGCGTCTGTGTCGATGCGCGCAACAAGAATCGTCGTCTTGGTGTGCTTCTGGCGGTAATCCGTGCCCGCCGTATCGGGTAGCCAGAAGGCATCGGCTTCCGTGCTCACCAGCTTGCCGGCAGACAGGTGTTCGGTGACATGCTCGATAAGAGGGCGCCACACCGTCAGCTCCTGCACATCAATACCGTACAGCGCCCGCAACTCCGCCAGCGGTGGCTTGAAGAAGGTCCACTGGTCGCCTTCGAAATCCACCGCCAATGTGAAGGCAAGCATGGCGCGAGGCTCGAGTTCGAGTGCACCGAGCAGCTCGATCCACAAATCGGCGTAGCAGTTTTTTTCGGGCCAGTCGCTGTCTTCGCCGTGCAGCGCGTGCCGCTGGTAGCCGATGGCATCCAGGCCGGGCAGGGCAGCGATTGCACTCATGGCCAGAGCTGCGCACGCACGGCCTGCGGCCATTCACGCGGATCGAAACCGTGCGTGCGAATCAGCGCCAGCGTGACCCGCTCCAGTCCGAAGCCCATGCAGGCCGTGTGTGCGCCGCTTCCGTCGGCGCTGCGAATGCCGTACTTCGAGCTGAAATGATCCTGGTGCCAGTTGAACGAGCAGATCGCGGTGGGTTTGTCCCTGGAAATCACGGGGCACAGGATTTCGAACTTCAGGCGCTGGTCCACCTGCTGCGCCGCCATCATGCGGCCCGCGCGTCCGAAAAACGGATCGGAGGCGACATCGCTTGTCACCGGCAACTGCAGATCGCCCAGTATCGACAGGCCGCGCTGCAGCCAGTCATCACGCCACTGCACGACCACCTCGGGTGCGCCGACCCGGATGAATTCGCGCATGCGAAATGATTGCAGGCGCGTGGGCTCGTCAGACGGCTCATGCCGGAAAACCCAGCCCAGGACGGTGACCAGCCGCCCTTTGTCGGGCAGCAGGCCGCTGAACGTCGGATAGACCGGGTAGCAGGCAGCCGGCGTAAGCATGACCTGCGTGGGCTCGAGCATGTCCTCCCAGGGGTCGCCCGCGTGCGCCCTGGCCCCCAACTCGCGGGCGCGGGCATCGTCGCCGCTGAAGCTGTGAACAGACCCGGCCAGTTGCGGGAAGTTGTCCAGGTAGCCAAGCTCTTCGATCTGCGTGCGCGGCAGGATCGGCGGAAACTGAAGCTCGTCGGCGCCGTCATCCTTGGTGACCCGCATTACCAGCGCGTCGAAGCGGCGAAGAATTTCCTCGAATACGGCGCCCCGACCCCAGGCACCCTTGACAGTCGAGGGCAGGATGAGCTGGTGCGCGATGAGTGCGCGGTTGAATTCTTCGGTGTCGTAGGTGTCAGGATTCACGCCAATTGCCGTCCTTGAAAACGAGCAGCATGGAAGCGCTCTTCGCATTGATCCGGTCGTTGGAAATCATGAGCGAGGCGGACAGCACGTCGCGATAGTGGCGGCCCATGCTGAAGGGGCTGTCGTTCTTGTAGCCCAGGATGCCAACTATCTGCAAGGCCCGATGCACGATCTGCGGCGCGGCTTCGGAACATGTGACCTTCAGGTTGTTCAGTCGCAGGGCCCAGCCCATCTGTTGCAGGACGTCGCGGTCCCCCCCGGCGTCGTCCTCATCAAACGCCTTCGCCGCGGCAAGCCACGACTGCTTCATTGCCTGCAGCTGCATTGAGACCTCCGCCAGCCGGGTCGCGGTCGGCGGCACGGAGCCTGGCATCTGCCGGGCCTGGCCTCGAACGAAATTGGCCGCGCGATTGACGGCATCGGAGGCGATTCCCCACCATAGCGAGGCCCACAGGATGTGCGAGAACGGCACCATCGACTGCGCCGAGCTGTCGGCAAATGAACCCGGCAGGATTTGTTCAACGGGTCCGCAGGATTCAAGCCGGAAGCCGGGGCTGCAGGTGCCGCGCATGCCCAGCGTGTCCCAGCTGGTGGTCTGCTTGAGCGTGCAGTCCTCCTTGCGTACCAGCACCAGCAGCTGGTCGCTCGCGGGCGCCTCGCTGTCACGCCGGCAGGTCACCAGGATGGCGTCGGCATGCTGGCAGTAGGAGCCGGTGGTCGCATCCTTGTTCAAAACGAACTGCGGGCCGCGGCGCTCGACGGCGCAAACACTCGAACGGGTATCGCCGAAGGTGCCGACTTCAGATGTCATCGATGCCAGCAGGTATTGATGGTCCACGATGTCGCGCAGGTACTGCCTGAAGAATTCGCTGTCGCCGCAGTGGCGGTTGATGCACGCGAGCTGGCTGTAGTGCATCGCAAGCACCATGGCGCTGGAGCCGCAGGCCTGCGCCAGCGCACTGCACAGCTGTGCCTGCTCGGTCATCGAGCAGCCCGCGCCGCCGAATTCGCGGGCGACCCCCGCACTGAGCACACCGTGCTCGCGCAGTGCGGCGACCGTCTCGACCGGAAAGCGCGCCTGCGAATCGACTTCGCCTGCGTGTCGAGCGGCGATCTCGCACACGCTCTGGCGAAGTGAGGCGTGGAGATCTGAAAACTGTTTGCCACGGTTCGGCGTCTGGGCGTGCATGACTTCCTTTTCTGGAAGTGTTGAGTTTTGTGGCGGGAACGCTTGCCGGCGTGTAGGGAAAATTCGCAAGTTGTTGCGCAATGGTGTAACCCGTTACCGGCTCGCAGCGGTTTTTGGTACAACTCATCACGTGAACGCAGTACGCAAAAAATGAGGATGACCTTCGATCCGGATCCGGTATCCGCACTGGCTGCACGCGTCTGCCCGGGCGGTGTTCGCCTGGGCTTCGACCTGGTACAGATCAGCCAGATCGCGCGATCGGTCCACGAGTTCGGGCCGCGATTCACCGGTCGGTTTTTCACGCCCGGAGAATTGCGGTACAGCGAAAGCGGCTCGCGTGACGAGCGGCTCGCCGCGCGCTTTGCAGCCAAGGAAGCAGTGATCAAGGCACTGGGGCTGAGCGAGGCCGGGATCGACTGGCGTGACATCGAAGTGATGCAGTTGCCCCAGGGGGGCTGCAAGCTGGCATTGCATGGCCGCGTCGCGCGACTGGCTTGCCAGGAAGGCATCACGGGAGAAGCCATGAGCCTGAGCCTCAGCCATGACGGCGACTATGCGGGCGCGGTGGTGTGCGTACTCGTTGAACAGATGCAGAAGGCCCGGCACAACCCTTTTGGAAGCGAACTTCATGACCAAGCTCCCGACTGACGAAACCATTTCGCGCATCCGCACCGTCCTGCGCTCGCACGGACGGCTCAATGTGGACGCAGACGCGCTTGCGCACGACGCAGACCTCTACCAGTCGGGCATGACGTCGCACGCCAGCGTGAATGTGATGCTCGCCCTCGAAGGCGCATTCGACGTGGAGTTTCCAGACCACATGCTCAAGCGCAGCGTTTTCTCCAGCATTTCATCCATCGGCCAGGCGGTTGGCGAACTGACCGCGACCGCCTGACAAGGCGCAGCGAGCGCCCCCGAGCCGTGATTCGATCCCCATGAGCTCGGCACGTACGGCCCTTAGTCGTGGCTGGACTCTCTGCGCTACGGCACCGGGAGCGCCGGCCCCGCCTGCTGACAGCCTGTCATGGCTGCCTGTGGACACGCTCGCGCCTGCTGGGGCAGCGTTGCGTGAAATCGGCCAGTGGTCACTCGACGAGCCGGCACGCTCCTTCGATGCACAGGACTGGTGGTACCGGATCCGGTTCGATGCACTGCCGGACACATCACCCGAGCTGCTGGCCGGCCGAGGGCAGGGCACGTGGCTGCACTTCGACGGACTTGCCACTTGCGCGCAGGTGTGGCTCAACGGGGTGGAGATCTTGCGCAGCACCAATATGTTCGTTGCGCATGCGTGTGAGGTCACCGCGCAGATCAAGCCTGCGGGCAACGAGTTGCTGATCCGGTGTTCCGCGCTCGATGAGCTGCTGAAGATCCGCCAGCCGCGACCGAGGTGGCGCGTGCCCATGGTCGCGCACCAGCAGCTGCGGTGGTGGCGCACCACGCTTTTGGGCAGGACACCCGGATGGTCCCCCCCGTGCGCTGTGGTGGGACCATGGAAGGGCATTTGGCTCGCGCGCCGCGCGCCGGCGCAGCGACCTTTGCTGCAGGCCGCGGTGGAAGGCGGCGCCGGCATCGTCCGTTGCAGCTTCCCGGCCGAGTTCATCGACGCTGACGCAGGCCCCGATCAGCCTGCCCAGCGTGTTCAGATGCAATTGCGGCGCAAGGGCCGCACGGTGGTCCAGGATCTTGAATGGAACAGGGCGGCGAGAGCCTTCGAGGGGGCGCTTCGCGTAGAGGGTCCGGATCTGTGGTGGCCGCATACCCACGGAGAACCTGCGCTTTATCAGGCCAGCATCCTGACGCGCGGACCCGACGGCGCCCAGAAGGCTGTCCAGGTTGCCGGGGCAGTGGGGTTTCGCACCATCAATGTCGATACGGCCAATGGCGACTTCTCGATCAGTGTCAACGGTGTTCCCGTATTCTGCAGGGGCGCGCTCTGGACGCCGCTCGATCCGGTGACCCTGCGATCCACCCCCGATGACTGCCGGGCCGCTGTCCTGCAGGTCCGGGAAGCTGGCATGAATATGTTGCGCGTGCCCGGCACCGGCGTCTACGAAGAAGACCACTTCTACGACGCGTGCGACGAGGCCGGTGTGCTCATCTGGCAGGACTTCATGTTTGCCAACATGGACTACCCGGCTCACGACGAATCGTTTCGGCAGTCGGTGGAGCTCGAAGCGCGGCAACAGCTGGTCCGCCTGCGCTCGCACCCGTGCCTGGCCGTTCTGTGCGGCAATAGTGAAGCCGCGCAGCTGGCCGCGATGGGGGGCGCGCCGCGCGAGCTCTGGCGCATGGCCCTGTTTGATGACCTGTTGCCCGCAATCTGCCGCCAGCTTGCGCGTGACATCGCGTACTGGCCCTCCAGCGCCCATGGCGGCGCATTTCCGCACCAGCCCAATGAAGGCACGACCTCTTATTTCGGGGTGGGTGCGTATCTTCGCCCCCTGGAGGATGCGCAACGCAGCGATTTGCGCTTTGCCACCGAATGTCTCGCCTTCGCCAATATTCCCTCTGACCAGACCCTGGGCCGAATTCCCGGCGGCCTCGCGACCCGCGTCCATCATCCGGCCTGGAAGGCGCGATCCCCGCGCGACCTGGGTGCCGGATGGGACTTCGACGACGTGCGGGACCACTATCTGCGCATGCTCTGCGATGAAGATCCCACGCGCCTTCGCTCATCGAATCACGACCGTTACCTCACCCTGGGCCGGATGGCGGCAGGCGAAGCGATGGCTTCCTCGTTTTCGCAGTGGCGACGCCCTGGCACTGCCTGCTCGGGTGCCATGGTTCTGATGCTGCGCGACCTGTGGGCCGGCGCTGGCTGGGGCGTGCTGGACGACGCCGGCGGGCCGAAGGCCGCGTGGTACTACCTCAAGCGCTCCATGCAGCCCATTGCCATCCTGGTCGCGGACGAGGGCCTGAACGGCCTGGTCATTCATGCCATCAATGAAACGAGCCAGCCGGAGGCATTGACCCTGGAGTTCAGCGCATGGCGTGATGGCAACGTGCAGGTGGCGCGCGCCAGCCAGCCCATCGCGCTCGAAGCGCGCGGCACCACGAGCATTGCGGTCACTCAATTGCTGGGTTACTTCGAGGATCTTGGCTATGCCTATCGCTTCGGCCCCATGCCGTGCGAAGCCATCGTAGCCAGCCTGGTGGACAAGGACGGCCACATTCGCGCGCAGGCCTTTCACTTTCCGGGGGGCCTGCTGACACGCCTGCAAGGCGAAGTCGGCCTTTCTGCGACGGTGAGCCGCCTGCATGCGGCGCCGGGGACGCACGGAGCGCACGGCTCGCAGGTGTGGCTCGATGTCAGCACGCGCCGCTTTGCCAGCTGCGTGCATATCGAGATGGCTGGCTTCGAGCCCGATGACGACTACTTTCACCTGCCACCGGGCGCGACGCGGCGTATTCGCATGACGCGAAGCGACTCGCGCACCGGTTCGGGTCTGGTACACGCGGTCAATTCGGCTCAAAGCGCGCGCATCCAGGCCGGCCCATGACCGGGGCTGTCTCTTCACCGGCTTCGACGCCAATTGTTTTCACGGCTGCGGGCGGCCCCTGCTTTGGCTGGTATCACCCGGCGCGCGCTCCGGCGCGCGGTGCGGGTGTGGTGCTGTGTCCCGGCATGGGATGGGAGGCGATCTGCGGCTATCGGACCTTCCTGCAGTTCGCGCATGCGCTGGTCGAGTCGGGATTCGATGTGCTGCGGTTTGACTACCACGGCACCGGCGAATCGGCAGGCGGCGATACGGACCCCGGCCGCGTCGCGGCCTGGGAAGACAGCATCGCCCAGGCGTGCTCGAACCTGCGCCGCCTTGCCGGGGTGCCCCGCATGGCACTGCTGGGCCTGCGCCTGGGCGGCACGCTTGCCGCCGATGCGGCCATCCGGCTGGGCGGCGTCGATGCACTCGTGATGTGGGCTCCGCCGGCGTCCGGCCGCGCCTATTCGCGCGAACTCAAGGCGGGTGCGTCGGCAGTTGGTATGCAGCCTGCGCAGCCTTCCAGGGACCTGGTCGCCATGGGATCGCTGTACACAGCCGAAACCTTGGCGGCGATGCAGGCCCTGAATTTCGATGCCGCCGCGCGGGCGCCGGCCCCTGCGGTGCTCATCATCGAACGCGACGACTTTCCGTCTTCGGGCGCGCTGGCTGCGCGCTTTCGGGCTCTCGGCGCCCAGGTGACCGAACAGGGTTGGCCTGGCTACGCCGCGATGATGGTCGAGCCGCACAAGGCTGAACTCGATCCCCTGCTACCGGCGCGAATCGTGCAGTGGCTGTCCGAGGCGCTGCCGCCCGATGGCCCGAACGTCCGCTTCGAGGCGCCTGCGCCAGTCGGGTTCGTCACCGAGGGAGTCCGCGAAAGCGCGGTCAGGTTCGGAAGCGACGGGTCGCTGTTTGGAATGCTTGCGCAGCCGGCGGCCGCCACGGGGTCGCAGCAGGCGGTGGGCGTGATCCTTGTCAACGTCGCCGGCAACTACCGCATCGGCCCCAATCGCATCTACGTGAAACTGTCGCGCGCCCTTGCCTCGGCGGGATTCCAGGCCCTTCGGTTCGACCTGCCGGGCATCGGCGACAGCTGTTTCGACGTGGGCCTGTCCGCCCGCAGCCTCTACAACCAGGACTCCACTCCTGATGTACGTGCGGCGGTCGATGTGCTTGTGGAACGCGGCTGCAGGCAGGTCTGGGTATTGGGCATTTGCTCCGGGTCCTATGTGGCTTTCAACGCCGCACTGGCCGACCCGCGCATCGCGGGCCAGGTGCTGATGAATCCGCGCCTGCTCGAATGGAGCCAGGGCAGCGGCGACTGGGAAGCGGCGATGAGCTCGGCCGCGTACAAGTCAACCACGTACTACCGCCGCAAGCTGCGCATGCCCGAGGTGTACTTGCGCCTGCTGCGCGGAAAAATCGATGTGAAGGGCATCTCCAGCCGAATCGCCATCCTGATCGGCGCACGATTGCGGCGCACATTCAAGCGCATGCTCGGGCGCAGCCCGGTGGAAGGCGTGTTGCCCAAGATGAAGCTGCTGGGCAGTCGCGGCGTGGACACCCTGATGATCATGTCGGCCCAGGACGATGGCCTGGATTACGTCGAATTTCATCTGGGTTCGGGCGCAAGCGAAATGCGGGGCGATCCCCATTTTCGTTTCGAGATCGTGGAAGACAGCGACCACACTTTCTCGTCGCTGGCGAGCCAGCGCCATGTGATTGACACCGTCATCGCTCACCTGGCGCGCGCATCGGGCGCGCCCGCTGGCTCAGCAGGATGTGTCAGATGAGGCACAAGGGTGACCTGTCGTAAAAACTGCCCGATGAGGCAGGTGCGAATTCCCCAGCTGTGCAGCTCGTTCAAGAAACAAAAGTGTTCGCAATGAACGTTACTCTTGTAGTCGCGCGCCCCTCGGAAAAGTAAGAAGTCTCCTACTACAGTCCGCAGTCGTGCAGATGAGGCGCTGTTCTCATCCGCGGTCTCCGCCGCCTCATCCGGGCCTCAGCCCTGCGGCTTTGCAATGCCAGCCATTGCGCAAATCCCCAACTTGATGAAACGACGACTCTTTATTCTTTCCGCGCCCGCCGCGCTTGCCCTCTCGACCGTTGGCTGCGGCGGTGGTGGCAGTGCTGCTGACCTGGCTGCCCCAACCGTCAGCTCCGTCTCACCCCCGAACAGCATGCCCCTGGCGTCCCCGCCAGCCGGCACTCGCGGTGTCTCCTACCCCTTTGGCTCAAGGTTGGACAAGTACGTGGCGGGCATCGCGCCATCCGAATCGAAAGACGCGATGGACGCAGTGCTGACGAGCCACTATGACGCCTGGAAAGCCAAGGGTGTCGTTGCCGCGGATTCGGTCGTGCCCGGCGGCAAGGTGCTGAAGTTTTCCGGGAACTCCTACCTCGTCGTGTCCGAGGGCATGGGCTACGGCATGCTGCTGGCCGTGTTGTTTGCAGGGCATGACCCGCAGGCACAGAGCTTGTTCGACAGCCTGCTGGCCGTGGTGCGAGCGCGTCCGGCCTATGGCATCACGCCATACGATCCCAATGGCAAGTACCTGATGGACTGGCGCCTCCATCTTGACGGCAAGAGCGGCGGCGAAGGCTGGAACGCGATGGACGGCGATCTCGACATTGCGTTGGCCTTGCTGATGGCCGACCGCCAGTGGGGTTCGACCGGCGCGTGGAACTACCTCCAGGAAGCACGCAATTCCATCGGCGCGCTGAAATCGTGGAACATGAAGCCCGACGGCGCGACCAAGGGCCTGCCGAACTCCAACAACAACCGCACCTCCGATTACATGGTGGGGCATTTTCGTGCGTTCAGGAAGGCCACCGGCGACGCGTTCTGGGACCTGGCGATCGATCGGGCCTATGGATTGCTCGATCGCATGCAGACCGTGTATTCGCCCGGTGTGGGCCTCATGCCCGACTTCGTGATCGACACGCATACGTCGGCGCCCGCGCCTTCGAATGGCTACATCGGGGACGGCAATGACAAGGAGGGTCACTACTGGTGGAACGCATGCCGCAATCCCTTGCGCCTCGCCAGTGACTTCGTGTTGTCCGGAGACCCCCGTTTCGCAGTGATCACGGGTCGGATGATCGACTTCTTCAAGACCGCCTCCGGGGGCAACCCGGCCAACATCGGCAGCGGCTACACGCTGGCGGGCGCCAAGCTGTCCGAGTGGGCGAGTCCCTCCTTCGTGGGACCGATCTGCGCGGGCGCCTGCGTCGATCCGCGGTTCCAGGGCTTCCTGGACGCCACCTGGAAATGGAATGTGGCGCATCTGGAAACCGGTTACTACGACGGTGAACTGCAGCTCATGAGCCTTGCTGTGGCCTCCGGGAACTGGTGGCAGCCTTAGCCTCCGGGAGGACGGGAGCGCTCAGGGGCGTCGGATGAGACTGGGCGCCCTGCGATGCCGGGTCCCCTGCTCATACGCGTAGGCCGCCCGTAGCAATTTGCCCTCAGACCAGGCAGTCCCCACAAAAGAAAGGCCCATCGGAAGGCCTTGGTAGAACCCCATCGGCACCGTGATGGCCGGATAGCCAGCGACCGCCGCCGGCGATGAACTCGAACCGGAATACGAATCGCCGTTGACGTGGTCGGTCAGCCAGGGCGGCGAGGTGGTCGGCGCGACGATGGCATCGAGCCGGTGCTGTGTCAAGACCGAGTCGATCCCTTCGCGTGCGAGCTTGCGGGCCCTGGCTGCTGCTTCGATGTAGGTCTTGTCGGTGAGCGGTCCCTTGGCCTGCGCCTTCTCGAACAGGTCCTGTCCGAAATGCGGCATTTCTCGGGCCGCGTTCTTCTGGTTGAACGCGATCACATCGGCGAGTGTGCGTACCGGCATGCCGCTGCGCGTGGCGAGATAGCGGTTCAGGCCGTCCTTCAACTCATAAAGCAGCACTTCGAGTTCGGCTTCGTCGTAGTCGCCCAGGGATCCGAAATCAGCCGGGTCCACGATGACTGCGCCCAGGCGCTTCAGGTCTGCAATGGCTTTTTCGAACAGGGCGTCGGCATGCACGCTGTAGCCCGTGACCTTCTTTCGCGCCACGCCGATACGCATGCCACCCAGGCCGCCTTCGAGCGCGGAGCGGTAGTCCTTCGGGATGTGTGATGCCGCGCCTTTGGTTGCCGCGTCATTTGCATCAACGCCTGCGATGGCCGTGAGGACGATAGCCGCATCGACCACGCTGCGGGTCATCGGCCCTGCCGTGTCCTGCGACTCGGAGATCGGGATGATTCCTGCGCGGCTCACCAGGCCGACGGTAGGCTTGAGCCCGACGAGTGACGCCATATTGCTCGGACATACGATGGAGCCGTCGGTCTCGGTGCCGATGCCCACGACCGCATAGCTCAGCGCGACCGCGGTGCCGGTGCCAGAACTCGAGCCGCACGGATTGCGGCGCGTGTCGTAGGCGTTGTGCGTTTGCCCGCCGACGGCGCTCCAGCCGCTCGACGATTTCGATGAGCGGATGTTCGCCCACTCCGACAGATTGGTCTTGCCGATAATCACCGCGCCTGCATCGCGCAAGCGCTTGACGATGTGTGCATCGCGGGCTGCGGGCGGACCGACCAGGGCGAGTGATCCCGCTGTCGTCATCATCCTGTCGGCGGTATCTATGTTGTCCTTGATCAGGACGGGAATGCCGTGCAGTGGTCCGCGCACCTTGCCTGCCTTGCGCTCGGCGTCGAGTGCGCGCGAGATGGAAAGGGCGTCAGGGTTGGTGGTCAGGACCGCATTGGTTCTGGGGCCTGACTTGTCCAGCCGCGCGATGCGGGCCAGCGATGCGCGCGTGAGTGAAAGCGATGTCGCGCGGCCCATCTCCATGTCGCGCTGCAGGGACTCGACCGAGGCTTCGATGAGGGTGGGTGGGGCGACCGGAGCGGAAGGGGCGGGGGCAGTCATGGCGGGGAGGGCTGGCAGCAAGGCCCCTGACAGCACCAGGGACGAAATAGTGAAAGTTGATTGCATGCAGCAGGACGATACCCGAGCGGCGACGCTCACTTTGACGCTACTGCGACCGCCGGTACTGATTGATCGGAAAGCTCATCGAATTGATCAGGCGGTCCCGCAGGTTGTTCGCCGCTTCAAGATGCATGTCGCCCAGATCTTGTGCCGCCGGCAGCACGTGTCTGTCCAATGCTTCGCCTGCTGCGATCCATGCTGGCATTTCAAGAGGTCCGCCCGTGCAGCGTACGCCCAGCGAGTTCAGGCGCGTGGTCAATTGAAAGAGCAGCTGCAACTTTTCGTTTTCATCTGGCAGCTTTCCGATGAGTGACACCAGGCCATGGGTCTGCCTTTCCACACGCAGACTGTAGGGATTCATGATCTGCGCGATCTCATGCGCGCTTTTCGCCGACCGCTGCCCCATGTCGTCCGGCCCGAGCAGTTTTGAAAGGACCGAAAGCGAAGCGATCCGGTTCTGGATGTAGAGGCCTTCGCGGGACGCCACTTTCGGCACATCGACCTGCCGCACAGCCGCCGGTGCAACCTGTGCTACATCGGCCTGCGCCGCGGGCGGGGTGAATGAGACGTCGATCCTGAAGCGGCTCAGGTCTGGAGCCACCAGGTTGTCGATCAGAACCTCGCTTCGCAGCCATTCGTCCCCTTGGGACGGAAGGGCCTCTTCGATGCTCTGCAAGAGACCCGTGGCGACATAATCTCTCAGATCCCGTTCCTGGGGATTGGCGTGTTCGTCACTGACCCACTCGGACAGCGACTCGCGAATTTCATCCATGAGGGGCTTCGCCGCGCTTTCCGAGGGCATCGGCCTGTCCATGCTCAGGCGCGAGACCGCGCCGACATCGGTGACCCCCGAGAACGATCCGGCTCGTGACGTGGACATGAGGCTTTCCAGTTGTGATGAAGTTCCTTTGTGTGACATCCGCCGCAGGATCGTTCCATCTGGCGCGCAATGGCGGCAACGTCAGCGTCGCATTGGGGTCTTTAGATCTAACCGGCCCTGCGAAACAGCCGCACTGACGCCCCCACCTATAATCAAAAGCCCAGCTGAGTCAGGCATTTGCGCGTGTTTTTGCGATCGTTTTTGCGGTCGGATGACCCGCCATCACCGCCGCATTCCATCCAAAAAAATGAGCCATCCCACCATCTCCGTTGCCGACATCCGCAAGACCTTCCTGGACTTTTTTGCGTCCAAGGCGCACACGGTGGTGGCCTCCAGCCCGCTGGTGCCTGGCAACGACCCGACGCTCATGTTCACCAACTCGGGCATGGTCCAGTTCAAGGACGTGTTCCTGGGCTCCGACAAGCGTCCCTACGTTCGTGCGGCATCCGTGCAAGCCTGCCTGCGCGCCGGTGGCAAGCACAACGACCTGGAAAACGTCGGCTACACCGCGCGCCACCACACTTTCTTCGAGATGCTGGGCAACTGGAGCTTCGGGGACTACTTCAAACGCGATTCGCTCAAATGGGGATGGGAGTTGCTCACGCAGGTGTACAAGCTTCCCGCCGACAAGTTGTGGGCCACGGTCTATATCGACGACGATGAGGCCTACGACATCTGGACCAAGGAGATCGGCGTGCCACCCGAGCGCGTCGTGCGTATCGGCGACAACAAGGGCGGCAAGTACCAGTCCGATAACTTCTGGATGATGGCCGACACCGGGCCTTGCGGCCCGTGCTCCGAGATCTTCTACGACCACGGCCCCCACATCGCGGGCGGCCCGCCCGGCTCGCCCGATCAGGACGGCGACCGCTACATCGAAATCTGGAACCACGTGTTCATGCAGTTCGACATGCAG
>JAZKFD010000203.1:13649-21858 GCA_040386635.1 Pseudomonadota bacterium
CCGTCACGGCTACAAGCTCGGCAAGAAGACGCCGTTCTTCCACAAGCTGGTGCCTGATCTGGTCAGGCTGATGGGCGATGCGTACCCCAACCTCAAGGCCAGCGAAAAGAAGATCATCGCCACGCTCAAGGCCGAAGAAGAGCGTTTCTTCGAGACGCTCGAAAACGGCATGCAGATTCTCGATACAGCCCTTGCCGGCGGCCAGAAAGTATTGCCGGGCGACGTGGCCTTCAAGCTGCATGACACTTTCGGATTTCCGCTCGACCTGTCGGCCGACGTATGCCGCGAACGTGATGTGACGGTAGATGAAGCGGGCTTCAGCGCCGCGATGGAAAAACAGAAGGCCGCAGGCCGCGCAGCCGGCAAGTTCCGGATGGATCGCGCGCTCGAATACGCGGGGGCCGGCAACGCATTCACCGGTTACGACAGGCTCGAGGAACCTGCAAAGGTCGTCGCCCTGTATCGCGATGGCGTTTCGGTCCAGCAGCTGGGCGAAGGCGAGCAGGGCGTGGTCGTTCTCGACACAACGCCGTTCTATGCCGAGAGCGGCGGCCAGGTCGGCGACAGCGGTGTGCTGGCGGCCGAGGGTGTGCAATTCGGCGTGGAAGACACGCAAAAGATCAAGGCTGATGTGTTCGGCCATCACGGTACGCAAACACAGGGCACGCTCAAGGTGGGCGATGCCATCGCGGCGAAGGTCGATCTGGTCACGCGCAACGCGACGATGCGCAACCATAGCGTCACGCACCTGATGCACAAGGCATTGCGCGAGGTGCTCGGCGACCACGTGCAGCAAAAGGGCTCGCTCGTCGATGCCGACAAGACCCGATTCGACTTCACGCACAACCAGGCCGTGTCAGACGACCAGGTCCGCGAGATCGAAAAGCGGGTGAATGAGGAAATCCTCGCGAACCAGCAGACACAGGCTCGGGTGATGGAAATCGAGGCCGCCAAATCGACCGGCGCGATGATGTTGTTCGGAGAGAAATACGGCGACTCGGTGCGCGTGCTGGATATCGGCAGCTCGCGCGAGCTGTGCGGCGGTACGCACGTTCAGCGCACCGGCGACATCGGCCTGTTCAAGATCGTCATGGAAGGCGGGGTGGCTGCGGGCATCCGTCGTATCGAGGCAGTGACGGGCGCAAATGCGCTGCGCTACCTGCAGGAGCTTGAATCCACCGTGAACACGATGGCCGGAACGCTCAAGTCGGCTCCGACCGAGTTGCAGGGCCGCGTCTCGCAGGTGCTCGAGCATGTGCGCGCCCTGGAAAAGGAAGTCGCCCAGCTCAAGGGCAAGCTCGCGTCATCGCAGGGGGACGAGCTGGTTTCGCAGGCGATCGATGTGAAGGGCATTCGCGTGCTGGCCGCGCGCCTTGACGGCGCCGATGCGAAGACGCTGCGCGACACGATGGACAAGCTCAAGGACAAGCTCAAGACCGCGGCCATCGTGCTGGCCACTGTCGATGGCGGCAAAGTGCAGATTGCCGCCGGCGTCACGGCCGACAGCATGGGCAAGGTGAAGGCCGGCGACCTGGTGAACTTCGTGGCCCAGCAGGTCGGCGGCAAGGGCGGCGGCAAGCCGGATATGGCGATGGCAGGGGGTACGGACCCCACCAAGCTCACGGCGGCGCTTCAGTCGGTGCAGGCCTGGGTGGCTGAGCGGACTTGAAGGGTCCGCGATCACACCGACAGCCAGCATCAATGCGCGTCGAGCAGCTCCACATCGAACTTCAGGGTGGCGTTGGGCGGAATCACACCGCCTGCTCCGCGAGCGCCGTAGCCCAGCTGCGGCGGAATGATGAGCGTGCGCTTGCCGCCGATCTTCATTCCCGCGACGCCTTCATCCCAGCCCTTGATGACCATCCCCGCGCCCAGCGAAAACGCAAACGGGTCTTTTCGATCCACGCTTGAATCAAACTTCGCGCCCTGCTTGCCATCGTTGTAGAGCCAGCCTGTGTAGTGCACATGCACGTGCTGGCCCTTGCTCGCTTCTGCGCCGTCGCCGACCTTGGTGTCTTCGTATTGCAGGCCGGAGGGATTCGTGATCATGAACATTCCTTTATTTGAATTGAGTTTCAGCGGCCGCGCCGGGCGAGATCGCGCATGAGTGCGGTGATGCCGTAGGTCCAGGGGGCAATGCGATCGCTGGTGTTGACGCGGTTTGCCAGTGTACCCAAGCAAGGGGTGGAAACGGTGACCCGATCGCCCACGACATGCGTGAATCCCTGGCCCGGCCCATGCCTGTCCTGGGTCGGCGCAAACATGGTTCCAAGGAAGAGCACGAACCCGTCCGGATACTGATGATTGGCTCCAATCGCCTGCTGCACCAGGTCAAGCGGATCGCGGCTGATCATGGATATGGCGCTGGCGCCTTCAATCACAAAACCTTCTGGTCCCGAGACCCTCATGGACAGGTCGCACTGCCGCACGTCATCCATCGTGAAGCGGTCATCGAAGATTCGGATAAAGGGGCCGATGGCGCAACTGGCATTGTTGTCCTTGGCCTTGCCCAGCAGCAGCGCACTGCGGCCCTCGAAGTCGCGCAGGTTCACGTCGTTGCCGAGCGTCGCACCCGGCACCTCGCCGCGGCTGTTCACGGCCAGCACGATCTCGGGTTCGGGATTGTTCCAGGAGCTGGCCGGATGAATGCCGATTTCGGAGCCCGTGCCCACGGCGCTCATCGGTTGCGACTTGGTGAAGATCTCCGCGTCGGGCCCAATGCCCACCTCGAGGTACTGCGACCACATGCCCTGCGCGATCAGGACATCCTTGAGCTTTGCCGCTTCGACCGATCCGGGCACCACCGCGCCGAGGTTGTCACCGATGACGGCGACGACGGCGCTGCGCACGGCCTCGGCCCGGGAGGCATCACCACGCGCCTGTTCTTCGATGACTCGCTCGAGCATGGAAGAAACGAAGGTCACGCCTGCAGCCTTGATCGACTGCAGGTCGCAAGGCGCCATGAACCAGGGCGCCGCGTCGCTGCGTGCATCAAACGCAGAATTGGCCAGCACCTCGGACGTCGCGGCCAGGCGTTCACCTCGATGGGAGCGCAGCCGTACGGCAAGCCCCTCCAGCTCAAGGAGTTCGCTGCAGGTGGCCGCGAGCCCGGAAAGATCGAACACCGAATCAGTCGTGACCTGAACGAGCGTCGCGCCATGGCCGGCGACATGCACCCGCCCCACCAGCAATGCGTCGGCCGCGTCCACCGGCAGCGCCGATGCAATATCGAGAGTCATGTTCATGGCTGTGAGACTTTCTTTTTGCCCTGCGCCGCAACCCATCTGGCAGCGAAGGCAGGTAGTTCACCAAGGCGCTTGAGCAGATCGGCACCCATGGCGGTGATGACATAGCCATCGGTGCCATGCGTGACCAGGCCCGCTTCACGCATTTCCTTGATCCGGGTGTTGAGGGTGTTGGGCGTGATGCCGCCCACACTGTCTTGCAGCAGGCGAAAAGTCTGCGCGTGGCCGTCTCGCAGGGCCCACAGCACACGAATCGCGTAGCGCGACTCCAGCAGCCCCAGCAACTGGCTGATGGCGGCACTTTCTTTCGAACTCATACGCTGCGGCACTCCTCGTCCCGCTGTCGTTGTTTTCTTCGTGCGGGAACGCGAGTGTACGCAACTCCTGCTATGCAAACAATAGCAGAGGTTTCCCCTATTGATAGATTTTCCTGAGCAGGCGAATAAGCGTGCGTGATTCGGCGGGGGTCAGGCGCGCGGCCACTTCAGCTTCGAGTTCAGCGGCCGTGCGCTCTGCATCGCGCATGAGTTTCTCGCCCGTCGTGGTGAGGTGGAGGCCCATGGCCCGGCCGTCGCGCGGATGGGGCTTGCGCGTGACCAGCTCGCGCTTTTCCAGTGCGTTCACCATGCCGACCAGGTTAGGCGGGAGGATGCCTAGAGTCGTGCACAGTTGCCGTGAGGTGATACCCGGGTTGTGCGTGATGAGCGACAACACCGAAAAATCGACCGGACGCAGGTTGTAGACCTGCATCCGTTCCAGGAAGACTTCGATGACCGACAGCGCTGCCCGACGTGCGTTGTAGCCGATCAGCTGTTCGAGGTAGCTCGAATCGACCTGATCGACCGCAGGAACGCATTTGCCCGTCATCGATGGTCGCGCGATCAGGATTCGGCGGTAAAGCCGATCTTCTTGACAAGCGGTGCCCAGCGCGTGAACTCATCGCGTTGGCTCTTGTCCATTTCGGCGGGGGTCGAGCCCTGTGCAACCAGGCCCATGACGGCCAGCGAATCGATCACGGCCTTGTCTTTCAACGCGGCATTGATCGCTGCATTGGCATTTGCCACCACGTTGGCGGGCGTGCGCGCGGGCGCATAGAAGCCGAACCATTCTTCGGTGGTGAGTTCGGCAAAACCCTGTTCAGCGAAAGTCGCGACATCGGGCGTGAACTGTGTGCGCTTCGCGCCCGAAGTCGCCAGGATGCGAACCTTGCCGGCCCGGTGGTTGGCCAGTGCGTCGCCCGTGGGCGTGCAGGTTGATGCCAAGGTGCCGCCGATCATGTCGGCCACCGCAGGCAGCGAGCCGCGATACGGCACGTGCTTCAGGTCAACACCGTTGTTGAGACCGAGCAGCGCGCCGATGAAGTGAGGCGTGGAGCCAGCAGCGGGCGAACCGTAGCTCGCGTCCTTCGGATTGGCCTTGGCCCAGGCCAGATAGTCCTTCACCGTCTTGACGCTGGCAGGAACCATCGGGCCAACGGTCAACGCGTGCGTCATCACTGCGCCCATCGAGACCGGCACGAAATCCTTGAATGGGTCGTAGCTCAGGGTCTTGTAGATCGACGGGTAGATCGACATGCACGAGTAGGGGGTGAGCAGGAGCGTGGAACCGTCCGCAGGCGCTGACTTGACGACTTCGCAGGCGATGCGTCCGCCGGCGCCGGGCTTGTTTTCGACCACGCCCGCATTTTTCGAATAGGCGGTGCCACCCAGCTTTTCGGCAACGCGCCGGCTGGTGCTGTCGGCCGTGCCGCCGGCAGGAAAACCGTTGATGATTTTCACGGCTTCCAGCGACTGCGCGAAGGCGGCCATGGGGAATGCGCCGATGGCGGCAAGCGATGCGGCGGATTGAACAAACTGGCGTCGGGTTGTGGTCACTGGAAGTCTCCTAGTTGTAGTGGTGTAGTGGGTGGCAAATCTGAAATCAGGATTCTGGCGTGAAACCGATCTGTTTGATCAGGCGGCGCCATTCTTCTGCGTCGGCCCTGAGCAGGTCGCCGAGCACTTGCGGCGAGGACGACTCCACTTCCATGCCGACCTGCGCCATGCTGGAAACGAGATCGGGCTGCGCGAGGGCCGGTTGCAGGTAGGCAGCAGCCCGGCGCACAACTTCGGGCGTGGCCTTGCCTGGCAGGAAGACGCCATACCATTCGCGGACGGTTACAGGAAAGCCTTGCTGGCGATAGGTGGCCACGTCGGGCACGAAGCGGCTGCGGTCCTGCCCCGAGATCGCGAGCAGGCGCAGCTTTCCGGTCTTGAGGTAGGGCAGGTAGTCACCGACGGGCGAAGACATCGCAGAGATCTGACCGCCCAGCAAATCCTGGATACCCGGCGCCGAGCCGCGATACGGAATGTGCTTGAGGTCCTGCCCCGTGAGCTTGTTCAGCAGGGCAACGATCAGGTGAGGCATCGAGCCCGCGCCGGGCGAGCCGTAGTTGGCCTTCGTTGGATTTTCTTTAGCCCAGGCCAGGAAGTCCTTGATCGTCTTCACGCTCTCGGGCACGGCTGGGCCCACGCCAAACGCGTGGTTGAAGTAGCAGGCGAGCGAGACAGGCTGCACGTCTTCGAGGGGCTTGTAGGGCAGCGACTTGTAAACGTACGGGTAGATCGAGAGCATGGAAGATGGCGTGAGCAGCAAGGTGCTGCCGTCGGCGGGGCTGTCCTTGAGCAGCGTGATGGCAATCTGGCCGCCCGCGCCCGGCTTGTTCTCGACCACGACATTGTTTGCGTAGCTGCCGCGCAGTTTTTCTGCGATGCGGCGCGAAATTGCATCGCTGGTGCCGCCCGGCGGAAAGCCGCAGAGAATTTTGGCCAGATCCAGGTTCTGCGCGCGCGCGGGAAGTGAAAGGCCGGTGGCACCCAGGGCGGCCAGGGCCGCCGAGGATTTCACGAAATCGCGACGTGATGTCATGCTTGTCTCCGTTGATGGAAAATTGTGATGCGGTGTCCAGGGCAAGCCCTAGCGCGGCGCCATGCGCAACGCTCCATCAAGGCGGATCACTTCGCCGTTGAGGTGGTTGTTGGTGACGACGTGGCAGGCCAGCTGGGCGAATTCTTCGGGTTTGCCAAGGCGCGGCGGAAACGGAATCGACGCTGCCAGCGACTGCTGCACGGCCTCTGGCAACTGCTTCATGAGCGGTGTCGCAAACAGGCCCGGTGCCACAGTGCAAACACGAATCGCGTGTTGTGCGAGATCGCGCGCCATCGGCAGCGTCATCCCGACCAGGCCGCCCTTTGATGCACTGTAGGCCTGCTGGCCGACCTGTCCGTCGAAGGCGGCCACCGACGCCGTGAACATCATCACACCGCGCTCGCCGTCTTCGAGCGGCGCCAGCCTGGCGCATTCGGCTGCGAACAGCCGGCTCATGTTGTAGCTGCCGATCAGGTTCACGGTGACGACGCGCGCGAAGTCTTCCAGGGCGGCGGGCGAGCCGTCTTTCTGGACGATTCGCCTGGCCGACCCGATGCCCGCGATGTTCATCAGGATGCGGGCAGGGCCGTGCGCGGCGGATGCCTCAGCCAATGCGGCAATCGCACTGTCCGCGCTGGTGATGTCGCACTGGCAGGCAACGCCGCCGATGTCGGCGGCGACTTTCCGCGCCAGCTCGAGGTTGACGTCGAGCACGGCAACCTTCGCGCCCAGCCGGGCGAGTTCACGCGCCGTCGCTTCGCCAAGACCGGAGGCGCCCCCGGTCACCAGAGCGGCTTGTCCCTCGATCTTCATGGCTTCGGTCCTTGCGGCTGGATGGTGAAGGGCAAGCCGCCATCGTGCAAGGCATTGACCAGTGCATCGCGATGCTTGAGCACCGCGCGCTGGTTGATGGAACCCTTGTCCGTCACCTCGCCCTTGTCGATGGAGGCCGGCTCATGCAGGAGGTGCAGGCGCGCGACGCGGCTTGCGCTTCCGGTGGCGCTTGCGGCAAGCTCGTCTGCCACCGTCTGGAAGTGAGCCTGCACCGGCGCGCTTTCAAGCACCTCCTTGAGCGGCGCGCTGTCGGCCAGACCGGCGAGCTTGCGCACCGCGGCAGTCGGAAATATCAAGGCGCCGACTTCGTTCAGGTTCAGGCCGGTGATGACCGCGTCCTGCACATAGGGCGCACCTGCCGCGATGATCCTGGCGCGCAGTGGGCCAACCGAAACAAAGGTGCCGGTGGCCAGCTTGAAGTCTTCGGCAATCCGGCCGTCGAATTTCAGGCCCTGATGCACATCGCTTTCATCGATCCACAGGACGGCGTCGCCCGTGCAGAAGAAGCCTTCTTCGTCGAAACTCTCTCTCGTCGCTTCATCATTGCGCCAGTACCCAGGGGTGATGTTCGGTCCCTTGTAGCGCACCTCGGTCTTGCCCTCCGTCGGGACGAGCTTGAGTTCGAGACCGGGCGTGGGCACTCCAAGGTAGCCGGATTTCACACTCGGATTGGTGATGAAGATGCCGAAAGGAGATGACTCTGTCATGCCCAGGCCGGTGCCCATCACGATGCGCTCGCCGATCTCGCGCTCCTGGCATTCATGCAGCGCGTCCCAGACCGGCTGTGCGAGCGCGGCGCCTGCATAGAAGAACATTTGCACGCGCGACAGCAGGTTGCGACGCAACTGGTCGTCTGTCTTCATCGCATTGGCGATGGCTTCGAAGCCGGTGGGCACGTTGAAGTAGACCGTCGGCGCGATCTCGCGCAGGTTGTGCAGGGTTTCGCCGACCAGGGCTGGTGTCGGCTTGCCGTCGTCGATGTGCAGGGTGCCGCCGTTGTAGAGCGTGAGGCCGAAATTGTGGTTGCCGCCAAAGGTGTGGTTCCAGGGCAGCCAGTCGATCAATACCGGCGCGTCCTGTGCCAGTACCGGCATCGACTGGCGCATCTGCTGCTGGTTGGCGCACCACATGCCGTGGGTGTTGACCACCGCCTTCGGCAGCTTCGTGGAGCCGGAGGTGAACAGGAACTTGACGATGGTGTCCGGGCCCGTTGCCTGCATCGC
>JAZKFD010000204.1:0-2389 GCA_040386635.1 Pseudomonadota bacterium
AGAAGTACTACAGCACCACCCGGACCTGAATTCAACTCCCACACGAGGAGAGACTCCAATGACCCTGTTGACCAAGAAGTCCGGTGCGGCCGTCGCTGCCGCCCGTTCGCCGTTTGTCCATAGCCTCCAGCGAGGCCTGTCCAAGGCGCTGCCCACCATGGACCGCCGCGCCTTCCTGCGCCGCTCGGGCCTGGGCGTCGGTGTCGGCATCGCCGCGTCGTCGCTCACGCTCGTGAAGAAGGCAAGGGCTGCAGAAGGCACCGCCGCCGCCATCGGGCAGGGCAAGATCGAAATCAAGCGCACGGTCTGCACGCACTGCTCAGTCGGCTGCGCGATTGATGCAGTTGTCGAGAACGGCGTGTGGGTCCGGCAGGAGCCCGTGTTCGATTCGCCGATCAACCTGGGCGCCCATTGCGCCAAGGGCGCGGCAATCCGCGAACACGGCCATGGCGAATTTCGCCTGCGCTATCCGATGAAGCTGGTCAATGGCAAGTACGAGCGCATCAGCTGGGACACGGCGTATTCCGAGATCGCGGCCAAGATGCTGGAGCTGCGCAAGGCCAGCGGCCCCGAGTCGCTCTACTGGATCGGATCGTCCAAGCACAACAACGAGCAGGCGTACCTGATGCGCAAGTTCGTGAGCTTCTGGGGCAGCAACAACTGCGACCACCAGGCGCGCATCTGCCACTCGACCACGGTGGCCGGCGTTGCGAATACATGGGGCTACGGCGCCATGACCAATTCGTACAACGACATGCAAAACAGCAAGTGCGCGTTGTACATCGGCTCCAATGCCGCCGAGGCGCATCCGGTGAGCATGCTGCACATGCTGCACGCCAAGGAAAACGGCACGAAGATGATCGTGGTCGATCCGCGGTTCACCCGTACCGCGGCCAAGGCTGACGAGTATGTGCGCATCCGTTCGGGCTCGGACATTCCGTTCCTGTTCGGCATGCTGTATCACATCTTCAAGAACGGCTGGGAAGACAAGAAGTACATCAACGACCGTGTGTACGGCATGGAAGACGTCAAGAAGGACGTCATGGCCAAGTGGACACCGGACAAGGTCGAAGAGGCCTGCGGCGTGCCCGAAGCACAAATGGCCAAAGTCGCCGAGATGATGGCGAAGAACCGTCCATCGACGCTCGTGTGGTGCATGGGCCAGACCCAGCACTCGATCGGCAATGCGATGGTGCGTGCATCGTGCATCGTGCAGCTCGCGCTGGGCAACATTGGCGTCTCCGGTGGCGGCGCCAACATCTTCCGTGGCCACGACAACGTTCAGGGCGCGACCGATGTGGGCCCCAACCCCGATTCGCTGCCGGGCTACTACGGCATCGCCGAAGGCTCGTGGCGTCATTTCGCCAAGGCCTGGGCTGTCGACTACGACTGGATCAAGGGCCGCTTCGAGAACCCCGGCATGATGACCAAGCCAGGCATCACGGTATCGCGGTGGATCGATGGCGTGATGGAGAAAAACGAGTTTATCGACCAGACGCCCAACCTGCGTGGCGTGGTGTTCTGGGGCCATGCGCCCAACTCGCAGACGCGTGGTCTCGAGATGAAAAAGGCAATGGACCTGCTCGACCTGCTGGTGGTCATTGATCCGTATCCGTCCGCGACGGCGGCCATGGCGGCCATGCCGGCCAAAGAGGGCGAGAAGGTCAACGCCAATCGCGCGGTGTACCTGTTGCCCGCTGCCACCCAGTTCGAGACCAGCGGCTCTGCGACCGCATCCAACCGCTCGCTTCAGTGGCGCGAGAAGGTCATCGAGCCGCTTTGGGAGAGCCGCACTGACCACATGATCATGTACCAGCTGGCCGACAAGCTCGGATTCGGCAAGGAACTGGTCAAGAACTACAAGATGCAGAAGGTCAAGGGCATGGACGAGCCCCTGCCCGAGGACATCCTGCGCGAAATCAACAAGTGTGTCTGGACCATCGGCTACACCGGCCAGAGCCCGGAGCGGCTGAAATCGCACATGCGCAACATGGCGAATTTCGACGTCAAGACGCTCAAGTCCAAGGGAGGCAAGGATCCGCAGACGGGCTATGACCTCACGGGCGATTACTTCGGCCTGCCATGGCCCTGCTTCGGCAATCCGGAACTCAAGCACCCTGGTTCGCCCAATCTGTACGACACCTCCAAGCACGTCATGGATGGCGGCGGAAATTTCCGCGCGAACTTTGGCGTGGAGCGCGCTGGCGTCAATCTGCTGGCCGAAGATGGCTCGGCGTCCATGGGCGCCGACATCCAGACTGGCTATCCCGAGTTCGACCATGTGCTGCTCAAGAAGCTGGGCTGGTGGAACGATCTCACCGAAGTCGAAAAGGCGGCGGCCGAAGGCAAGAACTGGAAGACCGACAACTCGGGCGGCATCATCCGCGTG
>JAZKFD010000205.1:0-1275 GCA_040386635.1 Pseudomonadota bacterium
GGCCTTGTCGATGTTGAACTCGATCTTCGTGTTGGGCGAGCGGTACTTGGGCGGGTTGTTCAGGAAGTTCGCCGTTGCGACGCCGGTACGGCCATAAATGAACTGCTGGATGGCCTGGCGGTCGGCGAGCAGGGACATCGCTTCGCGCACCGCAGGCTCGCTGAACGCAAAGTGCTTGCTCTTGATGCTGGAGCGTTCACCCTCGACCTCGGTCCAGGGGTCGGTCAGGCTGAGCATGATGAATTCGATGTCGCCCGAGGGCACGATGTGCACGCGGCCCTTGCCGCCTTCTTCCATCCGCTTGAGCACTTCGTCTTCGACCTGCAGGTTCCAGGCGTAGTCGTACTCACCGGTCTGCAGCACGGCGCGCGCAGCCGATGTCGGATCGCCGCCGCCCTTCATCTCGATCGTGTCGAAGAAGGGCTTGTTGGCCATGTGGTAGTTGGTGTTGATTGCCCCGCGCACCATGTCGCCCGGCTTGAAGTCCACGAACTTGTAGGGGCCGGTGCCCACGGGCCTGAGGTTGTTGGGCGCATCGCGCGACTTGCCGCCGGCGTAGGGGCCGAACAGGTGCTTGGGGATGATCATGCCTTCGGCCGCAACGAATGCCGTTGCCCAGAAGGGCGAAGCCTTGGCGAAGGTCACACGCACCGTGTGCGAATCGACCTTGACGACCTGCACGTCCTTGTAGACGCCAGTAGTCACCGCGGCGGTGGCCGGGTCCTTGGCGTATTCCCAGGTGAAGACGCAGTCGTCGGCGGTGAAGGGCTGGCCATCGTGCCAGGTCACGCCGCGCTTGAGTTTCCAGGTGACCGAGCGGCCATCGGCAGAGAGGCCGCCGTTTTCGCGCGTCGGGATTTCGGCTGCCAGAACCGGGATCAGGTTGCCTTCGCCGTCCCATGAAGCGAGCGGCTCATAGAAGATGCGCGAGCCTTCCTGGTCCTTGGTTCCATTGGCGAAATGCGGCTGCAGCAGCGTCGTGCCCTGCCACCACAAGACCTTCAGCGCGCCACCGCCACCGCGTTTGGTCGGCTTGTAAACCGGGATCGGCTGGGCCTGCGCCACACCATAGTGCATGAGCATCATCGACGCCATTGGCGCAGTCAGGCCAACGGAAACCATACGCTGGATGAAGCTGCGGCGCGCCAGGCGCCCGCCGCGAACATCTTCGACCAGGTCACGAATCTCTTGTTCCTGCATCTCGAATCTCCTGCTTTAAGAAAACCGGGGGGGCCCCTGCAAACCATAGTACTTGAGGGTCGGCAGAAACGGCAA
>JAZKFD010000205.1:1320-9808 GCA_040386635.1 Pseudomonadota bacterium
CCGGCTCGTCGCTTTTTTCAGTCTCTACATGACCGAGGGTATTCCCCTTGGCTTTGCGGCCACTGCCGTTGCAACGCAGCTCCGGCGCCAGGGGGTGGGGCCGGCAGAGATCGGCGCGTTCGTCGCTTCGTTTTATTTGCCCTGGGCTTTCAAGTGGGCGTTCGGGCCGCTGGTGGATGTGTTCCGCTCGCAGCGGTTCGGGCATCGGCGCGGATGGATCCTGTTCACCCAGATGGTGATGGTGATGACGCTGCTGATGCTGATACCCGTGGAGCTGCCCACGGGGCTTGCCATGTTCACGGCCATCTTGCTGGTGCACAACACCTTCGGCGCCATCCAGGATGTGGCCATCGATTCGCTGGCCGTCAATACATTGAGCGAAGACGAACGCGGCCTGGCCAATGGCCTGATGTTCGCGGGCGCCTCCGTGGGCCAGGCCATCGGCGGCAGCGGCGTCCTGTTCATGGTGGAGTACACCGGGTTTCAGTTCAGCTTCTTCTTCGTCGCCGCAGCCATTTTGCTGGTGACGATGATCATCGTGCTGCCCATGAAGGAAGCCATCGTCGCCTCGCTTGCCCCGCCGATGCAGGCGGCGGGCTCCGCCTGGCGAACCGCTGGCGCCGAAATGAAAGCGTTCGCGGTGCAGTCGTTTCGCTCCTTTTTGGGGACAAGCGGTGCATTCCGGGGCGTGTTCTTTTCGTTGCTGCCAGCAGGCGCCATGTCGCTGGGCCTTGCACTGCAGTCGAACCTTGCGGTGGAAGTCGGCATGGACGACAACGCGGTCGCAACGCTTGCGCTGTGGTCGATGATTCTTTCGGCCGGCTGCATGGTGCTGGGCGGCTGGCTGTCCGACCGGTGGGGCCGCCGCCGCACGCTCGCCGTGTATCTGCTTTGCATGAGCTTTCCGGTGCTGTACCTGATGTGGAAACTGCAGCAATACGGCTATGTGATGCCACGCGCACCGGGCGGTGCGCCCATCCCGGAGTTAATCACCGTGCTGTGGATCTCCAGCCTGTGGTATTCGGTCTTCCAGGGCCTGATGTACGGAACACGGTCGGCCATCATGATGGACGTGACCAACCCGGCGGTGGCCGCCACCCAGTTCACGGCCTACATGGCCATGATGAATCTCGCCATCGCCATCGCAGCAAGCTGGCAGGGCGTTGCAGCCGAAGCCTGGGGATACCCGGTCACGCTCATGGTCGATGCCATCATCGGCCCCCTGTGCATCCTGCTGCTGCCTGCGATGAAGCGGCCGCCCGGGCTTTTCACCGATGCGCTGGCCGAGCGCCGTGCGCGCATGACGGCCATGGTGCTGGGCGTACTCTGCCTGCTCTGGATTCCTTACTGGGCGAACCATGAAATGCTGGGCCGCGGCCAGCCGATCATGTCTACTTTCTACACACTGGTGTTCATTGCATCGGCACTGTTCCTGCTGGCCGGGCGCGAGGTGCTGGGTGATGCGGCGGGCTTCTGGCGCCGGGTTGCGCTATGGGTCTCGCCGCTGTTGCTATTGATGTACGGCCGCAATTTCCTGGGCAAGCTCGATTCGATGCCTGCCCTGCGATCGCTTGCCGAGATCCTGGTCTATGCGGTGCCCCTTGCCGGCGGCATCGTGCTGATTGCGCTGGCCACCCGCAACTGGCGCACGCTTGACCCCGAACCCCCGCGCACCTGAGCTGCCATGCTTTCCATGCATATCGCCTAGTGGCTTTATCGTATTGATTGATGCACCGGAAACCTCCAGACTGGCGAGCCTTGCGGGAGACAACGAGTGGAAGTTTCATTCAGCAGCGAAATCGAGTCCTTGCGCCTGGGTGACGGCGACACCTTTCATGGGGAAGGCATCCTCGCCATCACCAAGGCATTGCTGCAATCAGGAGTGGCCTACGTCGGCGGCTACCAGGGCGCGCCGGTCTCCCACCTGCTGGACGTGATGGTGCAGGCCAAGCCTTACATGGATGAGCTGGGCGTCCACGTCGAAGCCTGCGCGAATGAAGCGTCCGCCGCTGCGATGCTCGGTGCGTCCATCCACTATCCGCTGCGCGGCGCAGTGACCTGGAAATCGATTGTCGGCACCAATGTCGCGTCTGACGCACTGTCCAATCTCTCGTCGCCCGGCGTCACGGGGGGCGCGCTCATCGTGGTGGGTGAAGACTACGGTGAAGGCGCTTCGGTGATCCAGGAACGCACCCATGCGTATGCGCTGAAATCGACCATGTGCCTGCTTGATCCGCGCCCCGATCTTCCCGTGATGGTGCGGATGGTCGAAGAAGGTTTCCGGCTGTCCGAAACATCGAACATGCCGTGCATCCTGGAGCTGCGCATCAGGGCTTGTCATGTTCGGGGCAGCTTCGATGCGCGCGACAACCTGAGCCCCGCTGTGTCGACGCGCGCGCTGATGGAGGATCCGGCCGGGTTCGACTACATGCGCCTGGCGCATCCGCCGGTGACGTTCCGCCACGAAAAGCTCAAGGGCGAGCAGCGCATTCCGGCTGCGCGCAAATATATTGCCGAACAGGGACTCAATGAACTCATGCCCGGCAAGCACGAAGACCTCGGCGTCATCGTGCAGGGGGGCATCTACAACGCGCTGGTGCGAAGCCTGCAGCAACTGGGCCTGGCCGATGCATTCGGCGCGAGCGACATCCCGATCCTGGTGTTGAATGTCACTTACCCGCTGGTGCCCGAGCAGGTGGCGGATTTCTGCGTGGGCAAGCGCGCCGTGCTCGTGGTTGAAGAAGGTCAGCCGGAATACATCGAGCAGGAGATCGCGACACTGCTGCGCCGGCGCGACGTGCAGACCAAGCTGCATGGGAAGGATCTGCTGGCGATGGGCGGCGAATACTCGGTGGAGGTGATCTCCGGCGGCCTGCTCGGTTTCACCGACCTGCATCTTCGCCGGGAAGTGGACCCGGACCCCGACCTGCAGGTTCCGGCCCGGCAATGGCTTGCCGGCAACAGGGAGCGGCGCGCGGCCGTCAACGACCTCCTGGACAAACCCCTGCCCAATCGGCCGCCAGGCTTTTGCATCGGTTGCCCGGAGCGTCCGGTGTTTTCTGCCCTCAAGCTCACGCAGCAGGAGATCGGCGCCGTCCACATCGCAGCCGACATCGGTTGCCACGCCTTTGGCACCTTCGAGCCGTTCTCGATGGGTCACTCCATTCTGGGTTATGGCATGAGCCTGGCGAGCCGCGCGGGCGTCTCGCCGATGATGCAGCGCAGGACGCTTTCGATCATGGGCGACGGCGGCTTCTGGCACAACGGCCTTCTGACCGGGGTGCAGAGCGCCCTGTTCAACAAGGACGATGCGGTCTTGCTGATCTTCAAGAACGGCTATTCGTCGGCGACCGGCACCCAGGATCTGATCTCCACGCCCGGCGGCGGCACGGCAGCCATGAGCAACGAGCGGATGAAAAGCCAGACGCACACCAACACGACCATCGAATCGACGCTGCGCGGGCTGGGCGTGCAATGGCTGCGCACGGTGCACACCTACGGCGTCGAAAAGATGCGTGACACGCTGAAGGAGGCATTCACCAGCGATTTCAACGGCCTGAAAGTCATCATCGCCGAGGGCGAATGCCAGCTGGAGCGGCAACGCCGCATGAAGCCCTGGCTGGCCAATCTGCTCAAGAAAGGAGAACGCGTGGTGCGCGTGAAATACGGCGTTGATGAAGATGTGTGCAACGGCGATCACGCGTGCATCCGCCTTTCGGGCTGCCCCACCCTGACCATCAAGGACAACCCCGATCCGCTGAAGGTCGATCCGGTAGCGGTGGTGATTGACGGATGCGTGGGTTGCGGCCTGTGCGGCGAGAACGCCCACGCGGCGACGCTGTGTCCCTCGTTCTATCGCGCCGAAGTGATCCAGAACCCGAAGTGGCACGAACGCCTGCTGGCAAGCGTGCGCGGCGCCGTCGTGCGAGCGCTGCAGCCGGCCTAGAACCATGAACAGCAACCGACCGATTTCCCTTTTGATCTGCGCCCTGGGCGGCGAAGGCGGCGGGGTGCTGACCGAGTGGCTTGTCGATATCGCACGCCATGCGGGTTACGCCGCGCAGAGCACCTCGATCCCGGGCGTCGCGCAGCGCACGGGCGCGACGACTTACTACATTGAGGTTTTTCCTGTTCCTCTGGCACAGCTGCAGGGCAGGCGCCCCGTCTTCAGCCTGAACCCGGTGCCGGGGGCGCTGGACGCGATCGTTTCCTCGGAACTGCTGGAGACGGCGCGTCAGATCGGCAACGGTATGAGCTCGCCGGAACGCACAGCGGTGATCACATCGTCGTCGCGCACGCTGACGACACAGGAGCGGATGCAGCTGGCCGACGGCAGGGCCGATAGCGCCGACCTGGTCCGGATCGTGCAGCAGTTTTCTCGCACGCATCATGTTTTCGACATGGGCGGGATGGCGAAGGAGGCGGGAACGGTTGTGAGCGCGGTGATGCTGGGTGCGGTCGCAGGGAGCGGGTTGTTTCCGTTCGCGCGGGACCACTATGAAGCGGTTGTGAAGGCCGGTGGGAAAGGCGCTGATGCCAGCCTGCGGGGCTTTGCCGCTGCATTCGCTGCGGTCGCCGGGAACAGGCAAGGCGCACCCTTCGACCTTGAGGAGCGCGCTGATCCGGTACCCATCGCCGATCAGGCGCCGCCTGGAGCGCTGAATGCCTTTCCTGCCCAGACGCTCGACATGCTTACCCTGGGCCACGCCCGCATGCTCGAATACCAGGGGCACTCCTATGCCGAGCTCTACCTGCAACGCCTGCAGACCGTGCTCGACGCTGAGGGTGCAGCCGACCCCGCATCCACCCACAATTTCTCGACAACCCGCGAAATGGCGCGATGGCTGGCGTTGTGGATGGCGTTCGACGACATCGTGCGGGTCGCTGACCTGAAAAGCCGCGCAGCGCGATGGTCGCGTGTCACCCGGGAAGTGAAGGCCGGTGACGACGACCTCCTGCGCGTCTATGACCACTTCAAGCCCGGCGTCCCCGAGTTCGCCGCATTGCTGCCGCCGGCACTGGCCGCGCGACTGACCGCATGGGACCGCAAGCGCGTGCTCAAGGGCAAGACGCCCTGGGCGCTGCCACTGAAGATCGGCACGCACTCCGTCTCGGGAATGCTCGCGCTGCGCACGCTCGCCAACCTGAAGTGGCTGCGCGTGCGGGGCAGCCGGTTTGCCAGCGAGCAGGCCATGATCTCGAAGTGGCTTGCAGCGGTGGTTGAAGGATGCCGGCGCGACTGGCGGCTCGGCCACGAAATTGCGCTGTGCGGCCGTCTCATCAAGGGCTACGGCGCCACCAATGAACGCGGCAAGGAGAACCTGCTGCACGTCATCGACCACCTGGCGCAAGGCGCCGACGCCCACTCGGCCGCGCTGGCCATCGCTGCAACGCGCGAGGCGGCGCTGGCCGATGACGCCGGCAAGGCGCTGGACGCGGCGCTGGTGCAGCACGGAGCGCCCGCGCGGCCGGTGAAAGAGCATCCGGTCCGGTTCATGCGCAAGCCCGCATCGACTCAAGCCACCAGCCTGCCCTGACAACCCCCAGCGGACCCTCTTCATTCAGACGCACAGGAGACAAGACATGAAAAAAGTCCTATTCCGACTCGCTGCAACAGCCCTTTTGCCGCTGGCACTGGCGGCGCCACCGGCTTTTGCACAGGCCTGGCCATCCAAGCCCGTCCGCGTCATCGTGAGCTTTCCGCCAGGTGGTGCCGCCGACCAGATCGCGCGCGCCATCTCGCAGCCGCTGCAGGAGGTGCTTGGCCAACCGGTGGTGGTGGAGAACCGGGCAGGTGCCAACGGCAATATTGCAGGCGACTACGTTGCCAAGTCGCCTGCAGATGGCCATACGCTGCTCATGAGTTCCGGCGGCACCGTGTCCATCAATCCGCACCTGTATTCGAAGATGTCGTTCGATCCGGTGAAGGACCTGACCCCGGTCGCTGCCGCCGCGCGCGTGCTCGTCTACCTTGAGGTCAACCCCACGAAGGTGCCCGTGAACACGGCCACGGAGTTTCTTGCCTATGTGAAGGCCAATCCGGGCAAACTGTCTTTCGGCTCGCCTGGCAGTGGCAGCTCGCCGCACCTGGCCGCTGAAATGATGAAGGCCAATGCCAACATCTTCGCGACCCATATCCCCTATCGCGGGGCCGCTCCGGCCATGCAGGACCTTCTGGGCGGACAGCTGGACTTCATGTTCGATCCGGGCATCGGGCTGCAGCATGTCAAGGCCGGCAAGCTCAAGCTGCTGGCCGTTGGCAGCCCGCGCCGCTCGCCGCAGTTCCCCGATGTGCCCACGATGGAAGAGGCTGGCCTGAAAGGCTTTGACGCCGACACCTGGTTCGGCTTCTACGCGCCGGCAGCAACGCCGCCCGCCGTCGTGACACGCCTGAACACCGAGATCAACAAAATCCTGCGCTCGCCCGCCTTTACCGAGCGCATGAGCGCCATCGGTGGCGTGGCCGCACCGATGAGCCCCGCCGATTTTGCCGCGCGTGCGCAGGCCGACAGCGTGCGATTTGGCGCGTTGATCAAGGAACGCAACATCAAGGGAGACTGAACTTGTTGGCTGCACCCAGAGAAGTCACCTACACCCAGCGCGTCGAGTTCGGCGATTGCGACCCGGCGCGCATCGTCTGGTTCCCGAACTTCTTCCGGTGGATCGATGCGGCGTCGCGCCACTTCTTCGTCGCGTGCGGCGTGCCGCCCTGGCACGAACTGGAGAAAACCCACGGGATCATCGGCACGCCGCTGGTGGACACGCATGCCAAATTCATGAAGACGGCCAGCTATGGCGACACGCTGCTGATTCATGCATCGATCACCGAGTGGCGCGGCAAGAGCTTCGTGCAGCACTACCGGGTGACTCGCGGCGATGACACCATCATGGAATGCGACGAAGTGCGCATCTTTGCAGCGCGCCGCGATGGTGATGCCACCGGCATCCGCGCCGTGGCCGCACCGCATGAGATTCGCAAGCTCTGCGAGTAGCTGCCCAGACCCCCTACAAAACCAGGACAGCCCTGAAATCATTGACATTGGTGTAGGTGGGTCCGGTGACCACCAGGTCCCCTAATGCGCTGAACCAGCCGTAGGCGTCGTTTCGATCCAGGTAGGCCGCAGGCTTCATGCCCATCTTGTTCGCACGCGTCAAGGTATCAGGGGCAACGAACGCACCGGCGTTGTCTTCGACGCCGTCGATGCCATCGGTATCCGCCGCAAGCGCCCAGATACCAGCCTGCCCCTGCAACCCCTGGGCCAGGCCCAGGCAAAATTCTCCAGCGCGACCGCCCCGGCCGCGAAGCGCACCCGCTGCAGTTTTTCTGACAGTGACCGTCGTTTCGCCACCCGACAGGATCACGCAGGGCTTGCGAAAGGGCGAACCCCTGAGGGCCACCGCACGTGCCATCGCCGCGTGGACCTTGCCTGCGTCTCGCGACTCGCCTTCGATCTCATCGGAAAGAATGTGCGCTTCCAGGCCCGCATCACGCGCTACCTGGGCCGCCGCCTCAAGCGACCCCCACGGCGTGGCGATCATCCGCAGTTCATGTCCGTTGAAGATGGCGTCGCCCGGCTTGGGGGTCTCCATCGCTCCCTGCTCCAGCAAACTCATGATCGCACCAGGCACTTCGATGCCGTAACGCGCCAGGATGGCGACGGCATCCGCACAGGTCGTTGCGTCGGCGACCGTGGGCCCGCTGGCAATGACAGATGGATCATCGCCGGGTACGTCGCTGATCGCCAATGTGACCACCCTGGCAGGTGCGCAAGTTGCTGAAAGGCGGCCTCCCTTGATACGCGAGAGGTGTTTTCGCACGCAGTTCATCTCGGTGATGTTGGCACCGGACTCCAGCAACTCGCGATTGATGCGCTGTTTGTCCTGCAGGGTGAGGCCTTCGGCGGGCAAGGTGAGCAGCGATGACCCGCCACCGGAGATCAGGCACAGCACCAGGTCGTCAGGCGTGAGTCCGTGCACGATTTCCAGTATGCGGCCGGACGCCAGCACGCCCGCTTCGTCGGGCACGGGGTGCGCTGCCTCGACGATCTCGATGCGCTTCGCAAGACCTGGCGGCCGGGGCGGAATGTGGTCGTAGCGAGTGATCACAAGGCCGCTCAACGACGCTTCAGGTGGCCAGAGCGCCTCGACCGCCTGCGCCATTGAACCACCCGCCTTGCCCGCGCCGATCACGACTGTGCGGCCGCGCGGCGCAGGCGGCAGCGATGCCGCCATGCTGTGCAACGGCAGCGCTCGCTGTACGGCGGCGTTGTACAGCGTCTCCAGAAAAGCGCGAGGGTCCCGCGCGGGGTCGATCTTCATCGGTGAACCTCCAGCGGCAATTGTGCCCCGCGCACAAACACAGCCGTCGTCCACCGTCTTCGTGCACGCCCTACTTCTTGCCCAGGTTCAGCCGCTGTGCACCTTCGGTATAGAGCTTCGTCTTCTCGCGCATGAAGGCATCCATCTGGTCCACGCCCACGTTGATCAG
>JAZKFD010000206.1:0-23162 GCA_040386635.1 Pseudomonadota bacterium
GGATCACCAGCGTCTTGGCGTCGCCGATGTTGGCCAGGTGGCTCATGAATTCGCAGGCGTCGATGAAGCGCTCGCCGGCTTTGGCCGCGTCATCGGCCTTGATGCCGAACGTGAGGATGCCCGATGCACCTGGCAGGCCGTCGATGCTGCGAAACTGCTTTTTCGCCAGCGCGTGATGAGGCGAGTCTTCGAGTCCTGGGTAGTTCACCCAGCTCACCAGCGGATGGCTTTGCAAGAAACGCGCGACCTGCATCGTGTTGCGGCAATGCGCCTGCATTCGCAGGTGCAGCGTTTCGATGCCCTGCAGGATCAGCCATGCGTTAAGCGGTGAAAGCGTGGCCCCGAACGTCCGGTTGACCTCCATGCGGGCTTTCATCGTGTAGCCGAAATCGCCGAAGGTTTCGTAGAACTTCACGCCGTGGTAGGCCTTGCTGGGCTCCAGCATCTCGGGAAACTTGTCCTTCGACAGCGTGGAGCCCCAATCGAATTTTCCGGATTCCACGATCACGCCTGCCATCGTGGTTCCGTGTCCGCCCAGGTATTTGGTCGCGCTGTGCACCACGATGTCGGCGCCGAACGCGAACGGGTTGCACAGATAGGGGCTTGCCACCGTGTTGTCGATGATCAGCGGCAGACCGTGTTCATGGGCAATCGCGGCCACGGCTTCGATGTCGAGCACGTTCACCAGGGGATTGCCCAGCGTTTCGCCGTAGATCGCGCGCGTGTTGGGCCGGATGGCCCGGCGAAAGTTATCAGGGTCTTCGGGATCGACGAAGCTGGTCTCGATACCTAGGCGCGAAAAGCCGACACCGAGTTGCCCGACGCTTCCGCCGTACAGCGTGGACGCGGCAACGATGTGATCGCCGTTCTTCAGTATCGCCAGCAAGGCTGTCATTTGCGCCGCCATTCCGGTAGCGCAAGCCAATGCCGCTCGCCCGCCTTCGAGCGAAGCCACGCGCTCTTCCAGAACCGCAACGGTCGGGTTGCTGATGCGGCTGTACACATTGCCGAATGTCTGCAGGTTGAACAGGCTGGCGGCGTGATCGGCCGAATCGAAAACGAAGCTGGTGGTCTGGTGGATCGGCGTGGCGCGTGCGCCAGTCACCGGATCGGGAATGGCGCCCGCGTGGATGGCGCGCGTGCCGAATCCGTACTCATGGTCCTTGTGATCCTGATTTTGGTTGGCCATGGGGTTCAATAAGGCAGTTGCTGCGGGCGGCGCGCCGAGATGACTTTGGTGTTGACGCCGGCCCAATTGAGGCCGCCGAACAGGCGTGCATGTTCGATCTTCACGCAGCGATCGACGACCGTGTCCAGGCCCGCAGCACGTGCGCTGGCCACGGCTTCTTCGTTAATGACGCCGATCTGCTGCCACAGGCACTTCGCACCGATGGCAATGGCTTCTTCTGCGATGGGCGGGATGTCTTCGGTGCGGCGGAAACAATCGACCATGTCGATCTTCTCGCCCCTGGCGGCCAGCACCTGGGCCGCAGCGGTGACGCTGGGGTAGCAGGTCTCGCCGAGGATTTCCGTGGCTGACGGATTGACCGGAACGATGCGGTATCCGTGGCCCTGGAGGTACTTGCCGACAAAGAAGCTGGGCCGATGCCACTGGGGCGACAGACCGACGATGGCAACCGTTCGGCAGCTGCCGAGAATGCGCCTCAACTCGCTGATGGAATTCATGGGTCCGTCAGGCCTTGTACTTGATCGAGCACCCGTATGGACGCGTCGAAGCCATGCTGATCGGCTTGCCGGCCAACGCCTCGTTCAGGCTCTGGCGTACGTAATTGACGGCCGTCTTGATGTCCTCGGCCCTGCTGGATGCAATGCTGTCGATGCCGCCAGCGTAAACCAGCTTGCCCTGCGGATCGACGATGTACATGTGCGGCGTCGTGCGTGCACCGTAGGCGCGCCCCGCAACGCCGTCCACATCCATCAAGGTGGCGCTGGTGACCGACTTGCGTTCCTTCATCCAGGCAACAAGTTGGGGTGGCTCGAGGTAGTCGCCTGCAGCCTTTTCGGTGGAGTTGATCGCCAGCCACACCACCCCCTTGTCGGCTGCTTCCTTTTGCGTGGCGGGCATGTTGCCGCTGTTGTAGTGTTTTTGCACATACGGGCAGCCGGGGTTTGTCCACTCCAGCACCACGTGCTTGCCGCGATAGTCGCTCAGCTTGACGGTCTTGCCAGACACGTCGGTGAGCGAGAACTCGGGCGCGGGCTGTCCAACGATGGCAGCGGCGTGCGCGTGCACGCCAAACGCCAATGCAGACAGGGCAATGAATTCACGACGCAGCAGCATGGAGTTCTCCTATGAAACTAGAGTTGGGCAATCGCCGAGCGCACTTCATCCACGCCCAGCACTTCCGACAGAACGACCGGTGGACGACCTTGCCGGTAGAACACATAGACGGGAACGCCACTGCGCCCCAGTTGCTGCAGCGCCGCCGTGATCGCGGGGTCCCGCAATGTCCAGTCGGCACGCAGCAACACCACCTTCTTGGCTGCGAGGTCGGCCAGCACATCCTGATTGGCGAGCGTGGTTTTCTTGTTGTACTGGCAGGTCACGCACCAGGCAGCAGTGAAATCGACCAAAACCGGTTCACCTGCGGCGACGAGCTGCTCGACCCGGCCCGGCTCCCAGGTCTGCCAGGGGCCGCTGACTTGCGTGGATGCTGTTTGTGCCTGCGCACGCGTGACGTAAGGACCGGCAGCCCACGTCACAAAGGCCAGGCTTGCGATGGCTATCGTGCCGGCCACGGAGCGGCTGCGGCCCCGCAGCGTGAAGGCCCAGATCACCATGCTCATTGCGACGAGCAACACCAGCAATGCGCCGGCGCCGTCGATGCCGCTTTGCTGACCCAGCACCCACACCAGCCACACGACAGTAGCGAACATCGGAAAGGCCATGAAGCGTCGGAACGTTTCCATCCATGCTCCCGGACGCGGAAGCAGACGCGCTACCGCCGGCACCCAGCTTGCCGCGAGATAGGGAAGGGCCATGCCAATGCCCAGCGCGGCGAAGACCAGAAGTGCCTCCCAGGCCGGCAATCCGATGGCCAGGCCCAGCGATGCGCCCATGAAGGGCGCGGTGCAAGGCGAAGCGACTGCAACGGCAAGCACGCCCGACAGGAACGAGTTGGCGACCGGATGCTTTGCCTCCATGGAGGAAACGCGGGACGGCAGGAATGAGCCGAAGTCGAACACACCCGCGAGGTTCAGGCCGATGAGTGTGAACAGCGCAGCGAGCGCAGCCACCACGGCAGGCGATTGCAGCTGAAAGCCCCAGCCCAGTTGTTCGCCGGCGGCGCGAAGTGCGAGCATGAGCGCACCGAGGGCGATGAATGACAGCACCACCCCTGCGCTGTACGCCAGCCCGGCCATGCGGTGGCCGCGCTGATCGTCGGCGTGGCGAGTGAACCCAACGACCTTGATCGCGAGTATCGGGAACACGCATGGCATCAGGTTGAGGATCATGCCGCCGAGGATGGCGCCAAGGATCGCAGCGACCAGCGACAGAGATGGCCCGGCCGGTGCGACAGCTGCGGCCTGGGCATTGCCCCGCAAGGCTGCTTCGAGCGCAGGTGAAAGTCCGGCAGCGGCTGCCACCGCAGGCCAGCCGCCATTGACCCTGGCCTGCGCGCGCCAGCTCTGGGCCCCTTCGGCCACGACGAGCGGAAAGACCTCCGGACTCTGGCTGCGTTGCGGCGACAAAGGGATCTGCGCAGTCCAGACGTCACCCTGCCAGGCTTGGGTCCACTGCGCGGCGGTTTCGATGATTTCAGACGTCTCGGGAAAGAATTCGAGCGTCTTGCCGCGAATGGCTGCCGGCAGGCCGGCCACCGTGACCTTGATCGCGTTGCCCTCGACCTGCACAGTGCTTGCGCCGGTCAAAGACCTGGGCTGCGCTGCGAAGCTCGCCTCGAACGCGGGCCCGTTGAGCGCCGTGGTGCTGGTGGCTGGAATCTTGATCGTGAAGTCGCCTTCTTCAGGAATGCACTCTTTCTTGCAAACCAGCCAGCTGCCCTTGAGTTTGACTTCGAGGTCATTCGACAGGACGGAGGGCTTGTAGTCGGCGCTGATCGTGAGCGGAACCGGCAACAGCACCGTGCCTTCGTAGCCGTAATTGGCCAGCGGCCCGATCGGGATCTTCTTCGGCGTGGGCCATGCGATATCACCTGCGGTGACGCCGGCCGGAAGCGTCCATTGCAGTTGCGTAGGCAGACCGGAGTCGCCGGAGTTTTTCCAGTAGGTGTGCCACTCGGGCTGGTGAGCCAGTTGCAATCCGACCCACACCTGCTTGCCGGGTCCGACGCCGTCGGGCGCATGGGCCATCAACTCGGCCCGGACCCGCTCGCTGGTGACGATGGCCTGGCCGGGCAACTGGGCAATTGCTGCCAGGGGCGCAGCCAGACCGGTCGCAAGAATGGCCCACGACAAGAGGCAGATGACGCGTGCAAACGCAGAGCCAGATTTCATTGTTGGTTCGGAGCCGTGAAGACGGCCGCAAGTTCCTGTATTCATGCGAAGCCCAGTACGACCCGACGGGTGGTGGCGCTCTTTTTTTCGATCCGGGTTACCACGACAGCACCGATTTCCGATGTATTGGCCACATGCGTACCGCCGCAAGGCTGGAAATCGACCTGTTCGTCCGTCCCGATCCGGATCGTACGGATTCGCCCGGTACCGCGGGGTGGCTGCACCGACATGCTCTTGACGAGGGCCGGATTGGCATCGAGCTCTTCATCGGTGATCGAACTGACCACGATGGGGTGACTGGCCGTGACCAGGCGCGCGATCCCTTGCGTCAGCGCGTCCTTGTCCAGTGGATCGGTCATGTTGAAGTCCAACCGCGCGTAGTCCGGCGTGATCGAGCAGCCATTGACCAGTTGCGGGACCAGGTTGCACAACAGGTGTGTCGTGGTGTGGAACCGCATCAGGCGGTGCCGCCGATCCCAGTCAACACGTGCGGTCACGGCGTCGCCGATCTGGATGCGCGACAGCAGTTCTTCCTGCCCAGGGGCGGGCACATGCCAGATGTCGGAGGTCGGCTTGCCCTCGGCGTCTTTGGCTTTTCGGGTGTCGATGATCACCAGGCTCTGGCCGCCAGCCATGATCAGCACGCCGGCATCGCCTGCCTGGCCGCCGCCCAATGGATAGAACACCGTGCGGTCCAGCGTCACGGCATTTTCATTGATGGCCACAACGGTCGCCGGGGTTTCCCTGAGGTATGCGTCTTCACGAAACAGGTCTTGTGTCATTTGGTGATTTTCGCGGTTTCCGCCTACGGCTGCCCAGACGGATCGACCGCAGACTCAGCAGTGCGTGATCAAGCTGAATCCAAACGGCGCTCCCGTACGTATCCCCTTTACCTTTGAACCCTACTGAATAGAAATCCATGTCCAAATTGATCACCGTTTTGCTCGCCAGCCTGTTTGCCACCTCCTCTTTTGCCGCTGCCCACGCTGGCGCGCCCATGACAAGCGCTGCTGCATCCAAGCCCGTGGAAGCCATGAAGGCCGGCGACCCGAAGGCGCAAAACGCCGCGCAAGCCAAGGTTGATTCCCGCGTGGCGCTCGGCGACAAGTCGGCCAAGCAGCCAGAAGCGATGAAGGCCGGCAGCGAAAAAGCGCAGGCCAAGGCCGAGGCCAAGAAAAATGCCAAGGTCAAGTCGGGCAAGAAAAACTCGACCGACGCTCAGATGGCGAGCGACGCCAAGAAGCTGTAACCGACCCGCTCCGGTTTTCCAGTCCGTCAGGTCAGCTTGATCTGGCGGCGCCACGGCAGGCGGGCATCTGCCTCGTAATCCGCGACCACCCAGCTGCGGCTCGGGTGGTCTGCTGCGTCTGCCAGGAATTCCCGAATGACCTTGACCGAGGCTGCATCCAGTGCGTCGAAGGGCTGGTCCAGGCAGGTGATCGTCGCGCCGGCAGCCAGCAATCCGGCCAGGGCGACCTTGCGCCTGCTTCCGGTGGACAGCATGTAGAGCTTTTTGTCGAGGTGGGGCTGCAGGCCCAGCGCTTCGGCCAAATCCTGGTTGAGCGCCTCGCTCCACAGCGGGAACTGCAGGCGCAAAGTCGCCCATACCTGCGCCGGCGTCTCATCGTCCCGGCCAGGGAGGGAGAGCTCAAGCCAGACTGAATCGCCGCCCAGGCTGCGCAGCAGGCTCGTCTTGCCAGCACCTTCGTCACCGGTAACGCAGGTAAGGCCGGGCGCAAGCGTAAGCAAGTCGGCTTTGCCAGGCACGGGTACGGACATGGGCACGGGCTCAATGCTTGAGTTGCCGGCCCAAATGCGCCTGGACTTTCTCGATCTTGCTGCGCAGGCGCGACTCGGGTCCGGCGCGGTAGTCCACCTTCAGGTTCATGCCGATGCGAGGGCAATCGCCCTGCAGAGCCTTGAAACAGGCAGTGACGACGCCCATCACCTCTTCCCAATCGCCCTCCAGGATGGTCCCCATGGCGGTGAGCTGGTAGGACACGCCGCTTTTGTCGATGATGTCCAGGATGCGCGCGACGTGTGCGCTGAGACTTTCGCCCTGGCCGTGGGGGGCCATGGCGAATTCGAGTAATACCATTTGCTCTGCTCCTGTGTGACCGGCTACTTTATCCCGGTCTCACAGGCGGGGCGGTGCCGTTTTGTTGCCCCAAATTCCTGCGGGTTGCCTACAGTGGGGCCATGAGCGACCCCAACCTGACCCGTTATCTCAACTCCGAAACAGAAGACGCCGATCCGGATGAGACCGCCGAGTGGCGCGAAGCGTTCGTCTCGCTGGTCGCGACGCAGGGGCCTGCGCGCGCGCGCTTCATCCTCGACCAACTGGCCAATCTCGCGCGCAGCCCGCATGTTGCCTGGTCGCCCGAACTCGTGACTCCCTATGTCAATTCGATCGCGGTCGATCAGCAGCCGGCATTTCCGGGTGACCTGGCGATCGAGGAGCGGCTGGGCTCGCTGATGCGGTGGAACGCGCTGGCCATGGTGGCGCGCGCCAACGCCGCCTATGGCGAGCTGGGTGGCCACATTGCAAGCTATGCAAGCGCAGCGGACCTGTTCGAAGTCGGCTTCAACCATTTCTTTCGGGCGCGCAATGAGCGGCACGGCGGCGATCTGGTGTTCTATCAGCCGCACAGTGCGCCCGGTGTCTATGCGCGGGCGTTCCTCGAAGGGCGCCTGACCGAGGCCGACCTGTCGTTCTACCGGCAGGAGCTCACGGCACCCGCTGCCGGTGCGCGCGGGCTTTCCAGCTATCCGCATCCCTATCTGATGCCTGATTTCTGGCAGTTTCCGACCGGCTCGATGGGAATCGGCCCGATCAGCTCGATCTATCACGCGCGATTCATGCGCTACCTGACCCATCGCGGATTGCTCGATTGCGCAAGCCGCAAGGTCTGGGGCGTCTTTGGCGATGGCGAGATGGACGAGCCCGAAAGCATGAGCGCCCTGACGCTGGCCTCGCGCGAGAAGCTCGACAACCTGGTCTGGGTGGTCAACTGCAACCTGCAACGGCTCGACGGTCCCGTGCGCGGCAATGGCCGGATCATCGACGAGCTCGAGAAACTGTTTCGCGGCGCAGGCTGGCGCGTGATCAAGCTGGTGTGGGGCAGCGACTGGGACGGCCTGTTCGCGCGCGATACGACCGGTGCGCTGGCGCGTGCCTTTGCGCACACGGTGGACGGCCAGATGCAGACGTTCGCCGCCAAGGACGGCCGGTTCAATCGCGACACCTTCTTCGGGCAGAACGAGGAACTGGCACGGCTGGCCCAGGGCATGACCGACGAGCAGATCGATCGCCTCAAGCGTGGGGGCCACGACCTGGTGAAGATCCATGCCGCCTATGCCGCTGCCTCGGCCCATCGCGGCGAGCCCGTGGTGATCCTGGCTCATACCAAAAAGGGTTACGGCATGGGCTCGGCCGGCCAGGGAAAGATGACCACCCACAGCCAGAAGAAGCTGGACGACGTGGCGCTGGTGGAGTTTCGCAACCGGTTCAATCTCCCGCTATCGGACGAGCAGGCGCGAAACCTGGAGTTCTTCCGGCCAGAGGCTGACAGCCCGGAGATGCAATACCTCCATGCGCGCAGGCAGGCGCTCGGAGGCTACATGCCGCAGCGCGTGGCGCAAGCCGATGCAGTGGCCGTGCCACCCATCGAAAGTTACGCGTTATTCGCGACGCAGGCGGGCGGCAAGGAGATGTCCACCACGATGGCGTTCGTGCGGCTGCTGGGCAATCTCCTCAAGGACACGACACCCGGTCCGCAGGGGATCGAATTCCGCCAGCGGCTGGTTCCCATCGTGGCCGACGAAGCGCGGACGTTCGGCATGGCCAACCTGTTCAAGCAGGTCGGCATCTATTCGAGCGTGGGGCAGCGGTACGAGCCCGAAGATATTGGTTCGGTGTTGTCTTACCGCGAGGCGCTGGACGGACAGATCCTGGAAGAGGGCATCAGCGAAGCCGGCGCAATCGCCAGCTGGACGGCTGCGGCAACCAGCTACAGCGTGCATGGCGTGCCCATGCTGCCTTTCTATATCTATTACTCGATGTTCGGTTTCCAGCGCGTGGGTGATGCGATCTGGGCTGCGGCTGACCAGCGTGCGCGCGGCTTTTTGCTCGGTGCTACCTCGGGGCGCACGACCCTGGGTGGCGAGGGGCTGCAGCATCAGGACGGTTCCAGCCATCTGGTGGCCGCGACCATCCCGAACTGCAAGGCGTACGACCCGGCCTTTGCGGGCGAGATGGCGGTGATCATCCAGCGCGGCATGCAGGAAATGCTGACGGCGCAGCAGGATGTTTTTTATTACGTGACGCTGATGAACGAGAACTACGCACAGCCTGACCTGCCCCCAGGGGTCGAGGACGAGGTGGTGCGCGGGTGCTATCGGTTCCTGCAGGTCAAAGCCACGGGGGCCGAGGGCGCCAGGGTGACGCTGCTCGGGTCCGGTGCAATCCTGACCGAAGTGGTGAAAGCAGCGCAGCTGCTGGCTGCCGATGGTGTGACCTGCGACGTGATGAGTGTGACGAGCTGGAGTGAGCTGGCGCGCGACGGACGCATGAATGAGTCGCAACCGGCAGGCGCCGAAGCTTTCGTCACGCATCAGTTGAATCGCACGGCCGGCCCGGTCATCGCGGCTACGGACTATGTGTGTGCGGTCCCCGAGAGCATCCGCGCCTTCGTCCCCGCGGGGCGCAGGTACATCACGCTCGGCACGGACGGCTTCGGGCGCAGTGATACACGAGCCGCATTGCGCGCGTTCTTCCAGGTCGATGCTGCGCACATCGTGGCCGCGGCCCACTGCGCGATTAATATGCGGACATGACAACCCCGCGCTTTTGGGCCGATCTCACCACCTGCGATTTCGCCAAATTCGATCCCGCCACGACGGTCGCCGTCCTGCCCGTCGCCGCCATCGAGCAGCACGGTCCACACCTGCCGCTGCGAGTGGATCAGGCGCTGGTGGATGGTGTGATCGCCGCCGCCTTGCCGCATCTGCAGCCGGGACCAGGACCGCTGTTCCTGCCAACGCAGCAGGTGGGTTACAGCCCGGAGCATTCTGCGTTTGCAGGCACGCTGACACTGTCGGCCGGAACTGTGATCGCTACCTGGGTAGAACTCGGTCAATGCGTGGCGTCCAGCGGCATCAGGAAGCTGCTGCTGCTCAATTCGCACGGCGGTCAGGTGAGCTTGATGGATATCGTGGCGCGGGAACTGCGTACACGGTGCAACCTGATCGTCTATAGCTGCAGCTGGTGGAATCTGCCGCTGGGTGATGCGGTGAATGGGCTCTTCAGTGCCGACGAGCATCGGTTTGGTGTGCATGCAGGTGAAATCGAGACATCCATGATGCTTGCGCTGGCCCCGCAGCTTGTCGATATGACGAAAGCGCGCAACTTCCACTCGACTTCCAGGGATCGGGCGCAGGCCTACCCCGTCCTGGGCAACGGATCCAGCGCCAAGCTGGGTTGGGCCATGCAGGACTACAACCAGCAAGGGGCATGCGGAAATGCCTCGGCCGCAACAGCTCAAAAGGGTAGGGCCGTGCTTGATGCAGCGGGGTTTCAACTCTCACGCCTTTTGCAGGAGATTGCGTCGCTTCCGCCTGGGACGATTGTTGAAGCGGCCCGCGGCTAAATAGCGCACCCGGGTGGTAGCGGCGAAAGGTTGAAGAGTGTTGCTTCAGTCCCACTCGGCCACGAAAATTTCTGCTTCGTGTGCGCTCGGTCACAAATCTGAAACGCAGCTGTTCCTACACTCGAAGCTTGAAAGGAGCCGCCATGCGATTTGCCGCCGTCAAAGTCCCAAAAAATCTGCGTCAGCCGCCTCGCACGACGGCCGCTGAAATGATCCGCCGCATCGTCGCGGGCGAAGCGGTTGTGCCAGCGCAAATTCCGGCTCGGCAGGTGGAACTGCCGGCCGAACTTGACCAGCGCGTACGCCTAGTCGGCGAGTGGTAACCCACTGCGTGCGAAAGCCCTAGTGTGAGAAACGGGCGCTTAACGGCCGCTGTCTGAGCTTCCCGAATTGCTGGCTTCACTGCGCGAACGCGCGCTGCGGCTGCGCGCCTGTCCGCCCTTGCGACCTGCGGCCCGCGCCTCTTCCGAGGTGAACTCATGCGCCGTACCCTTTTCATGGGCTGCACGACCACCTTCGCTGGCGATTTCTCGCTGTCGCTTGGGGTCCATGGAGGCAAAGCCGCGATTGGAGCGGCCCGTGCGGCTGGGTTGATTGCTCTTGTTGGTCGATGCGTCGCCCGAGGGGTTCGAGCTTGCTTCTGATTTGGCCGAATTGCTGGAATCTTGATTGCTGGTGTCGCTGGATTGCATTTTGTGCTCCTGAGGCTGGGGGTTAATGCATGGCTACATTCCTGCTGCCATTGCGTTATTAGCGCGGCAGCCGCGCGGCACACTCGTCAGCAAAGCCATGCCGCGATCTGTAGGACTTGACCTTGCCCAGTTACGGTTTGTTGCTAGCGTTTTGCTAGCACGCGGGCGTCAAGGCGGCTGATGAGCGGGGCGGCGTCCGGCGAAATCGACCCTGGGGGAGCTGGGGAGTGCTGCAAGCTGCCCAGCAGTCTCGAAAATTGCGACCCCGAAGGCTGAACGGGGCCAAAAAAAAGCGGCTTGTCATCAAGCGCAATCAGCAGCGTGGGGAATGTCTCGATGTCGATGTCGCCCATCGCGTCCGCTTCGTCTTCGACGTCAACCCATGCGAATTCAAGCTCCGGGTGCAAGGCTGATTCAGCCTGGAAGATGGCCTCCCACTCACGGCATACACCGCACCACTGGGCGCACAGACAGATGACGCGCCAGCGTGGCGATGCATTGAGCTGCGAATTCATTGCGCGAGTTTAGGAGTAAGTCACCCAACCCGCATGTTCAGGGCTGTCGAGGTGGGGCACGCCGTTGTAGCTGACCAGCATGTGGCGCTTGGGTGTGAATGCGAATTCGGTGATGGAGGTGTTGCGGATACGCAGGTTCAACTCGATCGTCGTCTCGGCGCTCGTCCCCAGCACATGGCCCACGGCAGTGGAAATGGGTCCGCCACTAGAGACGATGAGAACATTTTTGCCGTAATGATGGGTGCGCACGTGATCCAGTACGCTGGAAACGCCCAGGACGAAATCCGGATAGCTCGGCATACCCACGGGTGAAACCACGCCCGCCATCCACTGCGCAAGGCCGTCGCGCAGCAGGCGAAAGTGGTGCCGATACATCTCGGGTGATGTGGGTTTTTCGAGCTTGTGCGGGTGGATGGTAGCAATGACTGCTTCGCTGTCATATTCATTCAGCCCTTCCCACGGAAGGTGCTCGCCCGCGTGCTTCATCCCTTCGAGAATGCCCGCAAGGGTCTGCTTGTGGCGCTTGAGGGTGCCGGCGATCAAACTGTCGAACCGGACGCCCTTTTGCGCGAAGTATTCACCCAGGCGAACGCTCTGCCGGTGGCCGAGGTCACTGAGTTGGTCGTAGTCCTGTGCACCGAACGAGGCCTGTCCGTGCCGAACCAGATATAGGGTGCTCATGCAGGCATTTTGATGCCCGCGCAGGGGCTGCCCAGTCGCAGGCGTGACCGTCTGCTAGGTTGCTGACAGCACCCGGGCAAACACGTCGCTGTCAACGTTGCCGCCTGTCAGGGCCAGGCCGATGGTCTTTCCGCGCCAGCGGTCCGGTTGTGCGATGGCCGCCGCCAGTCCCGCGGCACCGGCGCCCTCGGCGACGTTATGGGTGTCGGAAAACAGAACGCGCATGGCATTGGCGACCTGGGCGTCAGATACAGCAACGACGTCATCTGCGCCGGCCAGCACGACTTCGAGCGCTTCACGATCGGCAATCCGGCAGGCCATGCCATCGGCCAGCACGGTGCTGACGGGTGCCTGGACAATTTTCCCTGCCCGGAACGAATCCAGATAAGTAGTCGCATGCGCGGACACAACCCCAACCAGTGCCGAGCGTGCGCCGGTGAATGAGCGAGCTGCCACAGCGGCGCAAAAGCCCGAGCCCTGGCCGATTGGCACGAAGACCACATCGGGCTCTTCTGCGCGCGGAAAGCTTTCGAAGAACTCCAGCCAGTACGTCATCACGCCGCGGATCAAGTCCTCATGGAAAGACGGAACCATGTGCAGATCGCGCTCTTGCGCCAATGCAACCGCGTACTCGCGAGCGGCCTGGAAGTCCTCGCCGTGCTCGATGAGTGTCGCGCCCAGCGTGCGCATGGCGGCGTTCTTTTCCACCGAGTTGCCGTGCGGGACCACGATGGTGGCTTCCAGTCCGTGCCTGCGGGCGGCCAGTCCCACCGATTGTCCGTGGTTGCCCCGTGTCGCAGTGATCACGCCGCGTTGGCCAGCGCCCGATGCCGCGAGGTTCGCGAAATAGGTCAAGCCGCCGCGGACCTTGAAGGCGCCGGCGGGTGTGTGATTCTCGTGCTTGACCCATACGGGGGCGCCAAAACGTTCCCGCAGCATGGGCCAGGCGTATTGCGGTGTAGGGGGCATGGCGGCATAGACCGTGTCGCGCGCGGCTTGCACCTCGTCAGGAGTGAACTTCATATGGTTCAAACCCCCGACGATTCGACGGTGACCAGGCCCTTGGGCGTCAGCAGTGTTGCCACCAGGTTGGGCGCACCTTCTTTCACCTCGACCCCCGCCAGGCCGATGGCCCGGTGGGCCGCCGAAAGATCGCCGGGTCGCGGATGACTCACGCTCAGACTTTGCAGCGTCAGTCCGCTGGCCGGCATGGAAGCCGTCGGATGAGGGCCGTCCCACTCGATCAGGGTCGGCAGCCCTGCGTCGAACAGTCGGGTCCCGTCGTCGCGCACACTGATCGTCCAGCGAAGCATTCCGTCTGGGCCTGGCCGCTCGGCCTTGAGCAAAGGCCCTGCGTCGATGCCCAGACTCTGTAGCGCACCCTGTGCGGCGCGCGCGTCGGCGGTGGCGGCGACAAAGTGGACGAGCCTCGGCCGCTCTCGCACGGCCTCCTGAAGCTGAGGGTCATCCATGTCGAACCAGCGTCGGCGCGGTGGCTGAGCGATTTCGGGGTTGATGGCAATGATTTCGAGATAGGCACGCGGCCACGCGAGACTGTCGATTCGCAGGAGCCTGTTGTGTGTGCCCATCAGCGGATGGACGCCGCCGGGCCCGGGCGTGACGCCCAGGGTCGTTTCGCACCATTGCGCGCCCTGTTCCAGCGTGTCCGCCACGATCACCAGATGGTCAACCTGCGCATTGGCCTTCATAGCGTGACCGACCCGGAAATGCAGGTGACGGATTCGCCGCCGACCCAGACCTGGCCGCCGGCATCTCGCTCGACGTGCACGCGACCCGCCCGGCCCAGGGCCGTCCCCTGGCTTGCCACGTACCGGTCGGGAGCAAGGCCGGCTGCGATCAGCCACTGGCCGACCGCGGCGTTGAGGCTGCCTGTCACCGGATCTTCGGCCATGCCGTTGTTGCCAGGGAAAAAAGCCCGGATTTCGAACGCGACGTCCGCATCGCCATCACGCGCACCGACCACACCGACCTTGCCTCGCGGACCGACGACTCCGATGTCCAGCCCTGCGAGAACTGAACCATCGGGCCGCAGCGCGAGCACCTGCTCGGCCGAGCGCAGCATGACACCGCGCCAGTTGGGGCCGTTGTCGCACCAGGCGTGGGCGACGACGTCCTCGCGCTGGATGCCCAGGCCCCGTGCGATCAGTTCGACCTCGGCCTCATCGAGCGGGCCACCCCGGATCAGCGGAGGTGCCGCAAATGCAAGGCGCTTGCCGTCACGCCTGATCCTGACAAGGCCCACGCCGCATTCCTGCACCACTTCCCCGCCTTGAGGGCGTCCTCCGGCTTCCAGCCAGGCATGGCAGGTGCCCAGCGTGGGGTGCCCGGCAAATGGCAGTTCACGTCCTGGGCAGAAGATCCGGACCCGGTAGTCCGCGCCGGCCACTGTTGGAGGCAACAAAAATGTGGCCTCGGACAGATTGGTCCAGTTGGTGAAGTGCTGCATTTCACCTGTGGAAAGCCCTTGTCCGTCGAGCACGACCGCCAGGGGATTGCCAAGATAGGGCACCGGTGTGAAGACGTCCACCTGCTTGAAATCGCGTGTTTGCATGGGCCGTGCCTAGGACATTGGAAGATCGAGCACGCCGCGCGAAGCGGCGTGCGAAAGAATGCCTTGATACCAGCGATCAAGGGCCGGACGGGGCGGGCGCTCCAGTGGCAAGGCCTGCCAGCGATGGATTTCGCAGGCGATTGGGATGTCGGCCATGCCAAATGCTTCACCGGCCATGAATGCATGGCGAGCCAGGTGTCCATCGAGCATCGCCATCAGGGGCTCGGTGTCGAGGACGGATTGTGCGATCAGATCGGGCTTGCGCCGCTCTGGGGGCGTGCGCATCAGCTGCACGAAGGCATGGCGACCTGCGGGGTTGAGCGTGGTTTGTTGCCAGTCCATCCAGCGCTCTGCGTCAAAGCGTTCTTCAAGCGACGAGGGATAGAGCTTGCCGGGCGAATGTTTCGCGCAAAGGTAGCGCACGATGACATTGGATTCCCAGAGACTGAATTCGCCGTCTTCGATCAGGGGCACCAGGGCATTGGGATTTTTCGTGAGGTAGTCGGGCGTTTTGACGATGCCGAATTCGTGTCCGGCGTCGATGCGCTCGAACGGGATTCGCAACCACTGGGCCGCCAGGACGACCTTGCGGACATTGATCGACGAAAGGCGCCCCCAGATTTTCAGCATGTTGACTGCTGTTGCTCGCGGATGGCCGCAGCCAGCGCGGCGACGCCGGTCTGGATCTGCTCGACCGTTGCGGTCACGAATGACAGGCGGATCGTGCGCGCATCGCCGCCTTGCGCATAGAACGCCGAGCCTGGGACGAACGCCACCCCCTTGTCCACAGCTTTGGGCAACAGTGCCACCGAATCGACGCCTTCGGGCAGGCGCGCCCACAGGAACATTCCGCCGGCGGGGGTGTTCCATTGCACGTCCAGGTCCTTCATTTCACGCTCAAGGGCCGACAGCATCGCATCGCGCTGCGATTTGTACAGCGCGCGGATGGTGGGGACATGGCGATCCAGAAATCCGTCCTTGAGCACTTCAGCCACCATGCGCTGGTTGAAGCTGGGGCTGTGAAGGTCGGCTGCCTGCTTGGCCTGGAGCAGCTTGGGATACAGATTGGCTGGTGCCACCATGAAGCCCAGTCGCAAGCCCGGGGCAAGTACCTTTGAGAATGATCCGAGATAGACGCATCCGTCCGGGTTTCGCGCGGTCAGGGGCGCCGGCGGGGGCGTGTCGAACCAGAGGTCGCCGTAAGGGTTGTCTTCAACGATGGGTATCCCAAGCGCCATTGCACGCTGCGATAACGCGGCGCGGCGCGCCTCGGTCATCGTTCGCCCGGTCGGATTCTGAAAATTGGGAAGCACGTACAGGAATCGAGTGCCGGGTGCCTTGGCTGACAGGTCATCGAGGTCGATGCCTTGCTCGTCGCTGGAGACGCTGACGATTTCGGGTTCCATGGGCGCGAAGGCCTGCAAGGCGCCGAGGTAGGTCGGTGTTTCCACCACGACGCGGGAGTCGCTGTCGATCAGGACCTTGGCGATGAGGTCCAGCCCTTGCTGGGAGCCGGTCGTAATCAGCACTTGCGCCGGATCGACGGGCCAGGGCAGTCGTGCAGCCACGGCCTCTCGCAGGGGAGCGTAGCCCTCGCTAGCCGCGTATTGCAGGGCGGCGGCGCCATCATGCAGAAGCACGGCTTCACACGCTGCACGAAACTCGCTGACCGGAAAGGTCTTGGGCGAAGGCAGGCCGCCTGCGAAGCTGATGATCCCGGGGCGCTCGGTGACTTTCAGGATTTCGCGAATGACCGAAGGGTTCATTTTTTCGGCGCGGCGCGCCATGGCCCACTGGGTTGGGGGAAGGTCGTTCAATTTCATGTTTTTGCTCCGGAAACAGGCATCTTTTTGCCAATAAATACAGTGGCGATCACAGCAAGCGCAAAACCCACTGTCAGTGCGTCGAGTTTTTCACCCAGCAGCGGTACGGCAAACAGCATCCCCAGGAATGGCTGGATCAGTTGCACCTGACTTACCCGCACAGTTCCACCGAGGGCCAGGCCGCGGTACCAGGCAAAAAAGCCGAGCCACATCGAGAATACTGCGACATAGGCAAAACCGAGCCAGGCCGACACCGAAATGGATTCCTTCGGCCTGCTCATGAGGGCGGCTGGCGCTGTTAATGGCAACGCAATAACCAGCGCCCAGCAGATGACGTGCTCAGCGCGCATCCGTTGCGATAATCTTGCGCCCCAACCGTAGCCGATGGCGGCGCATCCCATTGCAGCAAGCAAAAGAAGGTCGGCCATTTGCAGATTCGGCCCTGCGCTACCCGAGCGCAATATCGCGAAAGTCACGACGAGCCCGCTGCCCAGAAGGGCGCACAACCAGAATCCGGCCGAGGGGCGTTGCCGCTGCAGCCAGGCGCCCACGGCAGCGGTCGCGAGGGGTAGCACCCCAACGATCACGCTGGCATGGACGGCCTCGACATGCCGCATGGCGATCGAGGTGAGCAGCGGGAATCCGAAGACGACACCACCTGAGGTGATCGCAAGTGGCAGCCAGTCGGCGCGCTGCGGTAGTGGTGCGCGGGTGATGACCAGGAATGCGATGGATAGCAGGGCTGCCACGGCCGCGCGGCCCAACGCAATAAAGATTCCTGACATCTGCGGTGCGTCGGTGGTGCCGACTGCCATCCGCGTCATCGGCAAGGTGAGCGCGAAGATGGTGACCCCTGCGAGACCAAGCCAGAGGCCGCGGATTTCGTTTGCGCTCAGGAAGGTCGGGGGAAGGTCTTGTGAGCTCATGAGATTCACTGTAATCTGGCGATCAATACATCACCGGTACACTTCTCCAGCGCAGTTCAGGTGCTGTATTGCCCGGCGCGACCATACACAAATTACCGGTTCATGCTGATCAAGACATCGACGCACTCGCTCAACGAGCAATTGTCGACTCGTTTCGCGCAGCGTATCCGCGACCGGCTGCTTGCCCCCGGCGCTAGACTGCCTTCGGTTCGCCAGTGCGCGGTGCAGCACGGTGTGAGTCCATCCACCGTGGTGGCCGCGTACGACCAATTGCTGGCGCAGGGGTTGGTCGAAGCCCGAAAGAACCGCGGATTCTTTGTGCGGGAGTTGCGACCGGACCCTGCTCAGGGATTGACCGTGCCCCATGGTGCGGCGGACGCGCCTGTGTGGCGGACGGCAACCGGAATCCCATCACGCAAATCCGCGCCGATTGATGCCACTGCATTGATTCGCGGGATGTTTCACCAAGTGAGCAGCAAGCCTCAACCGGGGATGGGCGTGTTTCCGGCGGACTGGCTGGAATCGACCTTTATGCCGGCGGCTGTTCGAAAAGTGACGGGGCCCAAAGCGCTCCAGGAGTTCTCGCTGCAATACGGCGAGCCGATGGGCGATTCTGGTTTGCGCAGGATGCTGGCCCAGAAGTTGGCTGACCTTCACGTTCCGGCATCGCCCGACAACATCATCACGACTGTCGGCGCGACCCATGCCTTGGACATCGTGAGCCGAACACTGCTGCGGCCCGGCGATCACGTGATGGTGGAGGAGCCGGGCTGGGCCGTGGAGTTCGCGCGCCTTCATGCGATGGGGATGCGCCTCTTGCCCGTGCCCCGAAGGGCCGAAGGGCCTGACCTGGACGTGGTTGAACGTTATTGCGAAGTGCACGAACCCAGGCTGTATGTCAGCGTGAGCGTGCTTCACAACCCCACTGGCTACAGCCTTGCACCAGGAAGTGCACATCGGTTGCTGCAGCTGGCGACGCAGCATCAGTTCCATATTGTCGAAGACGACACCTATAGCCATATTGCGCCGGAACACGCCACACGGCTGTGTGCACTGGATGGCCTGCGGCAAACCGTCTATGTCAGTGGATTTGCGAAAATTCTGGCACCGAACTGGCGTGTGGGGTTCATTGCCGCCCCGCCTGCTTTGATCGAGCGCCTTCTCGATACCAAGTTACTTGGAACACTGACGACCCCTGCACTGTTTGAAAAGGCTCTGGCCCTTTGCATGGAGCAGGGACAGCTGCGCCGCCACGCGGAGCGGATCAGGATCCGGCTGGATGCGGCGCGCAGCCGGACGGTGAAACTGGCCCTGAGCGCGGGCTGTTCTTTTGCTGCCGAACCGGCCGGCTTGTTCGGCTGGGTTGATACCGGGGTGGACACGGACGAGCTGGCACAACGGATGCTCGATGAGGGGTACCTTCTGGCCCCAGGGGCGCTGTTTCATGCGCAAAGGAAACCATCAACCCTGATGCGTATCAACTTCGCCACTACGCAAGATGCGGTGTTCTGGCGCAGGTTCGCTGAAGTCGCTAGCCAGATGCGCTGATGTTGTCTTTTGGCTAAAGCATTTCGTCCGGAGCAAAGGGGCCTATCAAAAGGACCAGCGCCTTTTGGCGGGCAGTTGCGTCAGGCTCGCTGCGGGCATCCATGAAGCGTGCACCACGAGGCGCGCGCCAGACTAGCTGTCGGTTTTCGTCGAAGCCAAGCCGATAGGCGCCTTGCGCGACAGTGGTCTCGAACTGTTTCCTGAGTTGCTGGGTAAGAACAGGGCTGCGAATTGCAAGGGCGACTTCACTGTTTTGAAGTTGGGAACGCAAATCCAGGTTCATGGAGCCGATCACTGCCAGACGTCCGTCGATAGTCAGTGCCTTGGTGTGGAGACTGGAGTGGGAGTTCTGACTCTTGGAGCCTCCTCCCGCCTGCCTTCCGCCCCCACTTCCGGCAAGGCCGGCGCCCGCCGCCGTCCCTTCCTGATCCGACCTCATTTCGTACAGTTCGATCCCGAGTGCCAGCAGGTCTGGGCGGTAACGGGCATAGCCAGCGTGGGCGGCAGGCGCATCGTTCGATGCGAGGGAATTCGTGAGCACGCGCACGCTCACCCCTTTGGCGCGCACACGGGCAAATACTTCCATCATCGGCTTTCCCGGGACGAAGTAGGGCGAAATGATTAACACTTCCTGACGGGCCTGTTCCATGAGGTTGAGCAATCCGTCGATCACCGTTTCTCCCGCCTCAACTTCGTCGTCGCCCGGACCGATCTTGCCCGGCTGATCCACCAGCAGAAGCGAAGGGGCCCAGACTAGCGGAATGGTCCGCAAGTTCATCAGCCCCGTTTCAGCATCGATGACTCCCGTGGGCGACACATCTGGCATGACCGGCGTGGCAGTAGAGGCTACTTGTGCCCTGGGGGTCATATTCTGTGCGGGCGGTGTCGCAGCGCCCGGCGCTGCGTTGGTAGGGCCGGCGGGCCGTGGTCGCAGATTCTCGAGGTCTTGCGGCGACACCAGACGCTGCATGGGATAGGCCAGCTCGTCATTCCAGTAGCGATCGAAGCTGGCCGACATATCGCGGACCACGCGGCCGGCGGCAAGCACGTCGAGGTCCAGGAAATTGCTGGTATCTCCTCCGCCGAAATACGCGTCTCCCAGATTCCGTCCGCCGGTAATTCCCATGGCGTTGTCAGCGATGAAGAGCTTGTTATGCATGCGTTTTTGCAGGCGATCCAGATCGGACAGTGAGGTGACAACCCGCCCGATCAGCGATGTGCGAGAGCCCGCTAGCGGGTTGAACAGACGTATCTCGACATTGGGCTCGAAGGCCAGCCGCAACACCTGAGCGTCTTTACCGACCAGGTTGAAATCGTCGATTAGCATGCGCACCCGTACGCCGCGGCGCGCCGCATCGCGCATTTTCTGCAGGAGGAGTTCGGTGCTGTCATCGGCGTGAATCGCGTAGTACTGGAGGTCGAGCGACTGTTGGGCGGCATCGATGAGGGCGAGCCGACTCGACATGGCCTGGTCTGCGCTGGGCAACAGCATGAAACCCGAGTCGCTGCGGCTCGCGCTTGCCTTCCGCCTTTGCTCGGTAATCTGCCACAAGATCGTCTGATTGAAGCTGTCAATCGCGGCGGAAGGCGTACGACCAGTGTTTGGAGGCAAACTGGTCGCGCAACCTGCGGCCAATACGGTCGCAAGGATGAGAACCAGTCGCCATGTGCGGACCCAGGCGGTAGGTGAGTTGGAGCTGAACGCGAGAGGGGTGTTGTGATGCATGGCTGGAGGCACTCTACGTGCAAGCTCAGGTTTAGGGTTGCCGCAGAGGTCAGCGCGAACGCCTCCTGCGTGCCAGACAAGATCTAGTTGGACGAAAGAAGCTCCCAGCGATTCAGGGCCTCCAGCAATTCATCATCGATTTTTGAGCAGCGTTCTGCCAGTTGTGCGGCCCTGGCGGGGTCGGATGTATAAAGGCCGGCATCTGCAAGCGCTCCATTGATGACGGACTGCTCCTGTTCCAACGCCTCAATCAACGCGGGAAGCCCATCTAGTTCGCGCTGCTCCTTGAAACTTAGCTTTCGCTTCTGGGAGGTAGGCGGCGGCTTGGCAGCTGGAGCCGCCGTTGCCTGAGGCGGCGAGGGGGGCCTTCCGGCTTCTGCAAGGGCCATGGCCCGTTTGGACTGAATCAGCCAATCCTGAACCCCGCCTTCGTATTCGCGCCACGCACCCAGGCCCTCGAAAACCAAGGTGCTGGTGACGACGTTGTCGAGGAATGTTCGGTCATGGCTGACCAGAAACACCGTCCCGGCATAGTCCTGCAAAAGGTCTTCCAGTAGCTCGAGCGTATCGATGTCCAGATCGTTTGTGGGCTCATCCAGCACTAGCACGTTCGCCGGGCGTGCGAACAGACGTGCCAGCAGCAAGCGGTTTCGTTCGCCGCCCGATAGCGACCGAACTGGAGAATTGGATCGCGCGGGCGAAAACAGAAAGTCCCCGAGATAGCTTTTCACGTGCTTGCGCTGGTTCCCGATCTCGATCCATTCGCTGCCTGGGCTAATAAAATCCTCCAGCGTGGCATCCAGGTCGAGAGCCTCTCGCATCTGGTCAAAGTACGCAATCTGGAGGTTTGAGCCTCGGCGGACCTTTCCACTGTCGGGTTCGAGTTCCCCCAGGATCAGACGCAGCAACGTGGTTTTGCCTGCACCGTTGGGGCCCACCAAGCCAACTTTGTCTCCACGCAGAATCGTCCCGGTGAAATCCTTCACGATGGGTTTGGTCCCGTACGACTTGTTGACATGGGTGAGCTCAGCCACGATCTTTCCGCTCGGAACCCCCGAAGCAACGTCCAGGCGCACGCTGCCCAACACGTCGCGGCGTGCGGCCCGATTTGCACGCAGGCGGTCCAGGCGCGTGATCCGGCCTTGGGCGCGGGTACGGCGCGCCTCGACACCTTTTCGAATCCAGACTTCCTCTTGCGCGAGAAGTTTGTCGGCTTTCGCAGAAATCACTGCCTCCTGTGCCAACTGCTCTTCCTTCTGGAGCCCATACTGGGTGAAATTGCCGGGATATGAATTGAGTTTGCCGCGGTCCAACTCCACGATGCGGGTGGACACTTTGTCCAGAAAAGTGCGGTCGTGTGTGATGAAGATGATGCTGCCGCGGAAGTCGATCAGCAAGTTCTCAAGCCACTCGATTGAGTCCAGGTCGAGATGGTTGGTGGGTTCATCAAGAAGCAGCACGTCGGGCTTCAATACAAGAGCTTGCGCAAGTGCGACTCTTTTTTTTGTGCCACCGGAAAGTGAACCGATCACGGCCGCGGGGTCTAGGTGCAACCGCTGCAATGTTTCGTTGACACGTTGCTCCCAATTCCACCCGTCCCGGGCCTCGATCTCTCCCTGGAGCGTGTTGAGGTCGCCGTGTCCGTGCGTGTACTGATCGATGAGATGAATGACGTCGGCAAGCGCAGCAAGTGCGGCGTCGAACACAGAGCTCGCGGTATCCAGAACCGGCTCCTGGGCGACGTATGCCAGCCGCAGCCCCTTTTGCAGCTGCAGAACGCCGTCGTCCACACGATCTATGCCCGCCAGGATCTTCAGTAGCGACGATTTGCCGGCCCCATTGCGACCGATGAGACCCACGCGCTCACCCGCCTCAAGCGAGAAGTCTGTGTGATCAAGTAACGCAACGTGTCCGAAGGCAAGCTGCGCGTTCAAGAGTGTGAGTAATGACATGCCGGTCGATTATGTTGTCTGGACACAAGACACGCCCCACTGCACGCAGAAGCCTCGCAGGTCGCCCAAGACAGAACTTAGGCTCGGCCAGGAAAAAGTCCGAACAGGCTTGCCCGTTTTCGAATTTGGGTGCTATAGTCGATGGCTCTGCTGAACACGGCAACTGCTTTTTAAAGCAATTGCAGCGCGAAAGCAGAGGAGGCAAAAAAAGGTGCCTTGAGTTGACCGGGGATTAAAAGCCGGTATATAATTCGAGGCTCTGCTGAAAACGAAATGCGAGAAACTTCCAAGTGAAGCGAATCGCAAAACGAAGGAAGTAGAAAAGACCTTAAAGTTGACAGGACTTAACAAAACCTGCGATAATTCGAGGCTCTGCTGAAAACGAAATGCGAGAAACTTCCAAGTGAAGCGAATCGCAAGACGAAGAAAGTAGAAAAGACCTTAAAGTTGACAGGACTTAACAAAACCTGCGATAATTCAAGGCTCTGCTGATCGCAGCAGAGAAAGCAAAAAGCAAGACGTTAAGTCAAGCAGATGCAAGCGAAGTTCGTTAAAAATATACAGCCGATAAGCGTGGGCGTTTGAAGGCGATTGCCAAGT
>JAZKFD010000207.1:0-18326 GCA_040386635.1 Pseudomonadota bacterium
ACAGCCAGCTCTATGTCGGCGATGCGCGAAGGCCGTTCAAGGTCGGTCACCTGTTTGCCTTGCAGGGCCGTGAATTCAAGGAGATTCCGCGTGCCCTGCCGGGTGACATCTGCGCGATCGCAAAGGTCGAGGAACTGCACTTCGATGCCGTGCTGCATGACGCGGCGGAGGATGACCATATCCACCTGATGCCGCTGGAGTTTCCGCGTCCGGTGCACGGGCTGGCGATCGAACCCAAGCGCAGGGGCGACGAGCAACGGCTGCACGACATTCTTCTCAAGCTGGCGAGCGAGGACCCCTGCCTGCGGCTCGAGCACGCAGCCGCCACCAACGAAACCGTGGTGTACGGTCTGGGCGAGCTTCACCTTCGCACGCTGCTCGATCGGCTCACCGAGGTGCACAAATGCGAAGTGCTCACGCGCCCGCCGCGCATCGCCTACCGCGAGACGATCACGCTGCCAGCCGAAGGGCATCACCGCCACAAGAAGCAGACCGGCGGAGCGGGTCAGTTCGGAGAAGTGTTTCTGAAAGTCGAACCACTGCCGCGCGGCGCGGGTTTCGAATTCGTCGATCAGGTCAAGGGCGGGGCAATTCCGTACAACTTCATGCCTGCGGTGGAAAAGGGCGTCCGGCAGGCGCTCGAGTCCGGCGTGGTGGCCGGCTACCCGGTGACCGACTTGCGCGTGATCGTGTATGACGGCAAGCACCACAGCGTCGACAGCAAGGAGATCGCATTCATCCAGGCCGGAAAGCGCGCATTGATTGCGGCGGTGCAGGCCGCGCGCCCGAGCGTGCTGGAGCCCATCGTCAATGTCGAGATCGCGGCGCCGCGCGACAACATCGGCGACATCACCGGCGATCTGGCTTCGCGCAGGGGGCAGGTGAGCGGCACGGCCACGGTCGCATCAGGGCTGGCGGTGCTGGCCCAGGCGCCGCTGTCTGAGCTGTCCGCCTACCAATCCAGGCTGAACGCGTTAACGGGTGGGCAGGGCCGCTACACGCTGGCGTTCAGCCACTATGAGCCGGTGCCGCCCGGCGTGCAAGCACAGCTCGCGTCGCAATACCGGATCAAGGACGACGCCTAGGCCGCGGGATCGGGTCCGAGCGCCTCGCGCACCGCCCCAACCTTCATGCCGTAGGTCTCGGCAAACTGCTCGACGGTCTGGCCGCTGGCGGCGAAGGCACGTGCCAGGGCCTCATGGCGGGCCGCACGCTCTGCAATGTCTGCAAAGGCCTCGTCCACCGCTGCGTGCGACGCTTCGTCCTTCACACCCACGCGTGCTTCGTAGTCCTCGCGCGAAAGGCCGGCTGCGGTGATGGCGGCGATCAATCGCTTCCTGCGCCATGCCTGCGCCTCTTCCAGGTTACGAGCCGATCTGCGGCGGAAGATTTCGGAGATCGCGTGGTGCACATGCTCCGGTGCCACAGGCTCCAGCGGATTGCCGTCGAGATCATGGCGCGGGTTTCCGGCGGCCACCCTCTCCAGGTAACGCGTCGATCGCGCGTGCAGGCCCAGCGCCATCTTGAGGTCTTCCTTCGCGAACTCATCCGGGTGCAGGGCCATGATGTCCTGGAAGGCGCCGAGCTTGAGCGGAAGGAACTTCGCACCGAACATCTTGGGATGCAGCTGGAACAGGCGCTCCAGCACGGCGTGCGCGGCTTTGAGGTTGCGGGGCGCCCGGGTCGGGGCGGGCGGTTTTGTCTCAGCAGGCTCGGATGGCTGTGCCTGGGTCGTTTCGATTTCGGGGGGGCTCTCTGTCATCCTTGGACTGTACGCAATTTCTTTGGGCAAAATCCATCCATGAAAATCGAAAAAGACACCGTGGTCACCCTGCGCTTCAAAGTTGCCGAAACCACCGGCAAGCTCATCGAGGAGAGCAAGGAGCCGATGGTCTACCTGCACGGCGGGTACGAAAACACCTTGCCCAAGATCGAAGCGGCCCTGGACGGACGCGAAGCCGGTTACGAGGTGACGCTCAACCTGGAGCCCGACGATGCTTTCGGCCAGCGCGACGAATCCTTGCTGCGCTCAATCCCGAAGAAAGAATTCCCGCCCGGCGTGAAGGTAGGCGGCCAGCTGGAAGGCCGCACCGATGGCGGCGATCCGCATGTCTTTCACGTGATGAAGATCAAGGGCGACACTGTCTTGCTGGACGGCAATCATCCCCTGGCCGGAAAGTCGCTGCGGTTTGTGCTGAAAGTGCTGGGCGTGCGCGCAGCAACCGCCGAAGAGATTGCGCATCGCCATGTGCATGGTGAGCACGGGCACCACCATTGAAACTTTCGGGGGGCGTCATGAAACTCACTGTCCTGCCAGTGCGCCTTCTGACCGGCGCTGCGGCCCCCAACTGATGACCATGAACACTGCCACCACCCCATCCGCCGTCGTTTCTGTTCAGCCCCTGGGCTTTCCGTGGGCCACGCAGGACCCCTTTCTTTTTTGCGCGTATCACGACGACGCGTACCCCAAGGGCAACGCGGCGATGGGGCCGGACACAACGCTGGCAGGCCGTGACATCGGCCAGGACTTCAGCCGCAAGGACGGCTGGAGCATGTATCACGGTGATACCGTGCCGGGCTTTCCGGCGCATCCGCATCGCGGATTCGAGACCGTGACGGTGGTGCGCAAGGGGCTGATCGATCACGCCGACTCGCTGGGCGCGAAGGCGCGCTTCGGCCAGGGCGATGCGCAGTGGGTGACGGCCGGTCAGGGCATCGTGCATTCCGAGATGTTTCCGCTGCTCGAGGGCGAGCAGGCGAACCCGCTGGAGCTCTTCCAGATCTGGCTGAACCTGCCCGCGAAGAACAAGATGGTGCCGGCGCACTTCACGATGTTCTGGAACTCCGACATTCCGCGCGCGGTGACCCGTGACGAGGCCGGCCGCGAGACCGAAGTGCTCGTGGTCGCAGGCCGCCTGGCGGGTGCGGGTGAGCCGTTGGCGCCGCCACCCGATTCGTGGGCAGCCCAGCCAGGATCAGATGTGGCCATCTGGACGATTCGCATGGCGCCTGGCGCAAAGTGGACGCTGCCCGCGGCGCAAGCTGAGGGCACGAAGCGCAGCCTGTATTTCTTCAAGGGCGCAAATGTGGTGATCGGCGGCAGGAGCGTGCCGTCACCGAGCGCGATCGAGGTGCGCGGCGATGTCGATGTCGAACTGTTGAACGGCAATATCGAAGGCGAATTCCTGCTGCTGCAGGGCAAGCCGATCGCCGAGCCGGTCGCGCAATACGGCCCGTTCGTGATGAACACGCAGGCCGAGATCCACCAGGCGATGCAGGACTACCGCCGCACGCAGTTCGGCGGATGGCCGCATGGGGACAGTGCGCCCAATCATGGGCGGGAGGCAAAGCGGTTTGCCGTGCATCCGGATGGACGCAAGGAAACGCCGGCCTGAGAACGCCGGCTTGATTCGCCCCTGACCGGGCCGAAGGGGCCCGGGAAACGGCTTACTTCGCCGTCACCACCCGGCACATCTCCAGGCACTTGTTCGAGTAACCCCACTCGTTGTCATACCAGCTCACGAGCTTGACGAAGGTGCTGTCGAGGGCGATGCCGGCGTCCGCGTCGAAGATCGACGTGCGTGTGTCGCCACGGAAATCCGTCGCGACCACCTTGTCTTCGGTGTAGCCGAGCACACCCTTGAGCGCGCCTTCGGACTGGGCCTTGAACTCGGCGCAGATTTCCTTGTAGCTGGCTTCCTTGACGAGCTCCACCGTCAAGTCAACCACCGACACGTCCGAGGTTGGCACGCGAAAGCTCATGCCGGTGAGCTTCTTGTTCAGCTCGGGGATCACGACGCCGACAGCCTTGGCCGCGCCCGTCGAGGACGGAATGATGTTTTCCAGAATGCCGCGGCCGCCGCGCCAGTCCTTGTTGGAAGGGCCGTCCACCGTCTTTTGCGTCGCCGTGGCCGCATGCACCGTGGTCATCAGGCCGCGCTTGATGCCCCACTTGTCGTTGAGCACCTTGGCCAACGGCGCCAGGCAGTTGGTCGTGCAAGAGGCGTTGGAGATGATCGCCTCGCCCTTGTATGTCTTGTCGTTCACACCGAAGACAAACATGGGCGTGTCGTCCTTCGACGGTGCGGAGATGATGACCTTCTTAGCGCCTGCCGCGATGTGCTTGCCGGCGCCGTCCTTGTCCAGGAACAGGCCCGTCGATTCGATCACGACTTCTGCGCCGACTTCGCCCCACTTGAGGTTGGCGGGGTCGCGCTCCTGCGTGAGGCGGATCTTCTTGCCGTTGATGACGAGGTTGTTGCCTTCGACCGAAATCTCGCCACCCTTGAAGCGGCCATGCACGCTGTCGTACTGCAGCATGTACGCCAGGTACTCGGGCTCGAGCAGGTCGTTGATGCCGACGACTTCGATGTCGCTGAAATTCTGGACGGCGGATCGCAACACATTGCGGCCGATGCGGCCGAAGCCGTTGATGCCGATCTTGATGGTCATTTCGAAAATCTCCTGTGAATCAAAGTCGAGGAATCCGGTTTACTTGCGCAGCACGGTGCGCACCGTATCAGCCACATTTTCCGGCGTGAACCCGAAGTGCCTGAACAGCACATTGCCCGGCGCCGATTCGCCAAACGTGTCGATGCCTACCACCGCGGCACAGCCATATTTCCACCAGCCGTCGGTCACGCCCATTTCGACCGCGATGCGCGGGATGCCTGCAGGCAGAACGCTCTGCTTGTACGCAAGATCCTGCCGGTCGAACGCACTGGTGCTGGGCATGGACACGACGCGCACAGCGATGCCGCCTGCCGCCAGTTGCTCCTGCGCCTTGAGCGCGAGCTGTACTTCGGAACCGGTCGCGATGATCACGGCCTGCGCCTTTTTCGCGATACCGACTTCGCTGGGTTCCGCCAGCACGTAGGCGCCCTTGCTGATTTCGTCCAGGCTGGCCTTGGGCGCATAAGGCAGGTTCTGCCGCGACAGCAGGAGCGCCGTCGGACGGTTCGCGTTTTGCAGCGCGACCGCCCAGGCCACTGCGGTTTCTGCCGTGTCGCCCGGTCGCCAGACGTCCAGGTTGGGAATCAGGCGCAGGCTGGCCGCATGTTCGATCGACTGGTGCGTCGGTCCATCTTCGCCCAGCCCGATCGAATCGTGCGTGAACACATGGATCACCCGGCGCTTCATGAGCGCGGCCATGCGGATCGCGTTGCGGCTGTAGTCGCTGAAAGTGAGGAAGGTGCCGCCGTACGGGATATAGCCGCCGTGCAGGGCAACGCCGTTCATCACAGCAGCCATGCCGAACTCGCGCACGCCGTAGTTGATGTGGCGGCCAATCTGGCCCTCTTCGGTTTTTTTGGCGTCGCCAGCCAGGTCAAAGCGCAGGGGCGCGGTGGCCTTGGTGTTGGTGAGGTTGGAGCCCGTGAGGTCGGCAGAGCCGCCCAGCATCTCGGGCAGGGCTGCGGTAAAGAACTCCAGCGCGATTTGCGAGGCCTTGCGCGACGCAACCGTCTCGGCCTTGGCTTGCGCGCTCACGGCTGCATCGACTGCCACCTGGGCAAAGTTCTTCGGCAGCTCACCCTTCATGCGGCGCACGAACTCAGCGGCGAGTTCCGGATGCGCGCTGCGATAGGCCGCAAAGCGTTTGTCCCATTCGGCTTCGGCTTCTGCGCCACGCGCCTTGGCATCCCAATCGCCGTAAACACCGGCCGGCACCGTGAACGGCTCATGCGGCCAGCCAATGGCCTCCCGCGTGAGCTTGACTTCTTCGAGACCAAGGGCCTCGCCATGCGCCTTGGACGTATTGGCGCGGTTCGGGCTGCCCTTGCCGATGTGGGTCTTGGCGACGATCAGGGTGGGCTTGTCGATGCCCCCGCGCCGTGCGTCGCCGATGGCCCTGTCAACGGCTGCCACGTCGTGGCCATCCACCGGGCCGATCACGTTCCAGCCGTAGGCGCGGAATCGGGCAGGGGTGTCATCGATGAACCACGGCTCGACCTGTCCGTCGATAGAGATGCCGTTGTCGTCGTAGATGGCGATCAGCTTGCCCAGTTTCCATGCACCGGCCAATGCGCAGGCTTCGTGGCTGATCCCTTCCATCAGGCAGCCATCACCCATGAAGACGTAGGTGTGGTGATCGACGACCGCGTGGCCGTCGCGGTTGAACTCGGCTGCCATCAGCTTTTCGGCGAGCGCCATGCCCACTGCGTTGGTGATGCCCTGGCCGAGCGGGCCGGTGGTCGTCTCGACGCCCGGGGTGATGTCCACTTCGGGATGACCGGGCGTCTTGCTGTGCAGCTGGCGGAAGTTTTTCAGCTCTTCCATTGGCAGGTCATAACCCGTCAGGTGCAGCAGGGCATAGATGAGCATCGAGCCGTGGCCGTTGGACAGCACGAAGCGGTCACGGTCGAACCAGTGCGGATTGCGGGGGTTGTGCTTGAGGTGGCTGCCCCACAGCGCGACTGCGATATCAGCCATTCCCATCGGGGCGCCGGGATGGCCGGAATTGGCCGCCTGGACGGCGTCCATGGCGAGGGCCCGGATTGCATTGGCCATGTTGGCGCGATCGGCTTGAGATTTGGCGCGATCAACTGTCGCCACGGGGGATTCTTTGGCCATGGGGGCTCGGGCTCCAGGGGGTTGAAATTCAGGGACTCAGGGGAAACCCGGGATTTTACCGGGGCGCTACAGTCGTGGCCATGCAAGGGCTTCACCTCACCGCCGACCTTTACCGCTGCCGCTGCGAAACGCTTTGGCTGACGGACGCACAGCAACTGGGCGACTGGTGCCTGAAAGTCGTCGAAGCCTCCGGGCTGAACGCAGTCAACCGGCTGTTTCACAGCTTCCCCTCCACGGAGCTGGGACCCGGCGGTGTGACAGCCACCGTCTTGCTGGCCGAGTCTCATCTGTGCCTTCATACCTGGCCGGAGCAGCGCGCCGTGACGATCGATGTCTATGTGTGCAACTTCGACGCGGATCACTCGGCCAAGGCGCGCGGCATGATGACTGCGCTGGTCAATCGGTTCCAGCCCGAGTGGACCGAACAGCGCTCGCTCGACCGGGGCGACGGAGACGCATGATGCACGCGACAACACCCAGAGCCTCCGCCATGATCCTGGCCGCCGGCCGTGGCGACCGGATGCGCCCGCTGACTGATTCATGCCCCAAGCCCTTGCTCCAGGTGCGCGGCAAGCCGCTCATCGAGTGGCACCTGGAAGCGCTGGCCCGCGCAGGCGTTCAAAGCGTGGTCATCAATACGGCCTGGCTGGAGGAGCAGATTCCGGCAGCGCTGGGCGATGGCTCACGCTGGGGCCTGCAGATTCACTATTCGATGGAGGGGCGCGATCACGGCGGTGCGCTGGAGACGGCGGGCGGCATCGCCAAGGCATTGCCATTGCTGGGCGAGGCCTTCTGGGTGATATCGGCCGACATTTTTGCGCCCGATTTCGTTTTCGATCCGGCGAAGCTGGCGCAGTTTGCAACCGGCGACCTGCTGGCGCATCTATGGCTGGTGCCCAATCCCGATTTTCATCTCAAGGGAGATTTCGGAATCGGTGCGGATGGCCTCGGATTGGCCGATGAGCCGGGACCGGATGGCCAGCGCTGGACCTTCGCCAACTTCGCGCTGGTGCGAAGCGACCTCTGCGCGCACATCCCGCTCGGCAAGCGTGCAGCACTCGGACCCCTGTTGTTCGAGAAAATGCGCGAACGCCGAATCAGCGTCGAAGTCTGGCAGGGCCCATGGCACAACCTGGGCACGCCGGCGCAACTGCAAAGCCTGGCCTCGCCAAGCGCACAACAGAAAGCATGAGCATGACCAAAAATCCGACCAGCCTTTATGCAGCGCGCCGCGCCCGAGTCGCCGAACAACTGGGCAAGAACGACATCGCGATCATCCCGACGGCGCTGGAGCGTCCGCGCAATCGCGACAGCGATTTTCTTTTCAGGCACGACAGCTACTTCTACTACCTCACCGGATTCACTGAACCGCATGCTGCGCTCGTGATCTCGGGCGATGGGAACAGCACACTTTTTTGTGCCCCCAAGGATCTGGAACGCGAGATCTGGGACGGCTATCGTCTCGGCCCCCAAACCGCCCCTGCTGCCCTGGGCGTGCAGGCGGCGTATTCATTCGACGAGCTCGATGCGCAATTGCCCAAGCTGCTCGAAAACCGCAGCGCCGTCTGGTACCCATTCGCGATCCACGAGGGGCTGGAGGCTCGCGTGGGCGGCTGGCTGAATCAGGTCCGGGCCCGGGTTCGCTATGGCGCGACCTGCCCGCAGGCGCAGCGCGACCTGTGCGGCGTCCTGGACGAGATGCGCCTGGTGAAAGACGCACATGAGCAGGCCATCATGCGGCGCGCCGGACAGATCAGCGCGCGGGCCCACATCCGCGCCATGAAGCTTTCGGCGCAGATGCTGCGAGAGGGCAAGGACGTGCGCGAGTTTCACCTGGACGCCGAGATGCTTCACGAATTCCGCATGGGCGGCTCGCAATACCCGGCCTACACGTCCATCGTGGCGGCGGGTGCGAACGCGTGCGTGCTGCACTACCGCGCCGACATGGCGCCAGTGCGTGACGGGGAACTGGTACTGATCGATGCGGGCTGCGAGCTCGACGGCTATGCAAGCGACATCACCCGCACCTTCCCGGCCAACGGAAAATTCAGCGGTCCCCAGCGCACGCTTTATGACATCGTGCTCGCCTCACAGGAAGCCGCCGTTGCCGCCACGAAGGCGGGCGCGCGCTTCAACGACCCGCACGATGCAAGCGTGAAGGTGCTCGCCCAGGGCATGCTCGATGTCGGCCTGCTGGACAGCAACAAGGTCGGCACGCTGGATGACGTGATCGAAAAGCGCGCGTATTTTCCTTTCTACATGCATCGCACGGGCCACTGGCTCGGGATGGACGTGCACGATTGCGGCAGCTACGTCGAGCCTTCACAGGCTGGCGAAGTGAGCGAGCGCAAGGATCCGCTGTCCGGCGAGATCATCAAGAACCGGCCCAGCCGCATTCTCAAGGCCGGCATGGTGCTCACCATCGAACCGGGCATCTACGTGCGCCCGGGCGAGGGCGTACCCGAGCATTTCCACAACATCGGCATTCGCATCGAGGACGATGCGATCGTCACCGATTCGGGTTGCGAGCTGATCTCGCGTGATGTGCCGGTGAACCCCGACGAGATCGAGGCGCTGATGCGCAGCTGAAGCGGCTCAGGCGACCCGCATGGCGGCCCGGTGTCCCGCCGTGAAGGCTTCCTCGAAAACCGAATAGCCGGCCCAATCGGAATGCGCATACGACAGGCGCGATGAATGCGGCAAACCAGCGGCTGTTCGCGCGAGCGTGCCGGGCGCAGGGATCGCCATCGCATGGCCATAGCGGGCCACTTCCACGCGGGTAACACGCTCGCGCAGATCCGGATGCGCCTGGGCCAACTCGGCTTGCGCGACGTGCAACCAGTCCGCCCAGCTGCGCGACAGCAGCAAGGCCCGCTCCCCCTCGGCCAGCGGCGCGTACCAGCTCAGCACCGTGGGGCCGGGGCGCGGATCCAGGCTCTGATGCCGCGCATCGACATAGCCCAGCCCGCGCGAGCCATAAACGACGTTGTCCCACGAAGGCGCAGCGCCGGGTCGATCGCGCAGGGGTTCCCGCAGGTGCATGTTCACCACGGCCCAGGGTGCATAGCGCATGACGCGCGCTCGATCGGCCAGCAACGCAGGCGGGCTTTCGATCGTCCGTTCGGCGACGAAAATCGGCAACGCCACGATGCAATGCTGCGCCTGCCATCGCTGCGTCGTCCTGGCGCCAGCGTCGTATGCGTCAACGGTGACGCCGTGCCGACCTTCCCGGATACGGGTCACCACGTGGCCCGGACGCAGCCGCTCGCCGAGCCCGTCGCCCAGTTTGCGGGTCAGCCAGGCGTTGCCCTCGGGCCAGGTCAGAACGCCGTGCTCTTCTTCAGACGCTGATGCCGTATCCGCCTGACTGCCGGGTGCGTGGAACCCATGGCGGCTTGCGAAATAGTGGATGCCGGCCCATGCGGAGACGGTGTGTAAACCCGTCCCATAATCATCGCGGCAGCAATAGTCCAGGTACCAGCGCAAATGCGCGTCGTCCAGCCTTTCCCGGACCAGCCACGCATCGAAGGTCATGGCGTCCAGGCCCAGGTGGGCTGCGCTGGGCGGTGTCACCGCAACCGGCATGGTGTAGGCGCCTTGCTGCTGTGCACGCGCGACGAGCCGGGAGAAGCGCTCGTATTGGGCCAGGGTCGCGGCACCCACATCCTGGAGCGGCAAGAGGCCGTCCTGCCAGGCCCCGCTGAAGAACAGCCGTTCCTGCGGCGCGTGGCACAGGTAGCGTTCGTCGTACACCCATCGGCCCGACACCCGCTTGCGCAGGCCCGCTTCTTCCAGGAAATGCTGCACCTCGCGCGCAGTGTCGCCCGGCACGGGGAGGTAGTGCGCTCCCAATGGGCAAGCGATGCCCGCGATCTCGCCGCCCCGGCTGTTTCCACCTGCGGCGTCTTCAAGTTCGAGCATCACGAAGTCTTCGATGCCAAGCTGGCGAAGCGCCCGCGCGGCCGCAAGCCCTGCGACGCCACCACCCGCGATCACGACCCGGGTCTGCTTCGATGTCGGGGGTTGTGCCGCATCACGAATCGCGCGCAGGTCGCGCAGCAGATGCCCGCGCCCGGTACTGGCTCCGAGCAACGCGCCGGTGATCTCGCGCTTGCCTTCGCAGGCGGGCAAGGCCAGCGCTGCCGCAGACGCCAGGACGGCTCGCCGAGCGATCACGGGTTGACCTTGCCCCATTCGCGCTCGTAGGTCGTCACCAGCACCTGGTTGGACAGGCGATTGACTTGCGCCGGTATGCGCGCCATGTCGCGTGGAAAATCGAAGAGCTGAGGCAGCCCGGCGAGGTCCAGGAATCGCAGGCCCTGGGGCAGCTCCGCTGGTATCCGGTAGGGCCGCCGGCCCGCAATCACAAAGCCCCATTCGCCAAAGCTCGGCACGTTGGCGTGATAGGGGGCTGACGTCAGGCCAACCGATTCGAGCGTGGTCACCACGGTCCAGAAGCTCTGGCGTGCGACCAGCGGCGAAGTGGTCTGCACCACGGCGTAACCACTGGCGGCCAGCCGCTGCTCCATCAAGGCATAGAAGGACGTCGTGTACAGCTTGCCCACTGAAAAATTGGTGGGGTCGGGAAAGTCCACCACGATCACGTCGAACATTTCAGTGCTTTCCTGCAGCCACTGGAAGGCATCGGCGTTGACCACCTTGACCTTGGGCGACGAAAGCGCGCCACCGTTGAGCCGCGCGAGTGTTTCGTGGGTTGAAAAGAGCCGCGTCATGTGCGGATCGAGCTCGACCAGCGTCACGCTTTCCACGCCGGGATACCGCAGGATTTCGCGTACGGCCATCCCGTCGCCCCCGCCCAGCACCGCCACTTTCCGGGGCGCGCCGTGCGCAGCCAGCGCAGGGTGCACCAGCGCCTCGTGGTAGCGGTACTCATCGCGCTCGGAAAATTGCAGGTTGCCATTGAGGAACAGACGGTGTCCCGCACGGCCATGCGTCACGACGATGCGTTGCCACGGCGAGGTCGCGGTAAACACGATCGGGTCCTGGTAGAAGTGATCTTCGGCCAGTGAGGTGATGTTCTGCGCGAGCGCAAAACCTGACCCGAGCACCAGCAGCGTGGCAACGCACGCGACCACGTGCGCTGCGACCATGCGCAGTTCATGCCGAAACAACCACACGGCCCAAAGCGCAACCGCCGCGTTCATGAGGCCGAATAACAGCCCCGTGCGGATGAGCCCGAGATGCGGAACCAGCACCAGCGGAAACGCGACCGACACGGCCAGCGCGCCCAGGTAGTCGAAGGTCAGCACCTGCGACACCAGATCCTTGAGTTCGACGTTGCGCCTGAGGATGCGCATCACCAGCGGAATCTCAAGGCCCACCAGCGTACCAACCGCAAACACGAGGCCGTAGAGAAGTCCCCGAAACGCGCCCGGCGTATAGGCATTGGCAATGAACAGCAGCGCCGGCAGAAAGCCGCCGATCAACGCGACCAGCAGTTCGATTCGCAGGAAGTGCGCGGGCAGCTGGCGCTCGAAGTAGCGCGACAGCCAGGAGCCGATACCCATCGCGAAAAGATAGGTGCCGATGACGGTGGAAAACTGAAGGATCGAGTCGCCCAGCACATACGAGGCCAGCGCGCCTGCCGCGAGTTCATAGACGAGCCCGCAGGCCGCGACCACGAAGACCGATGCGAGCAGCGCAACTTCTACCGGACGCGGCGCCGCGCGCGCCCGATGCGTGGCCGGCGAGGGCACCGCCTCTTGTGCCGCCATCACGCGCCTAGCCGTGCACGGCGGCAGCGACAATGATTGAAATGCCCAGCGCCATGGCACCGACGACGATGCCGAGCGCCACGTTCTGCTTGTCCACGAGCTCTTTCCACAAATCGTAGGGCGTGAACTTGTCGATGATGATGAAGGTCAGCCAGAAGATGGCGACGCCAATCAATGCATAGAGGATGGAGCCGAAGAAGGCGCCCGGTTTCAGCCATTCAATGCCCATGATGCTTTCTCCAGAAAAATCCGTTGTGTTGCATGAATGCTATTTGTGGCCGCCGCCACCCGAATAGCCGCCGTAAGAGCCGCCACTGGAGCGACTGGTGCCCGATGTGTACCCGGAGGCCGTGTTGTCAGACCCGACACACGCCTTGATGACGAACAGCAGAATCAGAATGATGATGAACAAAACGATGATGGTCGCGCAGCCCAGGCCACTGGCGGTGCTTGCCGGGCCGGCATCCGTGCGCTTTAGCAGTTCGCTCTTGTCCTGGATGTTGAATGCCTTTGCAACCACGTCGCTGGCGATCTTGCTGCCGCTGGACCAGGTCACCTCACGCGGCGTCTGCTCCATCGACAGCAGGCTGGTGCCTTTGGCGAAGTCGCGGTTGAAGCTCTTGTGGCCCCGCTCGACCGGCCAGTAGAACTCGCCTGCGACATAGGTCGTCTCGGCTTCGTAGCTGTAGAGCAGCTGGTAGGGCGAACCGAGGTAAGTTGCCCTCTGTGAGCCGGCCTCCCAGGTCGGCGCGCCCGTGGTGGGCTTCACAAGACTCCAGCCTTCGGTCGAATCAACCAGAAAGATGAAGCCGCGCTTGGTGTTGTACAGCAGGTATTCGCTCCAGCCGAAATGCTCTTCGTCGTCGCCCGGTTCATGCCCCATGCGATGCTGGAATCCGACCACCTGCCAGGTCACGCCCTGAAGCTGACCCGTGCTGCCCAGGGCAATGAGCGGCTGCACCGGTTCGTGCTGTTCGGCGTGCGCCAGCTGGCCGCCGATGCCGCTCGTGAGGTCGATGATGCTGTTGCAGGCGCGGCAGGTCACCGACTTGCTGGTGGCCAGCGTCACCTCCACCGACGCCCCGCAGTTGGGACAGGCGAAATGACGGCCCGCCTCGTCCTTCGCACTCTCCTGCTTCAGGCCACTGAGCGCGAGTTCTTCCAGCAACACCGACTTGCCGCGTGTGACTTGCGGCGGCTCGCTGCCGTAGTCGATGCTCAGGACCTCGCCGTCTGCGCTGCGCAGTTCGACGTTGCCAAATGGATGGTTCAATGGGGGCAGGCGAGGCAACTCGCCCTGCGCAGAAATCAGGGAAACCGCTTCGTCGGATGCGACAGTGAACGGCTTTCCGCTGATCGCAGTGCCGCCTCCGACGCGAAACCGCGCAGCTTCGGGGATTTCCCGTTCGATGCTCGCAGGCAGCGCGAAAACATACGCTCCGTTGTCTTCTGCCAGCACGGCCGAGGTGCCGTCGTCGAACAGGGCGACCCACTCCGTCCAGGTACCCGTATCCCCGCGATATTGCAGCCGGCCCACCAGCGTGAACGCCTTGCCCTGCCAGCGTCCGGCAGCCATGAGCTGCAGCGGACTGTGGTCATCGAACAGCTCGGCCATCCTGCCGACCCGCGCGAGCGTCTCGCCGCTGCGCACCACCGTGCTTTTGCAGAAGCTGCAGACGGCGTAGGTGGACTGCGCGCTGCGGAATTCAACCGGCGCGCCGCAGCCGGGGCAGGGCGCCCGGTAGGTTCGTTGCGGAGACTCGGTCGCCACGTGTTAACTGAAGTTGTAGTGGCCTGTCATTGCGCACAGTCGCAATGACAGGCCAGGCGACAGTCGCGCAGCGATGTTCCTCAGACCAGCTTCCTGAGCAACTCCGCCTTCTTGGCGTCAAACTCTTCCTGCGTGAGGATGCCCTTGGTCTTGAGTTCACCCAGCTTTTCAAGCGTCGCCATCACCTCGTCGGGCCTGACCGCTGCCGCGACGGCGGGCGCGGCAGGCGGGGATTCGGCCGCCCTGGGTTGCAGGCCCTGCTGCAGGTTCTGCGCCAGCACCTGGCCCATCGCGATGCCCGCTCCGAGCCCCATCGCATCGCCCGCAACGCTTCCACCGCCGGATCCCGCAGCCTTGGCCATTTCAGGGATTGCCTGAGCGGTCTGGTATTGCATGAACTTGCCCATGTCATTGCCGACCATGCCCATCCCGATGCGCTGGTCGAGCAGCTTCTGGAGCTCTTCGGGCAGGGACACGTTCTGGACCGTCATGCCCTCGAGCCGGAGCCCGATGGCTTCGAATGCAGGTGTCAGTTCGGTGGAAAGCGCCCGCGCAAACTCGATCTGGTTGGCTGCAAGATCCAGAAATGGGATGCCGCTCTGCGCGATCGCATCCGACAGGTGCTGCAGGATCATGCCGCGCAGCTGGCCGTCGAGCTCAGCGACCGTATAGACATCGCGCGTGCCCGAAATCTTCTGGTGAAACACCTTCGGGTCGGCAATGGAGAAGTTGTAATTGCCAAATGCGCGCAGCCGCACCATCCCGAAATCCTTGTCGCGGATCGTAATGGGCTGCGGCGTGCCCCACCGCTGGTCCACCTGCTGGCGGGTGCTAAAGAAGTACACGTCGCTCTTGAAGGGCGACTCGAAAAGCTTGTCCCAGTTCTTGAGGTAGGTGAGCACCGGAATCGTCTGGGTGTTCAGCTTGTACATCCCCGGCCCGAACACGTCTGCGATCTGGCCCTCGTTGACGAACACCGCCATCTGTGACTCACGCACCGTGAGCGACGCGCCGTACTGGATTTCCATGTCGCGCATCGGAAAGCGCCAGGCCAGCGTTCCCTCGCCGTCCTCGGTCCACTGGATGATGTCAATGAACTGTTTCTTGATGAAATCCATTATTGCCATGGCGCTCTCCTGTCGCGGGGTCCGCGTCCCGCGGATGATAACTGCGGGGTTTGTCCGCATGGCTTGACACGGATAGGTACGGTTTCAGTCAAAACACCTACGCGGTCGATACGCGAAATACCGTACTAGGGTTTTCCCCTCGTAGAACTACAATCGCACTCCCCACGAAGCGGCGCTGTCCTAAGCTGCGCCTCCAGGAGACAACGAGAATATGTCCAAAGACGACGCCAATTCAATCGAGAAGCGCCTCGAACTGCGCCAGGCTGCACTCGAATATCACGAGTTCCCCACGCCCGGCAAGGTCGCCATCCACGCGACCAAGCAACTGGTCAACCAGCACGATCTGGCGCTGGCCTATTCGCCCGGCGTTGCCGCGCCCTGCGAGGAAATCGTCAAGGACCCGAACAACGCGTTCAAGTACACCGCGCGTGGCAACCTGGTCGCTGTCATTACCAACGGCACCGCCGTGCTGGGCCTGGGCGATATCGGACCGCTCGCGGCCAAGCCCGTGATGGAGGGCAAGGGTGTCCTGTTCAAGAAATTCGCGGGCATCGACGTCTTCGACATCGAGATCAACGAAAAGCACGACCTGGACAAGCTGGTGGACATCATCGCTTCGCTGGAGCCGACTTTCGGCGGCATCAATCTCGAGGACATCAAGGCGCCCGATTGCTTCTACGTGGAGCGCAAGCTGCGCGCGCGCATGAACATCCCGGTTTTTCATGACGACCAGCACGGCACCGCTATCTGCGTCGGCGCGGCGATCATGAATGGCCTCAAGGTGGTGGGCAAGGACATCAAAAACGTCAAGCTGGTCACATCCGGTGCGGGCGCTGCAGCTTTGGCCTGCCTGAACCTGCTGGTCAAGCTGGGCATGCCGGTCGAGAACATCTTCGCGACCGATCTGGCAGGTGTGGTCTACGAAGGCCGCAAGGAGTTGATGGACGAGGACAAGCTGCCGTTCGCGCGCAAGACCGATGCACGCACGCTTTCGGAAATCATCGAGGGTGCAGACATTTTCCTGGGGCTATCGGCCAGCGGCGTGCTGAAGCCCGAAATGGTCAGGAAGATGGCCGCCAGCCCGCTGATCCTGGCCCTTGCCAACCCCAATCCTGAAATCGATCCGCAGGAGGCAAAGGCGGTGCGCCCCGACTGCATCATTGCAACGGGCCGCACCGATTACCCGAATCAGGTCAACAACGTCCTGTGCTTTCCCTATATTTTTCGTGGCGCGCTCGACTCGGGGGCAACGACCATCACGGTGGAGATGGAAATCGCGGCCGTGCACGCCATCGCCGAGCTCGCGCAGGCGGAGCAAAGTGAAGTGGTTGCAGCGGCATACGCGGGCCAGCAGCTGGCGTTCGGTCCGGAGTACCTGATTCCCAAGCCGTTCGATCCGCGCCTGATGATGAAGATTGCCCCAGCCGTCGCCCGGGCGGCTGCCGATAGCGGTGTGGCACTCAGACCCATCCAGGACATGGACGCTTACCGCGAGCGGCTCCAGAGCTTTGTGTATGCGTCGGGCACGACGATGAAACCGATCTTCGCGATGGCGAAGGCGGCCGCCAAAAAGCGCGTCGCCTTTTGCGAGGGCGAGGAAGAGCGGGTGCTTCGTGCAGCGCAGATCGTGGTCGATGAGGGCATCGCCCGCCCGACCTTCATCGGTCGGCCAGCGATCATCGCGCAGCGCATCGAAAAGTTCGGGCTGCGATTGAAAGAGGAACTCGACTACGACATCGTCAACGTCGAGCAGGACCACCGCTACCGCGACTTCTGGCAGACCTACCATCGCATGACGGAGCGTAAAGGCGTGACGGCCCAGATGGCCAAGATCGAAATGCGCCGGCGCTTGTCGCTCATCGGCGCAATGCTGCTGCACAAGGATGAGGTGGACGGCATGATTGTCGGCACCTGGGGCACCACATCCATGCACCTGCAGTACATCGACCAGGTCATCGGCAAGCGCGATGGTGTGTGTACCTATGCCTGCATGAATGGGCTGATGCTGCCCAACCGCCAGGTGTTCCTGGTCGATACCCACGTCAACTACGATCCAACGGCCGTCCAGCTGGCAGAGATCACCGTGATGGCGGCCGAGGAAATGATGCGCTTTGGCATCAAGCCCAAAGCCGCGCTCCTGTCCCATTCGAACTTTGGTTCCAGCAATCAGCCGAGCGCCCTGAAGATGCGCGAAACGCTGCAGCTGCTGCGAGATTCGGCGCCCTGGCTGGAAGTGGACGGCGAAATGCACGGCGACATTGCGCTCGATGGCGCCGCCCGCCACCAGATCATGCCGCACAGCACCTTGTACGGAGACGCCAATCTGCTGGTGCTCCCCAACATCGACGCTGCCAATATTTCCTACAACCTGCTCAAGACCGCAGCGGGCGGCAATATCGCAATCGGCCCGGTGCTCCTGGGCGCGGCCAAGCCTGTGCATATTCTCACAGCAAGCACGACCGTGCGCCGTATCGTCAATATGACGGCGCTTACCGTTGCCGATGCAAACGCCGCAAGATAAGAGTTGCGCAAATAGCTGGCACTAACTTAGCAATGTGTTGGCGAGGCCGCAATGGCCTTGCCCACTGCCCAAAATTTGGGCATTCGCTTGCCTTTTTGTCTTGGATACGTCACACTCACGCTTGAATTTTCCGGGTTTACCCGAGGGCTGTTGAGCCCCTGAAATCCGGAAAGCGTCCCCAAGGTCACCCCAAGAAGGTCCGTTCATGGCTCGCCTCGCGGCCGTCAAGTTTGCGCTCACTAGCATTTTGTTGGCAGCGTCACTGGCTGGCCAGCCAGCAGAAGCCAGGAGCTTCCGGGATGACCCCAGCAGCGGCGTTGCGGCAACAGTTTCTGTTTCCCAGCTGCCAAAGCAAGGACGCGAGACCTATGAACTGATCCGCCAGGGCGGGCCTTTTCCGTATGACAAGGATGGTTCGGTGTTCGGCAACAGGGAGCGTCTGCTTCCCAGTGCCCGGCGCGGTTTCTACCGCGAATACACCGTCGCCACCCCCGGGTCGCGGAATCGGGGCGCCCGCCGGATCGTCTGCGGAGGACCTGCAAGGGCACCGCAGGCCTGTTTTTACACCGCTGACCACTACGCCAGTTTTCGAATGATCGTGG
>JAZKFD010000208.1:0-15745 GCA_040386635.1 Pseudomonadota bacterium
CAACATCCTGGTGGATGGCAAGCCCGGCGAGTTGCTGCTGCAGATCTTCAGCGAAAACCAGCTGGGCCCGATCTTCTTCGAGTTCATCCAGCGCAAGGGCAATGAAGGTTTCGGCGAGGGCAATTTCAAGGCCCTCTTCGAGACAATGGAACTGGACCAGATGCGCCGCGGCGTGCTGGACAAGAAATGACCGCGAACCTCGACGACCCGACCTCTGGCGCCACCCCCGTCGTTTATGGTGCGAGCGACCGCCCGCCGCGCGGTGACTACTCTCGGGCTGGGCTCGACTACACCTGTCCACAGAATTACGACGCGTACACAACTGCCGACCATGAAACCTACCGCCGCCTCTACGGGCGCCAGGAAACACTGGTCCCTGGCCACGCATGCGATGAGTTCATCGCCGCGCTGCCCTTGCTGGGCGCCAAGAACCGCATCCCGCATTTCGATGAAATTAATGAACGCCTGCACAAGGCGACTGGCTGGGAAATTGTCGCCGTCCCAGGCCTGATTCCGGAAGTGCCATTCTTCACGTTGCTAGCCAACCGCAGGTTCCCCTGCACCGACTGGATCCGGAAACCCGAAGAGTTCGACTACATCGTCGAGCCCGACGTCTTCCATGATTTGTTCGGGCATGTTCCTTTGCTGTTCAACCCGGTGTTCGCAGACCACATGCAGGAGTACGGCAAGGGAGGCCTGAAGGCCCATGCACTCGATTCCTGCGAAATGCTGAGCCGGCTTTACTGGTACACGGTCGAATTCGGCCTGATTCGCCAAGCCAATGGGCTGCGGGCGTATGGTGCCGGTATCTTGAGTTCGCCGGGTGAGCTCAAACACGCCATCCACAGCCCGGAGCCGAGCCGGCTTCCACTCGATATCGAACGGGTGATGCGCACCCGCTACAAAATCGATAGCTACCAGCAGACCTATTTCGTGATCGACAGCTTTGAGGAACTCTTCGACAAGACCGCGCCTGACTTCACCCCTATTTACGACCGGGTGCGCCAGCTTCCCGAGTTCGCCGCCGATTCCGCAAGCCCCGACTAGCCAGCGCCCTCCTCAACATGGGGGAGAGGCGTGGTAGAAATTTCGCGTGCTGTGTTTAAACTGCCTCCTGTTGCAAACGGTTGCGTTTGAAACCTGTGAGAATTTAATCAACCAGGAGCGCGAAGTTATGGGGTATTTCCTGAAAGAACACGACATTTATGTCGGGAGCCTTTTCGACGAACTGAATGTCCGATTCGCCCCATCGCAGGGCAAGGAGTCGCACTACGGGGGTGTTGAAGAAATGGTCGCCTTGCAAAAGGAGTTCAGGATCTTCAAGCGAGGGCGCTCATTCAAGACGAGCGTCGCCGTGCTGAACATCGGCGCGTTCAACAACGACGTCAAGAATCGCTGGCACCGGTACCTTGAAAAGCTGGACAACTACGATTCGAACCGTAAAGGTCAGAGCGGCGATGTCGCCATCGTGTCCGCGCTCATCAAGAACCTGGCCGCTGCCAATCCCTTGCCCGTCTACTTCACGTCGCATGACATGCGGGGAGCGGCAGAAAACCGCCAGGTGCGCGTGCTTGAAAACAGCCGACCGGTCTTCTATCTGGAAGTGGATTACCTGACGATCTCGATGCCGATGCAGCCGGAGCGGGTTGGTGCAGCCGAGGTGGCCAGGGCAAAGGGGGGCAGGACAGCCAGCCCGGCCAAGGGTGGCAAGAAGAAGTCCTGAAGGACGACATGATGGCTGCGCTGCGTCACCCGAATTCTTCTGACGGGATTGAAAGCTGCGCAGTCCATTCAAGCATTCGCGACTATTACTCCTGCCGCGCCTTGCGTCACGGAGCGACTCCGCTTGGCGTCGATTGGACGTGCGCGCCGACTCAGGAGTTGCGCTTCGTGCAGCTGCTCAATGTCATTGCCCCCACCCAGACCCTTTCGGTCAACGATATCGGTTGCGGTTACGGCGCACTCGCCGGCTTCATGCATCGCCGATTGCGCGGGGTTGCCATCGACTATCTGGGCACCGATCTTTCACCGGAGATGATCGCCCTTGCTCGCCGAAAAAACCGCCGGCGGTCTGTCTGCTTCGAGCAGGGTCCTGGCGCCCGGCGCTTGGCCGATTACTCGCTGGCCAGCGGAATCTTCAATGTGCGCCTGCATCACCCCCTCGATGTGTGGGAAGCATTTGTCGCACGCGCGCTCACCGATATGGCCAACACAAGCCGCATCGGTTTCGCGGTGAACTTCCTCGCGCCTGCGCCGCAAGATCCTACGCAGTTGTATCGTGCTGACGCGTCGTTCTGGGTCGAATACTGCCGGACCCGGCTGGACATGCAAACGCAACTTCTACAAGACTACGGCATGCGCGAGTTCACGCTGCTGGCGCGAAGGATCCCGCGCTGATGTCACGTTCTTGCAAATCTGATGAGTGCGCCCCACTATGTCCGCGCCAACCTGTCGTACGCAGCAGCGCCTGAATATTCGCTCGCAATGTGTCGGCCTCGCCGACAGCACCCAGCTGCGGTTGTCCGTCCAGAATCGAAGCCCAGGTCATGAGCGCGCGACATTCGGGCAGGCGGTTGCCCCTTTCCGATGAAAGGCGAGCAGCCTCCTTGCTCAGGGCCAATGCGAGGTCAGTGCTGCGGGCACTGCGGTGATTCTCGGCGAGGCTTGCCAGGATCTCGGTCTCGAATTCCATTGCGACCTTCGAGTTGCGAACCAGCGCGAGCGTCTCTCCAAGCACCCGCGCCGCTTCGTCGAATTCAGACTGCATCGCGTGGACCAAGGCCTGGCCGTATAGCGAAAACACCCGCAGGTACGGGGCCTGGTTGCGCTGCGCGATATCGGTCGCTATCGCGAGATGCTGGCGGGCCAGGTGGATATCGCCGGTGTGCGCGGCCAACTCGACGTAGCCGAAGTGCGGCATCTGCGCGATCACCGGGTCGATCGAGGCACCTGTCATTTTCAGGAGACGGCCCAGGCACGCGCCGGCATCACCAAAGCGGCCCAGCCGTGTAAACAGGCGCGCGCGCAAAGCTAACACCCACTGCTCCAGGCTGAAACCCAGGAATTCCAGATCGAACGTGTCGATATGTGCAATCCGCTCCAGCGCCGCGTCATTTGCCGCCAGCGCCTCCTGAAGCATTCCGGCCCAACCGTACGCCTGGCTCAGAGCGGCATGCAGCGTGACCGCACGCCCCGGATTCTTGTCTCGATCGAGTGTTGCAATGGCTCTTTCCATGCGATCGACGTAGAGGTCAGCCGACGCGCCACCGGCCTGCAGGATGCGCCCCTCCACCATGAGCAGGAGTTGCGTCCACTCGGGATCCAGACGGCCTGCAAGAACAACGGCCTCATCTATGAAGGGTTTAACCTCGGTGAATGTGAGCCCCTCTCGCCAACCAAGCCAGCAGATCTTGCTGTTGGCCATGACCTTCAGCCGGTCCGTTTCATTGCTCATGCCGGCGCCATCCAGAAGCGAGCGAACGCGGTGCCAGTGCTTGATGGCCTGGCCGGAGTCCACCGCGCACAGCCACTGCGCCGCCTTGCTCTCATACGTAGCTGCGCAAGTACAGGCGCCCGCTGCGGCAAAGTGATAAGCAATCAGCGCGGCAAATTCATCGATCCGCTCGGCGTAATGACCCACCATCGCACCGGCAACCGCGGCATGAATCGCACTGCGTCGTGTTTTCAGCTGTGCGGTGTAGGCCACCTCCTGAATCAGTGGATGCCGAAATGCAAATTGCCGTGCACCGTCGGCCGGCTGCAGCAGCTGCGCGTGATAGAGGCCGTCGAGCACGCCCTGCAAGTCTTCCGGCGCCAGGGTCGTGACCTGCTCCAGCACGCCCAGGGGTATCTCCTTGCCGATGATCGCGCAGGTCTGTAACACGGACTTCTCAGCCTCCGGCAGCCGGTCGATACGGGCGCCGATAACGGCCTGCACGGTTGACGGCAACGCGGCTCCGATTGACGCCGCGTCGCCCGTATCTGCCGCCTCACCAAGCGCAACGCTCTCTGCCAGTGACTGCACCAGTTCTTCGGCGAAAAACGGATTTCCTCCGCTTCGCCGGGCAATGAGCTCGTGAAGCCCCGTGAATCCGCTACTGCTGCTCACGAGCTCGCGCACGAGGGCAGTGGTGTCGCTGGCGCTCAGCTCACCCAAGGCGAGCTGCTTGTAGTTCGGAAGACTAAGCCAGGGAGATGAGTAGGAATTGCGGTAGTTCAGCACCAGAAGCAAGCGCGTACCCGACACCGCATGAATCAGCACCGACACGAACTCCTCGCTCGCCTCGTCAAGCCAATGCAGATCCTCGATGACCAGGATGGCATGTGATCCGGACATGTCCTCGAACAACTTGCGCACGATCGCGAGCAGTCTGGCTCTGCGTGCACGGGGGCCATGCTGGCTGGCAGTCACTGACGAGCTCAGGCCGAGAAACTCGTGCACAAGCATGACATCCGCTTCGCTATCCAGACCCGCTGCACCCAGCCGACGGGTAACGATTGGCCTCGCGGTCGAAGCGTCCGCATCGGTCGGAATCCGGAAGAAAAACACCCGAAGCAGTTCCAGCGCCGGTTGCAGGGGCGTCGCATGGCCATAGAGTTGGGCATGGACTTCAAAAACAGGTACCGCGCGCGCGGTGCACCAGCGGGCAAACTCAAAACAGAGTCGGCTCTTTCCCGCACCTGGCGCGCCGGTAACGCCAATCACATTGCCTTCGCCCCGCCGGGCCTGCTCCTGGGCCGCTTGCAGCGCCGTCATTTCGGGATCCCGCCCCTGCAAAGGACTGAGCTTGCCTTCGTCAAAGGGCCGATGCCGCGAATGGGAACCGAGACTTGCCAGAACAAAAATCTCGATGGCCTGGGGGATGCCTTTCAGGGAAGGAAAGCCCAGTGACTTGACCAGTGCGCCCCGCCGCACCAGCGCCCGGGTATCAGCCGTCAAGGCGATCTCGCCGGGTGGCGCTTCTGCGACGACTCGGCTACCCAGATGGATCGTGAGCCCATGGGCGCCGCCGCCTCGGGCGCTATCCGCCGCATGCGGATCGGATGCGACAGGTCCGGAATGCAGCCCGACCCGAATAAGAATCCCATCCTGCGCTCCGAATGCAGCCTGCATCTGCAGCGCCGCTTCGCAAGCGAGCGTGGCGTGCCCCTCAAGTGCCCGGGGTACGCCAAAGAGCGCCATCACGCCATCGCCCGTGGTTCGGATCACCGTTCCACCGAAGCGCTCCACGGCATCACACATGGTGAGGATTGCGGGCTGGAGACGCTCCATTGCGGCCTCAGGATCGAGCTGGGCGATGTGCTCGGTGGAGCTCACGATATCCGCAAACAGTACGGTCGCCTGCTTGAGTTCAGCCCGGCGTGTCGTGACGCCGGGGGTCTGACTGCGCGCCGAACCTGTCCCTGCCGCGCGGGGTGCGATTGCACGGGGCTCCGCCCGGCGCAGGGAAATTCCACAACCCCCGCAAAACCGGCTGGTCACGTTGCAGTCGAATCCGCACTCGGCACACTTGTAGGTAAGCGGCACGCCGCAGTACTCACAGAAGCGATTCGATTCGGGATTGGCAGTGTGACAGGCCTGGCACTCCATGGCCCGATGGTAAGCGCGCGGCCTCTCAGCCAAGGATGTGAACACGCTCGCAGCTTTCGTTCAGGGGTTGTTAGGCATCGAATGGCTTGCCGTGTCGTGCCGCGGCAACATCGATTTGGGACCAGCGCGGCGTCAGCACGCTGCGCGCGGCAACCAGGCGCTACCCGCCGCTACCAGCGTGCGGGCAGCTTCTTCAACAGGGTGATGCGTTTGACGCCAAGGTCGATGTAGCCGCCTTTCTCAAGGTCCTTCAAGAGGCGGCTCACCATCTCGCGCGAGGCCCCCACACGACTGGCGATGTTCTGGTGCGTGATCTGTGTCAGCGTAATGGGCGCATCCGGCCTGGCCGGTCCGTGATGGCTCTCAAGTGTCACGACGACCCGGCCATAAACGTCAAGCAGCGCCATGTTTCGAGCCGTCTCGGTTGCGGCACGGGCACGACGGATGACCTGGGCGACCAGATCGAGCGCGAACTCGGGCTCGTCGGCCAGGTGTTCTCGCAGGGCCGTTCGACCCACAACCGAACACACGCAGGGCTCGATCGTCATGACGGACGCCGACCGCGGTCCGCCGTCGAGCCACATCTCGCCGAAATAGTCTCCTGATTCGACGACGTTATAAGTTATCTCGCGGCCATCCTGGTCGTTGGAGAACACCTTGACGCGCCCTTGCAAAAGGATGAAGAGCGACTCTCCGACCTCCCCTTCATTGACGATGACTGTATTTTTTCTATAGCTGCGGCCGGTTCCGCGCAAAGCGAGCGCTCGCAGGTTTGGAGTCAACCCTGATAGCAGTTTCTCGTTTGCCGCCAGCGGGCTAGGCATGTTCATTCACGGCTCCCCAAAAAGCTCGCGAACTCTAGCATGAGGTTCGCGCGCGGAGCCTGCGACTTTCAGTGGAGGGGTACGTGCGGGAACGGCGGTGCAACCGGGGGCAACACGGCAACACGGCTCACCAGTTCGCGGACGCTGGAAGACCGCGTTTTTGCGCAAAGACTGCGGATATGGGAGCGGACGGTTGAGACCGCAACTTTCATCTGTTGCGCGACCTGGGGGGCGGAATAGCCTTGGCAGAGGACGCCAAGCACCTGCTCTTCGGTCGCCGTCAGACCGTGAGTGCGCGAGTAGAAAGTGAGCATGAGCGAGTCGCACACCATTGAACGCGCGAAAAACAATGCAGCGATCGGCGGCTTGCCGGCGCCGCTGCGCAGCGGCACTGCGGCCACAGAAAGGGTTCGACCGTCAGGCGCGGCGAGTTCGATCAAACTGCGCTTGCCTTCGGCGACCCTCGACAGTGCGTCCTGAAGCGCATGAGCATTGGCCGGGGAATCCGTCTGCAACTTGTCCAGAACCCTCGAAATCACCTGCTGTCGTGCAAGTTCATGCCGCGCGGCCTGATTGGCATGGAGGATGTGGGCGTCGGTTGTCGTGACCATGACACCGTGCGCAAGTTCATCCATTACCAACGCGAATCCGTAGGCGGCAGAGACCTCATCGTCGGCCCGAAAAATGCCCGCCTGAACCCATGAATTCGCGATAGTGTCCACCCAACTCTCCCAGTGCTTATCTCGGTCTAATAAGCTGCAGGATAAGCAGAATCAAGTCTCCTGCCTGAGAACTATGAGCTCAGTTGCTGTGAGAAATTTCTCTCGTGTTCCGCAATCAAGGCGAGCGTTGCACGCATCACTTCTGGGTGAAATGCGAGTTGTACATGCGCCACGCCGGGTAGCAGCCGGTTGTCCGCGCCCGGTAGCGTGGCGGTTTCCACAGGAAACACGATGTTGTCGCAATTTGAATACCAGCAGATGAAGCGAGCATTGACAGACGCGTCCAGCCGCGGCAGCAGGCCGCGTATCCAGTCTCCGTCCAGTCGCATTTCGCGACCGTTGGCCGTGCGGCTGAACCGACCCAGCCACGTGCCCCGGTGAGGACTTCCGATCGTCACGACGCGATGGACCCGATCAGCTCCCGGCCTGGCTGCCAGCCACGCGCGCGCAGCCAGCCCTCCCATGCTATGGCAAACCAGAACGGGCGGCATTCCCGTTGCGCGGGTTATCCGTTCGACGGCGTCTTCGATGAGGGGCGCGTAGTCTTCGATGGATCCAAAGATTGGTTCGAGATTGACCGCGATGAACGGGTGACCCGCTGCACGCAGGCGTTCCAGCCACGGGGTCCAGAATCCGCGGTTGCACACGAAGCCGTGAATCAGCACCACGCCACGCCGGGGACCGGCACCGGCGAGCGGCTCGAGCTGATCGGGAACCGCGCGCCACCGGAAGGGCTGGCGCCAGCAGAAAATCCGCGGCGCAACCAGTGTCTCGCCCAGCCAGGCACGCGCAAGCTGTGCAACGGTCGGGCGCAACGCGCCGCTCGAGCCACTCAGCCAGCGAAGCAGGAAAAACTCGATGGCAAGAATGATTGCGTAGCCTAGCGCGATGAGAAGAAATCCCCCAATCGCCCATCCAGGTGAGGATTTCCAGTTCCACGACAGCGAGGCGATCGCAGCTGCCAGCAACCCCAGCGTGATGACCTGCTGGAGTCGGGCGAGAGACGAGTGCTGCGGCATCAGGCCAGTATCACATCCTTGCCGCCGAGCCTGCGCGCCAGGGCCTGCGCAAGCCGGTTGGTGATGCCGTAGATCGACAACTGGGGGTTTGCTCCGATGCTGGTCGGGAAGATGGAGCCGTCGTGCACCGACAGGTTGGCGAGCTGCCAGTGCTCTCCATCCGGCCTCGTCACGCCGCACTTTTCATCGCCCGCAGATCCGCATCCGCCCATGACATGCGCACTGACGACTTTCGCGAGAAGTGGCTTCATTGGAAGCGATTCGATGGCCTGCCGGGCCTGTGTCCATGTTGAATAAAGCTGCGAAAGCTCGTGCACCGGCAAAACCTGGGTAGCTCCGGCAGCGAACTGGATCTCCGCCATCGCCAAAAACGCGCGCCTCGCGCCCTCCATCACGAAATCGTTGAGCGGATAGTCGAGCACGGGCGATCCGTCGCCGCGCAAGCCGACGCTCCCGCCGGGCGACTCGGGATGGAAGCCATCTCGCAGCAAGGCAAGCTGCACATGGGTCCGCGGAAACTGCTCAAGCAACTGTGCGTGGCTGCGACCGAATCCGGAGACGCTCGAAGCAAAAATCACCGGATGTAGCGGTGGCGCCTCGAGTTTGAACCCGATAGGACCATCAATAGGCTGCGTCTCAAGAAAGTGATCGGAGTAGATGGTCTGCGGCGCGCCCTGCCAGCCTTGCACTGCTTGCGGCATGACGGCGGCGGACATGACCACCGGATGCAGAAAGGTTCGCTTGCCCAGGAGACCGTGGGGATCCGGAGCCTCCGACCTCAAAAGCAGCGCCGGCGAATTGATCGCGCCGGCCGCAAGCACGAAGTGCCGCGCCACCACGACGGTTGCTGCGGCATTCGAAGAAGTGGCCGCGCCGTTGGGTCGCACCGGGCGGCAATGGAGCGCCTGAACCTCTCCGTTTCGAATGACGAATCGCTCGGCACGGGTCTCGACCAGCAGTGTTGCGCCCCGATCGAGCGCTGCGGGTATGGTGGTCACCAGCATCGACTGCTTGGCATTGGTCGGGCATCCCAGCCCGCACGAACCCAGGTTCCAGCAGCCCTTCACATTGCGTGAGATGGAAGCGGCAGCGATTCCCAGGCGTGCAGCGCCTCGACGCAGCAGATCGTTGTTCTCGTTCGGAGGCGTGAGCCAGGGCCCAATCGACAGGCGGCGCTCTGCTTGCGAGAAGTAAGGCGCGAGGGCATCGTTGGTGAAATCGACCAGACCGAAGTGTTCGCTCCAGTAATCCAGCGTCGGCTGCGGCGTGCGAAATGAGCTGGTCCAGTTGACCGTGGTCGAGCCCCCCACGCAACGGCCCTGGAGGATGTTGATGGCCTTATCGGCGGTCTTGCGAGCAGCGCTTTCCTGATAAAGCGACGGATAAGCCACGGATTCCTGCTGCGTGAAATCGGAGCTGCTGCGAAGCGGGCCCTCTTCCACCACCACCACGCTCAGCCCTGCGCGCGTGAGCAACTCCGCGGTTATTCCCCCTCCCGCACCGGAGCCGACGATTACCACGTCACAGGTGATGCGCGCCGGGGCCTCGCCGTACGAACCGCCAATCACTTTCCAGCCGCGCTTCAAGCCCTCGCGGATGGGATCGGGCACAGTACTCATCAATCGTCCCTCAGATTTTCAAGGGGCCCGGATAGCCGATGCGGCCCCAGGTCTGCGCATCGGAAAAATACGCGCCACTGACGATGTCGTGAAGTGCGTGATAGGCCTGTTGTCGCAAGCTGATGCCCGACAGGCGCATCGACTGCAATGCCTCTTGAATCTCAGTGACTGTAGCGATAGGCCAGGCAGAGGAAAGGCCGGCTAGCGCGCGTCGCCCCGGCGAACTCGCGAGCAGTGAAAGCAGTTGGGACAGCTCCGCCTGTGCGTGGGGCGGCAAGGCAGCCTGCAGCACGTCGATCCGCTCGAGCAGGCCGGCGAGACCAGCACTTCTGCCGTGTTCATCGTCGGGTAAGCTCCCTTCAAGGATTGCTGCGCTAACGGCCATGAACACGCTGCGCGCGCTGGCCGAAAGCCGTCCGTCCTGCAAGCCGGGCTCAAGTAGGGCCAGCGTCCCGCCGCCGACTGTCAGGACGGCGGCAGAGACGGCTCCCAACGCCAACAGCCTTCTTCTTTGCATCGGGCGACTATGTCACGTGAGCGAGTAGCCGGCGTAGAGCGCTGTGCCTAGATAGACTCGGGGTTTGCATGGAAGCCGCTCAATCCATTCGTGAAGCTGTTGGCCGCGTTTCGCTGTTGCGGCAGTCAGCGCATGCGCGTCCCGACGTGCTGAAGGCGCTTGCCGAGGTCAAGCGTGTCCAGGCGCGGCGTTTCTCCGGGACCTACCCAGACCTTCTCTCCCAAGGGCCGTACGTCGCGGCATCGCGATTTTTCCTGGACGAGTTGTACAGCGACAAGGATTACGCGCAGCGCGATGAACAGTTCGCCCGCATAGCGGGTGCCATCGAGCGATTTTTTCCCCCTGCCGTCGCGGATACGGCTGTAGCCCTGGCCAACCTTCATGCACTGACAGAGGATCTTGATCAAGCCATGGCCGAAGCGTGGACTCGCCGTGGACCGGAACTTCCCATCAGTGACGCGTCTCGTTATGTGGACGCCTGGCGCGACGTAGGGCGCCGTTCAGATCGGGAGGCCCAGCTTTCGGTGGTGTTGGACATCGGCGCTCGAATGGCGCGCCTGACCAGAACCCCGGGGCTGCGAACTCTGTTGAAATTGATGCGGGGACCCGCCACCGCGGGTGGGCTGTCGTCCCTGCAACGATTCCTGGAAACCGGCTTTGACACCTTCGCCTCGATGGCCAGGCAACCCGGTGGAGCCGAGGCATTTATCGAGACGATCCATGCTCGCGAAGCGGCTTTGATCGCAATGTTGTTCGACGCCCCGATTGTCGCCTGTGAGACCGAACTGGCCAGCACCCTAGGACAAGCCCGCTAGCCGTTCAATCCGGCCGCTTCGACAATCCGTGCTCCAAGGAGATCGCCTGAAATGGACAAGCACTGGTTGAAGAGCTACCCCGAGGGCGTCCCTCATGACGTCAGGCCCGAACAGTACAGTTCACTCACCCAACTGCTGGAGGAGTCATTCAGAAAGAACGCGTCACGACCGTTCTCGGTTTGCATGGAGCGGTGGATGTCGTACGGACAGCTCGACAGCCTCTCTTCAGCCTTGGGCGCCTGGCTTCAGGCGCAGGGTCTGGAGCCAGGGGCGCGCGTTGCGATCATGCTGCCGAATATTCCCCAGTTCGCCGTGACGATGGCCGCAGTTTTGCGTGCGGGTTTTACGTGCGTCAACGTCAATCCGCTTTATACGGCGCGCGAACTGGAACATCAGCTCAAGGATTCCGGGGCGACGACGATCGTCATCCTCGAGAATTTTGCAAAGACGCTCGAAGAAGTCATCGACCAGACAGCGATCAAGCATGTTGTCATGGCATCGATGGGAGACCTGCTGGGGTTCATGTACGGAACCTGGATCACATTCGCCGTGCGCCACTTGGCAAAAATGGTGCCGGCCTTCAAGATTCCTCTGTCTGACGGACGGCGCGTCACAACTTTCAACCGTGCCGTAGCCGAGGGGACGGCCCTGCAGTTGCGCCCGTCGCCACAAACGCTGGATTCAATTGCGTTTCTTCAGTACACCGGCGGGACAACCGGTCTGTCCAAGGGCGCCGTCCTGACGCATCGCAATATCGTTGCAGCGATTCTTCAGGCCGAGGCATGGTTCTCGCCAGCACTCAAGCGCCTGGGCGATGTCGGAAAAACCAACAGTATTGCTGCACTTCCGCTGTATCACATCTTCGCCCTGACGCTTTGTCTTCTTGCGATTCGCTGGGGATCTCATCTCACGCTGATTCCCAATCCACGGGACTTCGGAAAATTTGTTGAAGTGCTCAAAAAACGCCCGTTTCACCTGCTTCCTGCGGTAAACACGCTATTTAACGCCCTCATGCAGCACCCCCAATTCAAGTCAATCGACTTCTCGCAGCTGTGCCTTTCGCAAGCCGGTGGGATGGCTGCATCCGAGGGCACGGCCCGTCAGTGGCAACACCTGACTGGTTGTCCTATGGTTGAAGGCTGGGGCATGAGTGAAACCTGCGCCATTGGGACGAACAACATCGTGACAAGCACCCAGTTCACAGGAACCATAGGCTTGCCGTTGCCCGGGATAGAGATTGCAATCAAGGACGACAATGAGCGTTCTGTCGAAGTCGGGCAGCCGGGCGAGATCTGCATCAAGGGGCCCAACGTCATGGTGGGCTACTACAACCAGCCAGCCGAAAACGAGAGCGCATTCACAGCGGACGGTTTCATGCGCACGGGCGACATCGGGATCATGGACGAGCAGGGCTTCACGCGAATCGTGGACCGCAAGAAGGACATGATCCTGGTGAGCGGATTTAACGTCTTCCCAAATGAGCTGGAGAATGTGATCTCACTATGTCCGGGCGTTGTCGAATGCGCAGCTATCGGAATTGCGGACGAAAAGCAGGGCGAAGCCATCAAGGTGTTCGTCGTGAAGAGCGAGCCAACCCTATCTGAGGAAGATGTTGCAAAGTACTGCCGTCAAAATCTCACTGGATACAAGGTGCCGAAATACATTGAGTTCAGAGACGATCTACCGAAGACCAACGTCGGAAAAATCCTTCGACGCGAGTTGCGCTCAGGCAAATGACGCTGCGGATCCACCGCATGGATCGCTCGCATGAACGAGGTCGTCAAGCTGCCCGAGGGCGTGAGGGTTCTTGAGCGGGGCTGGCTCTCTTCAAACAACGTTCTGTTGACGGGGCGTCATGGCACGGCGTTGGTGGACAGTGGATATCACACGCACGCCGTCCAGACGGTTGGCCTAGTTCAAACAGCTTTGGGCAACCGTAAGTTGGATGTTCTGGTCAACACGCACCTCCACAGCGACCACTGCGGTGGAAATGCGGCGCTTCAAAATGCTTACCCGCAACTCAGGACATTCATTCCGCCAGGGCAAGCCGCCGACGTCATTGATTGGGATCCCGTAGCTTTGACCTACGAACCCACAGGGCAAAGTTGCCCGCGGTTTCGTGTGGAGTCCACGGTCAACGCCGGCTCGGTCATCAGGCTCGGGGATCTGGATTGGAAGGTCTTGGCTGCGCCCGGCCATGACGCCCATTCCGTGATACTTTTTGAACCCAAAAGCTGCACGCTGATTTCTGCCGATGCACTTTGGGAACATGGCTTCGGCGTTGTTTTCCTGGAGCTCGAAGGTGTTGGCGCGTTCGACGATGTTGGCACGACGTTCGATCTGATCGAATCTCTTAGACCGAAGCTCGTCATTCCAGGGCACGGAAGGGTGTTCACTGACACCGATCGCGCGCTTGCTACCGCGCGACGTAGGCTCGACGCGTATCGCGCGGATCCATTGCGGCATGCCAACCACGCAGCCAAAGTTCTTTTGAAGTTCAAATTACTCGACGTTCAACAAATACTGCTGCCCGATCTCATGGACTGGGCCTTGACCACTGCGTATTTTCGAATAATCTTTAGCCGATATTTCTGGGATCTCCAATTTGAAGCGTGGATCGCGTCGTTAATTGCAGATTTGGAGCGATCGGGCGCGGCCCGAGTTGCAAATGGATTGGCGGAAAATGCCTGAACTCCGGGGGTACCAGATGAAGTCTCAAACCATTTCTTCGTTTTCTGCAGTGGTGCTTGCTGCAGCCTTGGCTGTGTCAGAGCCTGCCGTTGCTGCAGCTGCAGCTGCGCGATCAGGAGTCGCATGGCAATACGTCTCTTCGGATGTTGAAGTCGATAAAGCATTTGCGCTTGGTCGGCGAACCGGGAAACCGATTTTTCTTTACTGGGGTGCCGTTTGGTGCCCTCCGTGCAATCAGGTAAAGGCGACTCTTTTTTCGCGCTCAGACTTTGTCGAACGGTCCCAAGCGTTTATTCCAGTCTACGTGGACGGCGACAAGCCCGGTGCGCAAAAAGTCGCCGCCCGATTCAAAGTGACCGGCTATCCGACGATGGTTTTGTTCAAGCCGGACGGAACGGAAATCACACGCTTGCCAGGTGAGGTCGATCCGCAGCGATACCTTCTGACCCTGACCGCAGGCATGGAGGCGGATCTACCGGTAAAAGAACTGCTCAGGAAGGCGCTCCTCAAGCAGCCGCTGTCGGCAGCACAGTGGAAATTGCTTGCCTATTACTCGTGGGATACGGATGAGCAACAGGTTCTTTCTACCCAAGAGCTACCCAAAAAGCTCAGTGATTTGTCGGCGTTGGCCCCGCCGGATCTGGTGGAGGTGCGCGAGCGCTTCGGATTAAAGGCCCTGATCAGTTTTGCACGTGGCAAGCCCGACACCCCTATGTCGTTGGTCGAGACGGAGGCCGGGCTTGCATTGGTTGAGCAGATCATTGCTGATAAAAGCAGCGTCAGGCGGCACTCCGATATTTTTGTCAATTACGGCAATCTGTTGGTTGAGCGCCTAACTCGCCCGGGGGAAAGCCGAAAAGGGTTGGCGAAACGTTTCGATCTGGCCTTAGGTTACATTGCGCAAGATTCAACGCTGTCCCACTTAGATCAGATTGACGTTCTGGGGACAAGAATTGGTCTTTGGAAAGCAGCGGACGGTTCGGATAACTTGGTTGAGGCGCAAAAGTCGCAAGTTCTTCGGCAGGTAGCACAGGTTGTGTCGGCGACAACTGATCGATATGAACGACAGGCCGTCGTTCCAGGCGCGGCGCACGCTCTCAGTACTGCTGGCCTACTGCAAGAATCTGATGAACTTCTAAGAAGGGAGCTTGGCAAGGCAGTCGCTCCCTACTATCACATGCTTGGGCTTGCAGGAAATGCGAAGAGGCGCAACGACTCGAAGGGCGCACTGGATTGGTACGAACAGGCTTGGAAGAAGTCCGAGGGTTCAGCAACCCGGATACAGTGGGGCACCAGCTATGTAGGGCAGGCTATCGACCTTGCTCCCACCGAGATTAAACGAATACAAGCTGGGGCCACAGCTGTTATCGCCGAATTAGAACCAAAAGGTGAAACTTTTTATGAACGTAACCAGCGTTCACTGAGTCGAATGGCAACACGCCTCGTGAAGTGGCAGGGCTCGGAACCAGCGCGAGTATTGGCGGTGGAGAAAATTAAGGGTCAGGTCCACAATATCTGCCAGAGGCTAAAGGCCGGGGACGTGAGTCGTGCAAACTGCAATGCGGTCCTAAACTCGTTTTTTACGCGCTCTTGAGTCGATGTGCCCGGACCGGGGCCTTCTGAGCAGTCTCCCACTACAAGCGTGAAGGCGGATGAGAGGAACTTGGTTACTCTCGACACACGACATCAATCTGCCGTGTATCGAGTGGTCCCAAGCGATCAATCTCGCATCAACAGTCTGTTGCCGCCAATCCGATTGAGTGTCATCGCAACTGAGGCCTCCAAGCGCGCAACCGTCGAGTCGCACGCAAGATTTTGATGATCAACGATCACACAAAGCAAAACGCCCAGCATTTCTGCTGGGCGTTTTTCACGGTAAGAGCCTGACGATGTCCTACTTTCACACGGGAACCCGCACTATCATCGGCGCAGAGGCGTTTCACTGTCC